>NZ_JBFBAE010000039.1:0-81577 GCF_040689465.1 Amycolatopsis sp. NPDC051373 | reverse complement strand
TTGTGTTGACGGCCGGTGACGTGTTGTCAAGGCGGGAAAGCGTGCCTTGACAACACGTCGCCGGCCGCAAGGAGGCTTCGGATCGGGGTGCGGGGGCGGGTCTGGGTGCAGGTTGGGTTGCGTGGGTGGGCGGCGGTTGCGGGGGTGGACGGGGCCTGGGTGCAGGGTTCGCTGGGTGGCGGTGGGGAGGGTGGGCGCGGCTCGGGTGGCTCTTGACTCGGCGTAAACAGTGGCGTTTTCTTGATCCGACGGGAGGTGCCATGGGTGACGCGCTCAAGAAGGCCATGGTGGGAATCGGGCTGATGGCCGGCAGTGCCAACGTGATCATGCAGCTCGGGTGGGCCCCGGTGGGGTATGGGGTGATGGAGAGTGGCGTCGAGAGCGGGAATCTGTTCCGGCACCCGGTCAAACGCGCGCGCACCACGGGGACCTACCTGGCGGTGGCGACGTTCGGGACGGACGAGGAGCGCGAGGCGTACCGCGAGGCGGTCAACGGGTCTCACCGGTACGTGAAATCCACAAAGGACAGCGCCGTCGAGTACAACGCCTTCGATCCCGAGTTGCAGCTCTGGGTTGCCGCGTGTCTCTACAAGGGACTCGAGGACGTCCACGTGGCGTTCTTCGGTGGCGCCGCGCCCGAGGAGTTGTACGCGGAGGCCGCGGTGCTCGGCACGACGTTGCAGGTGCGGCCGGAGATGTGGCCCGAGGACCGCGAGGCGTTCGCGAAGTACTGGGCCGAGGGGCTCCAGCGCGTCACCATCGATGACCGCACCCGCGCGTACCTCGGGGACCTCGTCGATCTGCGGTTCCTGCCGTGGCCGTTGGCGCTGGTGTTCGGGCGGTTCCACCGGTTCGTGACGACCGGGTTCCTGCCCGCGTGTTTCCGCGAGCACATGCGGCTGTCGTGGACCGAACGCGATCAGCGCACATTCGAACGTCTCATGCGCGGTATCGGACACGTCGTGCGGCGCCTCCCGCGCAGCGTGCAGCGGTTCCCCTACAACGCGTACCTGCGCGACCTCCGCAAGCGCCGCCGCGAGGGCCGTCCGCTCGTGTGAAGCGGTTGACCGGCGCCCGCGTGGTGGGCGAAGGTAGGCCGATGAGCAGCGACGACGAACGCGAGGGTGTCAAACTGACCAATCTCGACCAGCCGCTGTTCGCCGACGCCGGCGCGACCAAACGCGATCTGCTCGACTACCTCGACGGCGTCTCGGAGCGGCTGCTGCCGGTGCTGCACGACCGGCCGCTGTCGGTCGTGCGCGTGCTGCGCGGGCAGGACGCGTTCATGCAGAAGAACCTGCCGAAGTACACGCCCGAGTGGGTGCCGCGCGTGAAGCTGTGGGCCGAGAGTTCGAAGCGGGAAGTTTCCTACGCGTTGTGCAACGATCGCCCCACGCTTCTGTGGTTCGGCAACCAGCGCGCGATCGAATACCACCCCACGTTGACGCTTTTCGAACACACCCAGGGCCCGACCCACCTGATCATGGACCTGGACCCGCCCGAGGGCGCGAAGTTCGGACTGGCCGTCGCGGGTGCGCGCCTGGTCCGCCAAGCCCTCACCGACGCAGGGCTGGCCGGCGCGTTGAAAACCAGCGGTTCCAAAGGCGTCCACGTCTTCGTGCCCCTCAAACCCGGCCAGGCCCACGAAGACGTCGCCGCCGCCACCCGCGCGATCGCCGCCCGCGCCGAACGCCTCGACCCGGAGCTCGCCACCACCGCGTTCATCCGCGAAGACCGCCACGGCAAGGTGTTCCTCGACTCCACCCGCGCCGGCGGCGCCACCGTGGTCGCCACCTACAGCCCGCGCGTGCGGCCCGGTCTGACCGTGTCGTTCCCGATCCCGTGGGCCGCGGCCGACGACGTGACCCCGCGCGACTTCACCGTCCACACGGCACTCGACAGCCTCGGCGACACCGACCCGTGGGCGACGGAAATGCCCGCACCGCAGGCACTTCCGGACGACCTCGTCGCCGAAGGCCACACCATCCCTATCGCCCGCGTCGCCGCGATGCACGAGGGCAAACGGCGAGCCAAAGCCCGCCGAGAAGCCGACAGCTGAGGCAGCCAGGCAGCTAAGCCAGCTAAGGCAGAGCCAGCAAATCCTCGTGCTCCACAACCACCGCGGCGAGCGCCCGGCGATACCCCGACAAATCCAACGACGGGTTCTCCTCCGCCGCCGCGGAAACCCAGCCCGAGAACCACGTCTCCATCAACGCCGCATCCCCGGCCTCCAGCCGCCACGGCGTCGCCACCCGCCGCACCGTGAACCCGCGCGCAGCGAACTCGGCCGCCGCGAACGCCACCGCCTCCGGCCCCAGCCGGTCCTCCCGGCGCTGGTGCGCGTTGAACGCCGCACCCACCGCCTCGTCGCGCGGGTCCGCCGGAGTGAGCGCGACCCGCCCGACCACCGACAACGTCAGCAACGCGGGCACCCGCGCTCCCGCACAAGCGTCGACCAACCGCCGGATCTCCTCGGCCGTGAACAGGTCCAGCAACGCCGACGCGGTCACCAACGAAGTGCCCGAGAGATCCGCCGCCGTCAGCCGTGTGACATCTCGAACCTCGCCTGTCGCATTCTGAACAGCCGCGACAGCCAGCCGCACCAGCTCCGGATCCTGGTCGTGCAAGATCCACCGCTGCGGCTGCGGCAACCGCTCCGTGAGCCAGCGGCTCATGGAACCGGTGCCACAGCCCAGATCACGGACCACGACCGGAGCAGGCAACGCGAGCGAGTCCACAAGGGACGCAGCACGCGCGACGGAATCAGCGCCTTCCCGCAGCCGCAACCATTCCGGCGCGTAGCCGGACGGATCCACCTCGGTCAAAGCGAACGCTCGTACCCGGCCGAAGCGACGTGCGACTCGTGCAGCGTCACCGAAATCCCCGAAAGCCCGTGTGCGCCTTCGCCGAGCTCCCCGGCGTGCACGGCGTCGGCCAGCCGGTCGGCGATCACCTTCGCCAGGTACTCCGTGGAAGTGTTGATGCCCTCGAACGCCGGGTCGTCGTCGAGGTTGCGGTAGTTGAGGTCGGCCAGTACGGACCCCAGCTTCTGCGTCGCGAGGCCGATGTCGACCACGATGTTGTCGGCGTCGAGGTCGGTGCGGCGGAACGTGGCGTCGACGACGAACGTGGCGCCGTGCAGCTTCTGCGCCGGGCCGAACACCTCACCGCGGAAGCTGTGGGCGACCATGATGTGGTCGCGGACGGTGACGCTGAACAAAGTTTTCTCCTTAGGAATCACAAGAACTTACGGATAAACGATCCGGTGCGCGAGCCCCGGCAGGTCCCCGCCGGCCAGGCGGGAGATCAGGTCCGGCAGATCTTCGAACGCGGTCTCGCCGGTCACGAGCACGTCGAACGACGGATCGGCCAGCAACCGCAGCGCCGTGGCCATGCGGTCACCGTAGGTGCGCCGCGCGGAGCGAGCGGGGGAGACCGTGCCCACCTGGCTGCTGCGGATCGTCAGCCGCCGCGAGTGGAAGTTCTCGCCCAGCGGCACGCTCACGCGCCGGTCGCCGTACCAGCTCAGGTCCACCACCGTCGCCTCGCGGCCCAGCAGCTCCAGCGACCGCGCGAGCCCGCCGTCGGTCGCGCTGGCGTGCACCACGAGGTCGAGATCGCCCTCGGCGTCCTCCGGCCGCACGTAGCGGATGCCGAACGCCGCCGCGACCTTCTCCCGAGCCGGATCGGTGTCCACGAGCTGGACGTCCACTCCGGGAAAGCGGGAAAGCAGCCCCGCGACGCTGCTGCCGACCATCCCGGCCCCCACCACGGCGATCCGGTCGCCGACCAGCGGCGCGGCGTCCCACAGCGCGTTCACGGCCGTCTCCACGGTGCCCGCGAGGATGGCCCGCGCGGCCGGCACGTCGTCCGGCACCACCGTGACCGCCGAGGCCGGCACCACGAACTCGGTCTGGTGTGGGAACAGACTGAACACCGTTTGCCCCACCAGCTCATCCGGCCCGGCTTCGACGCGCCCGACGTTCAGATAGCCATACTTCACCGGGAACGGGAAGTCGCCCTCCTGGAACGGCGCGCGCATCACCTCGCGCTGGTTCTCGGGCACGCCGCCGCGCAGTACCAAACTTTCGGTACCGCGGCTCATGCCGGAAAACAGGGTCCTGACCAGCACTTCGTCCGGTCCCGGCGCCGGAATCTCCGCCGCCCGGATCTCACCGGTTCCGGCGGATTTGAACCAGAAGGCCTGTCCCGTACGTGTCATGGTGGTCCTCCTCTGCCGCGAGATCGAGGCGATATGGCTGTCACCACCACTACACGATCACGTTCCACCGTGGGTTCACTCGTTCGGCAGCAGGCCGCGGGTGCCGGAGCCCAGGTGGCGCTGCTGGGCGTGCTCGCCCTGACCGTCGGCCTCGGTGCGGCCGGCTGGGCCGCGGGCCTGGCGTACACCGTCGGCCTGTGGGCCCTGCTCGCGGGCGCCGCGCGCAAAGCCGGAGCCCGGTCACTGGGCCCCGCCGACCACGTCACGCTCACGCGCGCCATCCTCATCGGCGGCGTCACGGCGCTGGTCGTAGACCACCTGAACGGGGGAGTGCCGCTCGCGGTGCTCGTGCCGCTGGCGTCCCTCGCACTGGCGCTGGACGCCGTCGACGGGCAGGTCGCGCGCCGCACTGGCACGTCCTCGGCGCTCGGCGCGCGGTTCGACATGGAGTCCGACGCGTTCCTCATCCTGGTGCTCAGCGTGCTGGCCGCGGAGACGTTCGGCTACTGGGTCCTCGCCATCGGCCTGATGCGTTACGCGTTCGTCGCGGCGTCCTGGACCCTGCCGTGGCTCAACGGCGCGCTGCCGCCCAGCCGGGCGCGCAAGGTCGTCGCCGCGCTGCAGGGTGTGCTGCTGGTGGCCGCAGGCTCGGGCCTGCTGCCGCACCCGGCGGGCCTGGCCGTCACGATGGCCGCCCTGATCTCACTCGTGTGGTCCTTCGGCCGCGACGTCCTGTGGCTGCACAGCGCGCACCGCGCCCACCGCGCCGCCGCTCGCCCGGCACCCCGAGTCCCCCACGCGACGTGCGTCGTCCGGCCCCGCTCGACCCTGCGTCGCCGGCGCCACCTGGCGACCCGCAACCCGTAGCCGAAGAGACGGGGATCACGCGCCCGGGTTGCCCGGTTTTCCCTCGTGCCAGGGCCTTGCGGGTACCCACCTCAGGGGCAGGTCCGGGGTGCCCCCTCGTGTCAGCGTTGATCACGAACGATCCCCGAGCACACTCACATTCCGGTCACCGATGGCCCGCGGCTCGTCGAGCTCGGCGCCGAGATGGACCCGACGTGGTTCCGCATGCCCGACCCGTTCGTCTCCCTCGGCGCGGTGGCCGCGGTGACGGAGCGGCTCAAGCTCATCCTCGCCGTGACGCTGCTGGTGCAGCGCGAACCGATCGTCTTCGCGAAGGAAGCCGCGACGCTCGACGAGCTGTCCGGCGGCCGCCTGATCGTCGGCGTCGGCGCGGGCAACGTGCTCGACGAGCTGCAGAACCACGGCGTCGCCCCGGCCGAGCGCGGCAAGGTCCTCGACGAGCGCATCGACGCCGTGAAGGCGATGTGGACGCAGGAAAAGGCCGAGTACCACGGTGAATACGTCGACTTCGACCCGATCTACAGCTGGCCCAAGCCCGTGCAACGGCCGCACCCGCCGATCTACATCGGCGGCTGGAGCAAGGCGGCCGCGCGCCGCACCGTCGAGCGCGGCGACGGCTGGCTCGCGCCGCCCCTGCCCGTCGACGCCATGCGCGCCTACACCGAAGACCTGCGCGAACGCGCGGGCCGCCCGGTGCCCGTCACCGTCACCTACACCCCGACCGACGCCGGCGTGATCCACGCCTACGAGGACCTCGGCGTCGAGCGCGTCGCCCTGATCCTGCCCACGCTCTCGCGCGACGAGTCGCTGGCGGAGCTGGACAAGCTGGCCGAGTTCGTCTCGAAGTACTGAAGGGACAGCCCATGACCACCGTGCAGCTGCGCAAGCGGATGACCGCCGATCCGGCCGTGGTGTGGGAGCGGATCGCGGACTTCCACAACGTCCACACCTGGTTCTCTGCCACCGAGTTCAGCGAACCGGCACCGGGTCTCATCGACACGCGCCGCGTGACCACCGAAACCGGTGCCGTCGCGTTCGAAGAGCTCATGGAGTCCTCCGCCGACACGCGCACGCTGCGCTGGCGCGTGCTCGGCGACAACGGGCCGATCCGCGACTACGTCGGCACGTTCGTCGTCCGCGCCGCCCCCGACGGTGGCGCCGTCCTGGAGTCCACCGGCACCTTCACCGCTCCCGACGCCGTGCGCCCGTACGTCGAGGCGACTTTCCAAGCGGCGCTGGACAACCTCGCGTCACTGCTCCGCTGACGCGAGCTTCGCCGCGATCCGCTCGACGTCGCCGGTGCGGCCGTGCGCCTGGAACAGCTCGCGCGCCCGGGCCCACTCGTCGCGGGCGGCGGCCAGGTCGCCGAGAGCGGCGTGGGTGTCGCCGAGGTTGGCGAGGATCACGGGCTCGTCGTAGGCGTCCTCGGTGTCGCGGGCGAGCGCGAGGGCGGCGGTGTAGTGCGCCAGCGCCTCCTCGCGCTCGCCCATCGCTGAGGCGATGTACCCCAGGCTGTCGAGCGTCACGGTCTCCGCGCGGTGGTGGTTGTGCTTGCGGCACAGCACGAGCGCCTGTTCGCAGTGCTCGCGGGCTTCGGCGAGGAACCCGAGCTGCGCGGAGTACCAGCCGAGGGTGTTCAACGCGTCGGCCTGGCGCAGGCCGTTGTCGGTGGCGCGGTAGTGCTTCAGCGCGACGGCGGTGTGGTGCAGGGCGCCGTCGAAGTCGCCGCTCTGCCCGAGCGCCCAGCCGAGCGCGCGGGCGGCGTCGGCGGCCAGATCCGCTTGCTGTGCAAGGGAAAGCGCTTCACGCAGGTGTCGGAGGGCGAGGTCGTGGGATCCGGTGCGCGTGTAGGCCGTGCCGAGGTACATCGCCGCGATGGCCTGCGGTTCGGGGTCGTCGAGGACGCGGGCGGCCGCGAGCCCGGCCTGCCACGCCGTGAGGTCTTCGACGAGCTGGCCGTGGATCACCTGGTAACCGCTGACGCTCCACGCGAGCCGCCACACGTCCTCGTGCGCGCCACGCCGCACCGCGGAATCCAGCGTCGCGCGGAGGCTGTGCTGTTCGTCGTCGAACCAGCGCGTCGCGGCGCGGCGGTCGGCCAGCGGGGGCGCGCTCGCCGCCGGGAGGTCGATCGACTGGCGTTCCGGCCGCAGCAACCGGTTCGCGTCGCCGGCCGTGTGAAGTAGGAAGTCGGTGAAGCGCCGCAGTGCTTCGACGCGTTCCATCGGGGTGACAAGCTCATCCGCGTACAGCCGCAGCAGGTCGTGCATCCGGTAGCGGCCGGGCAGGTGCTCCTGCAGCAGGTGCGCGTCGACGAGGCGGCGCAGCAACGCCCGGGGCCGCTCGAGAGCGGCCAGCGCGCCCGCGCCCGCGAGGCTCACGTCCGGTCCCGGCACTGCGCCGAGCAGCCGGAACACGCGCTGGGCGCCCGCGTCGAGGGCTTCGTAGGACCACGAGAACACCGCGCGGACGTTCGTGGCCAGGTCGCCGGCGTCCAGCGCGTCGAGCCGCGCCGAGGCGTCCGCGAGCTCGCGCGCCAGCACCTCCAGGCGGAAGCGCGGGTTCGCCCCGGCCCGGCTCGCGACAACGCTGATCGCCAGCGGCAGGCCGCCGCACCAGCGCACGAGGTCGTTGACGGCCGCGGGCTCCGCGGCCACGCGCTGGTCGCCGAGGCGGCGCGTGAGCAGCTCGCGCGCCTCACGTTCGGCCAGCTCGCCCAGGTCGAGCAGCTGCGCGCCGCGCACGCCGAGGCCGCCGAGCCGGTGCCGGCTGGTGATCATCACGGTGCACGTCTCGCTGCCCGGCAGCAGCGGTTCGACCTGCGCCGCGTCGCGCGCGTTGTCCAGCAGCACGAGCAGGCGCCGGCCCGCGACGAGGCTGCGGTACAGCGCGAAGCCGCCTTCGGGGTCGGCGGGCACGGCCGCGGGCGCGACGCCGAACGCGTCGAGGAAGTGGCGCACCACGGCCTCGGGGCGCAGCGGCGAACCGGCCGGGTCGAAGCCGCGGAGGTTCACGTACAGCTGGCCATCGGGGAACCGTGCGACGTTGCGGTGCGCCCACCGCAGGGCGAGCGACGTCTTGCCGATGCCGCCGGCGCCGCCGATCGCGGAGATCGCGACCGTACCCGAGCCGCCGGCCATCGCGGCGTCGAGCTCGCCCAGCTCCGCGTCGCGCCCGACGAACCACCGCGGTGGCGCGGGCAGCTGACGCGGCACGGGCGTCTCGCGCGGCGGGCTGAGCTCCGGGTCGGTGGTGAGGATGCGCTGGTGCAGCTCGCGCAGCGCGGGTCCGGGGTCGGCGCCGAACTCGTCGGCGAGCCGGCGGCGGATCCGGTCGTACTCCTCGAGCGCGCCCGCCTGCCGCCCGGCGCGGTAGCGGGCGAGCATCAGCTGGCCGGCGATGCGCTCGTCGAGCGGGAAAGCCGCGGCGCGCTGGGCCGTGTCGGCGAGCACGGCGTTGTGCTCGCCGAGTTGCAGCGCGAGGTCCGTGCGATCGAGCTGCGCGGACAAGCGTTCGGCGGCGAGCTTGTCGCGCACCGCGTCGGCCCACGGGGTGTCGAGGCCGGCGAAGGCGTCGTCGCGCCACAGGTCGAGGGCCTCGTCGAACAGCTCCGGCTCCCGTTGCGCGCGCGCCTGCGCGACGAGTGCACGGAACCGCAGCACGTCGACGCTCCCGGGCGGCGTGGTCAGCACGTAACCGCTCGGGCCGTGCTTGATCGCGACGCCCTCGGCCGTGGCGAGCGTGCGGCGCAGCCGGGAGAGGTAGCTGGCGAGCAGCCGGTGCGCGCGGTACGGCGGCTCGTCCGCCCACACGCGTTCGACGAGCCGTTCCGTGGACACGGGCCGGTTGGCGTCGGCGAGCAGCGCGGCCAGCACCCAGCGCTGCCGCGCGTGCCCGAGGTCGACGGGCTCGCCGGCGACGTGCGCCTCCACGGGGCCGAGCAAGCCGAACCGGACCTTGGTCATGGCCCATGCTTACCGCAACCGGGCCGGGGTGTGCGACCGGGAATCCGGCGTGACCTGCGAGTTCCCGATTCCTCAAAAAACTTTCGAACTCGCGTGAACCGAACACGACCCCGGCCCCGTGTCACGGGCAAGAGCGGCTCCGGACGGTCCAGGAGCCCCGGTCGAACCCCCTGGAGTTCCCCCATGTTTCGCAAGCACGCCCTGTTTTTCGCTGCCTTCGTGACGGCGGGCGCGGCCCTGCTGTCGGCCTGCGGCGGCCAGAATGACGGCACCCCGAGCGCGGCCCCGGCCGGCGCCGCGGTGAACGCCGGGGACGCCGGTGGCCTCGACCTGCTGAGCGGCACCGCCCGAAGCAACAACGCCGCTCGTGACACCGGCGACCTCGCCCCGGCCAGCGCGCCCGCGGACGTGCGCACCAAGTGGGTGTCGCTGCGAGCCGGCAAGGCGGGCAACCTGAACCCGGTCGTGATCAACGGCGCCGGGATGACGATCTACCGCTTCGACAACGACTCCCCGAAGCCGCCGAAGTCCACTTGCAACGCCGACTGCGAGAAGAAGTGGCCGCCGGTCAAGGTCACCAAGGGCACCAAGGTCTTCATCGCCGGCATCAAGAAGTCCGCGATCGGCGTCGTGAAGCGCGACGACGGCTCGCTGCAGCTGACGATCGGCAACTGGCCCGCCTACACGTTCTCCGGCGACAAGAACCCCGGCGACACCAACGGCGAGGGCGTCGGCGGCACCTGGTTCGGCATGAGCCCGACCGGTGGCAAGGTGCTCGACGGTTCGGCCTCCGGCACCACGACCCCGCCCTCGGACGACCCGACCCCGTCCGGCGACTCGAAGGCCGCCACCAGCACGATCCTGTTCGACGACGCGTTCTTCAGCGACAACGGCGCTTCGCAGGGCCTGTCCTTCGGTTCCGGTGACAACGCCTGCCAGAATCTGGCCCGCCCCGGCGTCACGTCTTCGCTGACCACCGACGGCACGCTCAAGCTGTGGACCGGCCCGAACTGCACCGGCAAGTCGACGGTCGTCGACAGCGACGTGAAGGACCTCTCCACGATCGGCTTCGACGACGCCATCCAGTCTGTCCACTTCGGCGCCTGATCTACTTCGAGCCGGTGCGGCCCCCTCGGTCGCACCGGCTCTTTTTCCTTGGAGGAGCTATGACTTCGCGGTTCACGTGGGTGGCGACGCTGGTCGCGGGCGCCGTGCTGCTGGCCGGGTGCACCACGGCCGTCCAGGGCAGCGCGGGCGTCGACCGGCCCGACCCGGCCAAGGTCGCCGGCCTCGCCATCACCGACGGTCCGAGCGGCCCGAAGGCCGGCGTCGCGGACACCGACCTGCCCGTCGCCAACACCGACGGCGGCGCGATCGACAAGCTCGCCGCCAACGCCGTCGCCGACGTGCAGCAGTACTGGACCGAGCAGCTGCCGGAGAACTTCGGCAAGGACTACAAATCCGTCGGCCAGCTCATTTCCTACGACTCGCGCGGCCAGGGCCTGAACCTCTGCGGCTCCAGCACCGCCGGCCTCGTGAACGCGTTCTACTGCCCCTCCGGCGACCTGGTCGCGTGGGACCGCGGCGAGCTCCTGCCCATGCTGAACGACTCCTTCGGCCCGATGTCCGTGGTCGCCGTCCTGGCGCACGAACTGGGTCACGCCGTCCAGACGCGCCTGGGCCTGAGCCCCAACACCCCGTCGATCGTGAAGGAACAGCAGGCCGACTGCTACGCGGGCACCTTCTTCCGCTGGGTCGCGGAAGGCAATTCGCCGCACTTCCAGGTGTCGACCGGCACGGGCCTCAACCAAATCATGGCGACGCTCTTCTTCATCCGCGATTCCGCCGGCTCCAGCTTCGACACCGCCGGCGCCCACGGCAGCGCGTTCGACCGCGTGTCCGCCTTCCAGTTCGGCTTCACCGACGGCCCGAAGCGCTGCGCCGCCATCGACAACGCCGAGGTCGTGAGCCGCACCAGCCAGCTGCCGTTCTCCTCCAAGGACCTCGACACGGGCGACGGCAAGGGCAACCTGGACGTCGTCGACCCGGCGAACCTGCAGGACCTGGAGTCCACCCTGCGCGCAGCTTTCCCCAAGGGCGCCCCCAAGCTCACCTCCGACCCCGAGCCCTGCTCGGACGCTCGCGTGACGAGCCCCGCCGCGTACTGCCCGTCGACCGACACCGTGTCCGTCGACCTGAACTCCCTGCGCCGCGTCGGCACCCCACCGGCACGCGGCACCTCCGGCGGCTTCGGCGACTTCGCCGCGTTCGCCGAGGTGGCCTCCCGGTACGCGTTGGCGGTCGAAAAGGCCTACGGGCTGCGCTTGGACACGGCTTCCACCGGCCAGCTCACGGCCTGCCTGACGGGCATGTGGGCGGGGACGTTGACGCCGGACAAGAAGGCTTCGCTGGAGCTTTCGCCGGGTGACCTGGACGAGGCCATCGCGGAGCTGTTGTCGCCGAAGAGCGTCATCGCTTCCGACCCTTCCGGTACGACGGTGCCCTCCGGTTTTGCCCGGGTGGAGGCCTTCCGCGACGGGTTCACTTCGCCGACTGTTGCCACGTGCACCAGTAAGTACGGCGGCTGAGTTCTTCTTCTCGCGACCCTCTCTCGCCGGGTTTTCGGCGGGGGAGGGCCGTTTTTATCGGTGCACGGATCCCGCCAAATCCACGGATCACGCCGAAGTTCGTTACCGGGCAATGGTTTCCGCCCGCTCCATGGTTCGACCATTCGGCAGCCCTTTCGACGGCTGCCCACGCTGAACCAAGGGAGTGCCATGGGCAAGACCGTCACCGGCGCGGGCTTCGGCTTCGGCGCGCTGATCGTGCGCGCGCCGGCCACACCGTCTACGCGGGCATCCGCGACCTCGCCGGCCGCAACGCCCCCGCGGCAGCCGCGCTGGCGACCTACGCGTCCTCCCGGTCGGTGGCCCTGTCCGCAGTGGAACTCGACGTCCGCTCACAGGATTCGGTGGACAGCGCCGTCGCCTCGATCCCCGAGCCGCTGGACGTCGTCGTCCACAACGCCGCCCACCTCGCCATGGGCCCGGCCGAAGCCTTCACCCCGGATGACATCGCGGAGGTCATGAACACCAACGTCTCCGGCCCCCAACGCGTCAACCGTGCCGTGCTGCCGCAGTTCCGCGAGCGCCGCCACGGCCTGGTGGTGTGGATCGGCTCCTCCAGCACCAAGGGCGGCACCCCGCCCTACCTCGCGCCATACTTCGCGGCCAAAGCGGCCATGGACGCGTTCGCCGTCTCCTACGCCGCCGAGCCCGCCCGCTTCGACATCGAGACCACGATCGTCGTCCCCGGCGTCTTCGCCCAAGGTGGCCATTCACATCCGAATCGCCATCGTCGCCTTGGCGGCAGCCGTCCTCGCGACCGGTTGTTCCGCGAGCACGCCGCCCTGGAGAACGGCACCTTCAGCAGCTTCTACCACCAGGAAATGCGCTGACAAGTCAGGCGGCCTGCTGCGCTCGGGCCCTGGACATCCGCGTGTAGCGCACGGTGAAGGCGACCGGCACGACGAAGCCGAGCACCTTGATCACGATCAACGCGACGGTGGCGTGCGGCGCGTAGTGCAGCAGCAACCCGCCGGCCAGCGCGGAAGCCGTGAAGCTCGCCGCCCACACCGTCGTGATGACGACGTTGATCCGGCGAAACAGCGGGTGGTCCCACACCTCGCGCGGGGCCATCGTGCGGGCGATGCCGAGTGTGAACGGCCGGCGGATCAGGACGGACCCCCACGCCGTGAGGGCCAGCCAGGCGTCGGACAGTGTGCCGACGTAGGTGTGCAGCGGCGAAGTCGGATCAGCGAACGAGTAGGCCGACAGCAGAGCGAAGAACCCCGTGGCGCTCAGCTCGATGATCAAGGTGTCCCAGGCCTTGCCACGGAGACGTTCGAGCAGCAACAGGCCGCCGGCGAGCAGCAGGCCGACGAGGCCGGAGTACCGCCAGTCGGCCTGCGTCGACACGATCGCAAAACCGATCCACGGGGCGAAGCTCTTGAGGTAGTTCACGGCGCACATCCTTCGACGTTCCACTTATGACATGTCGTAGCTAAAACGTTCTGACTAGACATGTCAAGAGTGGAGGGTAGACTGAGGTCATGAGTCTCCGACACGCTGCGCTCGGGTTGCTGGCCGATCAACCCGGCAGTGGCTATGACCTGCTGAAACGCTTCCAGACGGCGATGGCCAACGTGTGGTCGGCGACCCAGAGTCAGCTGTACGGCGAGCTCGCGAAGCTCGAGAAGACGGGGCTGATCAAGGTCACCGACGAGGGGCCGCGGGGTCGCAAGGAATACGAGATCACCGAGACCGGTCGTGCGGAGTTGAGGGACTGGCTGCTGTCGCCGCTCGCCGCGCCGCCGCGCAGTGAGATGTTGCTGCGCGTGTACTTCCTCGGCTCGCTCGACCCGGCCCAGGCGCGGGGTTACCTCGAGCAGGTCGGCGAGACGGCGGCGCGGCGCGGCGAGCACCTCGCGGCGCTGGAGACGTCGATCGACTGGGACGAGGACGATCCGTCCGTCTACGGCCGCCTCGCGCTCGAGTTCGGGAAGCGGTACTCCACGATGCAGCGCGAATGGGCCGAATGGGCTGCGGGCGAAGTCAAAGGCGCATTGAAGGAGTAGGGCCGGCCCACTCCGCGGAGGACAAAGGTTGCTCAGGCATGCGATGAGCCGTAGAGCCTCTTCGACTCGTTCTGCTGCCCGAGCTTGCGCAGGGCGCTGAACAATGCGTCGCCCAGCACAGTGCCGACCACGGCACTCTCCACTATGGACTCGGGTGTGGTCAGGTTCCGCAGGGTCGCCAGGTCGAGCCGGGCCGCTTGGGCGGCGAGGTCCGCGTAGCCGTCCAGGTCGTCGAGCAAGCTGCCGTGACCGATCGCGCGGAGCGTGCACAGCAGGCCGATGATCGTCTCCGTCGACTTGTCGTCGGGCTCGACGACCCAGCCCACCTGTTTCGCGGCTTGCTGCAGCATGGTCAAGGCCCACGTGCGGCTTTCCTCGTCGACCTCGCCCTTGGGGGTGATCAGGTTGGTGTGTGCGAGGTCGAGGACGTCGAGTGTCGGAGCCTGGGAGTCGAGCGCCTGCGCGACGTGGCGCACCTCCGCCACGGACAGGCCGCCGACATCGAGGAGTGCGCGGATCAGCTTGAGCCGTCGCACGTGCGTGCCGCTGTAGCGCGCCTGGTTCGGGCTGGTGTGCTCGCCGGGCGGCAGGAGGCCTTCGCGCAGGTAGTACCTGATCGTCGGAATGGCGACGCCGGACTCTTCGCTCAGTTCCGCCATGCGCACGCGGGCTTCTCCTTTTCCCGGACGAGGCCGACGCACGCGGGTGCGCGGACCAGCGGCTGCCCGTGGTTGCCCCGTCGTCTTCGATGACTGCCCCAATCTACCGCGAAGCTTGTCGGCCCAGTATCAATAGTATAGCTTCACGTTATCTATAGTTGCACTACTCATTTGGAAGGTCTCCATGAGCACGTTGTCCCCGCTGGCCCGGCGCGTCGAGGGCTGGCACCGGCCGATGTTGTCGGTCGCCGTCGTCATGGCGGCACTGGCCGTCGCGTCCGTGATCGGGCTTCTCGTGGACCACCGGGTCCTGCTCGGCGCGCCGATTTGGCTCAAGCCGTTCAAGTTCGCCGTGTCCAACGCGATCTACGCCCTCACGTGGGCGTGGCTGTTCTCGCTGCTGAAGAAGAACCGCGTGCTCGCCAATGGCACGACGAACGTGCTGGTGGCGGTGATCTACGTCGAGTACGCGCTGATCCTGGTCCAGGTCCTGCGCGGACGGCCCAGCCACTTCAACTTCTCCACGCCGGCCGACTCGATCATCTATTCCGTGATGGGTGTATCGATCGGCGTCCTGTGGACCGGCGCGCTGATCCTGACGATCCTCGTCCTCCGCGCGCCCATCGCCGACATCGCCGTCCGCTGGTCGCTGCGGCTGGGCGTCTTGATCTCCCTGGCGGGCATCAGCCTGGGTGCGCTCATGGTCACCCCCACGGCGACGCAGCTGGAGGCCATGCAGAGCGGCGCATTCGCCGGCATGATCGGTGCGCACAGCGTCGGCGTCGAAGACGGCGGCGCGACCATGCCCGTGACGGGCTGGAGTGCCACCGGTGGCGACCTCCGCATCCCGCACTTCGTCGGCATGCACGCGCTCCAGGCGCTGCCGATCGTCCTCGGTCTGCTGGTTCTCCTCGCACCGCGCGTGCCACGGCTGCGCTCCGCGGTCGTGCGGGCTCGCCTGGTCGTGGTCGCCGCGGCCGGCTACGCGGGCTTGGTCGGATTGGTGACCTGGCAAGCCGAACGCGGGCAGTCGATCATCCACCCCGACGTGCTCACGTTGGCGGCTTTGGGAGTGCTGGTCATCGGCGTCGTCGCGGGTGCCGCGGTGTCACTGGCGCGACCGGTGACCGTCCGAGAGGGAAGCGTCGAATACCGGCCGACGGCTCGGCTCTGACTCGGTGTCGTCGCGGGCGTTCAGGTCGTGGCCTTCTCGCCGAAGGTGAAGCGGGACTGAAGGATCGGCCCCGGAATCGACGGGTCCGGGCCTCGCCCGTACCGCCTGGTGAAGGTGTCCACCGGCGAGGTCGTGAGGGTCCAGCCGGCAGCGCGCAGAGCAGCGGGCGTATCGGGACGAGGGTCAGGATCGAAGAGGCTGCCCAGGTGCGACCCCGTCTCCGAAGTGCTGGTGTCGAAGAGCGTGTGGTCCCGGAGGGAGTCCTGGCCGGGGAGGGTTTCCAGGCCGACGCGGCTGCCGGGGGCCGAGAGGGTGTCGAGGGTGTCGATGAGGGAGGTCTCGGCCGGTGCGGGGAGGTAGAGGAGGAGGCCTTCGGCGATCCAGGTGGTGGGCACGGAGGGGTTGAAGCCCGCGGACAGCAGGACAGTGGGCCAGTCGTCGGCCAAGTCGGCGGTGAGGAGGTGGTGGGACGCGGGCGAAAGAGCGCCCAGGGAGCCCAGGATCTTCGATTTGAAGGTGAGGACGTCGTGGCGGTCGATCTCGTAGCAGGTCGCCGAAGGGGGCAGACCAAGGCGCAGCGCGCGGGTGTCCAGGCCGGCGCCGAGGATGGCGATTTGCGGGGTGTGCGGTGCGGAGTCCGCCAGGAAGTCGTCGAAGGTGCGGGCGCGGACGGCGAAGAAGCGGCCCAGGTGGCCCCAGAAGGGGTCCGCGTCGCCGAGGGGGACGTCCTCGATGCGGGTGGGCAGGGCGACGGGGGAGTTGGCCGAGCGGACGAAGTGCTCGGCGTACTCGTCGCGCAGCAGGCTGTGCGGGTGGTGGGTTTCGATGGCGCGCGCGGCGGCGACCATGAGGGCGGTGGAGCTGACGCCCGCCGCGAGATCTGAGTCCGACACCTGCTGGGCACCTTTCGGCCGTCGAGTCGGCGCTCACGGTACCGGCAAGCCCGCCCGAAACGGATGCCTCCATCGGGGTGATCGAAACCCGCGTCCTGCCTGGCGGGACAGGGAAAGTCAGCGGCCGTCGACGAGGGCGGCGGCGTCGGGGACCTGCTTGCCGGCGAAGGCGGGGCGGGCGCCGTACGGGTCGGCGTCTGTCCACAGTGTCGTGGGGGCTTCCTTGCGCACCACGGGGATCACCTCGGCGGCGAAGCGTTCCAGCATTTCGAGCTGCTGTTCGTGCGGGAGCATCGTGGGCAGGCTGAACGACTGGAGGTCGTGGCCGAAGGCGGCGTGGAAGTACAGGATCTTTTCGATGATCTGCTGCGGGCTGCCGACGAGCACGGGACCTTCGGCGATGGCGTGGTCGATGTCGCGGAAGACCATTTCGTTGCCGGGCGTGTGGTTGCCCGGCTTGTTGAAGAACTCGACCATCTTCTCGTACACCGGGCCGAAGTGCTCGCGAGCGTCCTGTGTGGAATCGGCCAGGTACAGGAAGCCCGCCCCGGCGCCGACGAAGGCGTAGCGGGGGTCGTGGTCGTGACGGTCGTACTCGGCGCGGTAGTGGTCGATGAGGATCTTGTAGTTGTCGCGCGGCTGGATGGCGTTGGCGCTGAACAGCGGGTCGCCCCACTTTCCGGCGAGTTCGGCGGACGTCAGGGTGGTCGCGGAGCCGTGCCAGACGCGGGGTGCGCCGGCGTACGCGCGGGGCAGGGTGGTCACGCCGTCGAGCGCGCCGCGGAACTTTCCTTCCCACGTCACGTTTTCCTCGCGCCACAGCCGGCGCAGCAGCTCGTACTTCTCCGCCAGCTGGTCCCATTGCTGCCCGGGCTCGACGCCGAACATCGGCAGCTGCCGGGCCTCGTTGCCCTTGCCGATCACGATCTCGACGCGGCCGCGCGAGAGCTGGTCGATCGTGGCGAAGTCCTCGGCAATGCGCACCGGGTCCGAAATGGACAGCACGGTGACGCCGGTCTGGATCCGGACGCGGCTCGTGGTCGCGGCGATCGCGCCCAGCAGCACGGTCACGCCGGCCGACAGGAACGGGCCCGCGTGCCGCTCGCCGAGCGCCACCGCGTCGAAGCCGATCTGCTCGGCGCGCTGCGCGGTGTTCAGCGCCTGCGCGTACCGGTCGGACGTGCTGACGATTCGCCCGGTGACCGGGTTCTGCAGGTGCGGCAGGATGTCGAGCAGCTGGAATCGCACGGACGTCTCCAAGCGTGGGCAGTTGAACGTTCAGCCAAAACGCTACGCCGCTCGACTTGAACCTTCAAGCAATCTCAAAACCGCACCGGACCCGGTCCAGCAGTCCGTCGAGGGTGTCCAGGTCGGTCTCGGAGAACGCGGAGAACGCGGCGCGCAAGTTGCGCGCGTGGACGGTCGCGGCCTGGTCGAGCACCTTGCGCCCCGCGTCGGTGATACCGGCGTAGGCGACGCGGCGGTCGGTCGGGCACGGGCGGCGCTCGACGTAGCCGGCCGCCTCGATGCGGTCGATCAGCCGCGTGATGCCGCCTGTGGTGAGTGCCACTTCGCCGGCGAGCGCGCTCATCGTCAGCTGCCCGCCGTCGGAGCGGGCGAGCCGGATCAGCACCTCGAACCACGTGTGCTGCAGCCCGGTCTCGGCCTGCATGGCGGGCCCGAGCCGGCGTTCCAGCTGGCTGCTGGCCTCGACCAGCCTGCCGAACGTCGTGATCAGGCGGTCGTCGATCGGGTCCATGTCCCGAGTGTACGCGGAGAAGGTTGACGCGTCAGCTATTGCACTGGAAGGCATCTTGTGGTTACCGTGTCAGTATCTGAACAGTCAGATATTGAAGGAGCAGGTAATCATGCGGATCGCCATCATCGGAGCCGGCAACGTCGGCTCGGCTCTCAGCATGGCCGCCGTCGACGCCGGGCACGCGGTGACCCTGACCGCGCCCAGTCCGGAGAAGGCCGCCAAGGTCGCCGCCGAGACGGGCGCGCGGGCTGCGGCGAGCAACCTCGACGCGGTGGCCGACGCCGACGTCGTGGTGCTGGCCGTGCCGGGCAGCGCCGTCGGTGCCGTCGCCCAGGAAATCGCGCCCGCCGTGCGCGGCAAGGTCGTGGTCGACGCCACCAACCCGCTCAACGCGACGTTCACCGACCTCGACATCGAAGAGACCGCCGCCGTGCAGACGCTGCAGCGCTTGGTCAACGACGCTGCCGTGGTCAAGGCCTTCAACACGATCTTCGCCGGCCGACTCGGCACTCCCACCGAGAGCGGCCACCGGCTCGACGCCCTCTACGCCGGTGACGACACCGACGCCAAGAAGGTCGTCGCGGAGCTGCTCACCTCGCTGGGTTTCCGCCCGATCGACGCCGGCGGCCTGCGCATGGCCCGCGCGCTGGAGGAGATGGCGTTCCTCAACATCGCCCTCAACGCCGGCAACAACTGGCCCTGGCAGTCGGGCTGGGCGCTGCTCGGCCCGACCGTCTGAACGCCGACACTTCGATGAACGAGCCGGTCGTCGAAACCCCCGTCGTCGAAACCCGAGGTGCCGAAGGGCCGTTGGTCGTGCTGCTGCACGGCCGCGGCTCGCGCGAGAGCGAGATCATCGGGCTCGCCGACGCGTTGCCCAAGGGTTTCCGTTACGCAGCAGTGCGAGCACCGATCGCGGAAGGTGGCGGCTTCGCGTGGTTCGCCAACCGCGGCATCGGCCGCCCGACGCCGGAGTCGCTCCGGATCACCATGGACTGGTTCCTCGCCTGGCTCGACCGGCAACGCGGGCCCGTGCTGCTGATCGGGTTCAGGGGCGGGGCCGCGTTCGCGGGCGGCCTGGTCCTGGACGATCCGGACCGGTTCGCCGGCGCCGCCATCCTGTACGGCACTTTGCCGTTCGACGCGGGCGTGCCGACCGGCCCGGCGCGCCTGGCCGGCCTGCCCGTGTTCCTCGCGCACGGTGAGCACGACCAGGTCATTCCGCGCGACCTGCAGGACCGGACCTGGCGTTATCTCACGGCCGAGTCCGGAGCGCCCACCATCGCGCGGCGCGACCCGGTGGGTCACGGCTTCGCGCCCGACGCGCTGGCCTCCCTCGGCGGCTGGCTCGCCGAGCGCGCGGACTTTCTCGAGCGGCGCCGCGTGCCCGGGCCTCAGCCGACGAGGTGGGACGGGCTCGAGGAGCTGCCACCGAGAACGGGAAAGCGGTCGGACGTCAGCGTCACCATCCCCCAGCAGCAGCTCACCGACAACGCCTCGGCCGAACTGCAGGAAAAGCTGTTCGCCCGCATCAACGCGCTGCCCGGGGTGCACAGCACGCAGTCGGCCATCTCCGTGCCGGGCGCGCGCGGGTTCATGCTCGCCGACGGCCAGGCGGGGCCGGCGGACGCGTTCCTCGTGCCGCAGGCCGGCGAGTTCGCCCACCTGCACCCGCGCTCCGACGGTTCCCTGCACGTCGCCCTGCCGGTTTCCCTTGCCGCGGAAGCGATCGAACGTGGCTGGGCCGTCGCCCATCCGCTCGCCGGGATCCGGCTCACGCCGGGCATGGTCCTCGTCTACGGGCCCCGCGACGAGACCGAGCTGGACGTCGTCACCGCCATCGTCTCCACCAGCCATGCCTGGGCGACCGGGCGTGAACTCCCCTCTGTCAGCTGAAAGCGAGCAATCATGGATCGCCGTACCGCGCTCAAAGGCGGAGCCGCCGCCGCGTTCGGTGCTTTCGCCCTCACCGCCGTCGCGAGCGGCAACGTGGCCGAGGCCGCAGGACAGCCGCTGCTGCCGGACCCGGCCGCCCACCCCGTGCCGAACCCGCCTTATCCGCGCAACCTGACGCACGACGAGCGCAAGCACTTGGAGACGTTCGACGAGCTCGACTTCGACGTCTTCTCCCACGCCGACTGGAAGCGCCTCGACGAAAGCCACGCCCACACCATCCGCGTCCACTGGCCCGACGGGCACTACACCGACGGCATCGATCAGCACATCGCCGACCTCGCCGCGATGTTCGTCTGGGCGCCCGACACGCGTATCCACTCGCATCCCTTGCGCGTGGCCAAAAACGAGCTCACCGCCGTCACCGGCGTGATGCAGGGCACCTTCACCCGGCCGATGCCCGACGGCAAGGGCGGCTTCATCCAGCCGACCGGCCGGAAGTACGCGATCAACATGGCGACCGTCGGCATCTGGAACCGCCGCGGCACGATGGACGAGGAATTTCTGTTCTGGGACAACCAGACCTTCAACCAGCAGCTCGGCCTGGGCTGATCGGAGGACCAAGTGAAGCTCGACTTCAACGGCAGGACCGCGCTGGTCACCGGGTCGACGGCCGGGATCGGCGCGGCCACGGCCGCCGCACTCGCCGCCGCCGGTGCCGATGTGGTGGTGAACGGCCGTAATGCCGACCGGGTCGACGAGGTCGCCAAACGCCTTGGCGTACGCGGGATCGCGGCCGACGTCGGCACGGCCGAGGGCGTGGCGACCCTCGTGGAACAGCTGCCCGACGTGGACGTGCTCGTGAACAACGCGGGCTATTTCGCGCCGGTGTCTGTGTTCGAGATCCCCGACGCGGACTGGCTGCGGATCTACGAGGTCAACGTGCTTTCGGGCGTGCGCCTGGCCCGGCACTACACACCGCGGATGGTCACGCGCGGGTGGGGACGGGTGATCTTCGTCAGCAGTGAGTCGGCGATCCAGAATCCGACCGAGATGGTCCACTACGGCATGACGAAGACCGCGCAGCTGGCCATTTCCCGTGGCATGGCGCAGGAAGTGGCGGGCACGGGCGTCACCGTGAACAGTGTCCTGCCAGGACCGACGTTGACGGAAGGCGTGCGCGAGTTCGTGCAGGGCCTGTACCCGGACCTCGATTTCGCCGGTGCGGAGCGGCAGTTCATGACCCGCGAGCGGCCGACATCGCTGCTCGGCCGCCTGATCCGTCCCGAGGAGGTGGCGAACATGATCACCTACGTCGCCTCCGACCAGGCCGCGGCGACGACCGGTGGCGCGCTGCGGGTCGACGGTGGCGTGGTCACCGCCATCATCCCGTGACCGCGTGGGCCCGCCGGTCAGCGGCCGGCGGGCTCCACGACAGCGATCAGGTCCACTTCGACGGCGATGCCCTTGGGCAGCGCCTTCGCGCCGACGACCGAGCGGGGATGGCGCCCGGCGTCGCCGAAGACCTCGACCAGCAGGTCGGACGCACCGTTGAGGACCTGCGCCACGCCGGTGAAATCGTCGGCGCACGAGACGTAGCCGACGACCCTCGCGATGCCGCGCACCCGGTCGAGGCTGCCCAGCGTCTGACGCAGCTGAGCCAGCAAGTGCAGCATGCACTCACGCGCCGCCGCGTAGCCGTCTTCGGCCGTGAGGGTCTCGCCGACCCGACCGAGCCAGCCCTCGGAGCCTTGCCCGGCCAGGTAGACGAGGGAGCCTTCCTGGTATGCGCCGACGTAGTTGCCCGCGACCGGCCGCAGCGCGGGCAGGGTCAGACCGGTGGCTCGCAACCGGTCTTCCGGCATCGCACCAGGCACGCGGGCGCTCCTCTCGGGGGACATCCGGAACACGCTGGACATCCTCGGCACGCTAGAGGCCGCAACGGCGGAACACAGCCGAAGCGTCCGGCCTGACCGGACTCCTTTTTCTGCACCGCAAGCGCAATTCTCGCGTCCGGTACAGCCGGACACCGGATCGCCGATCCGGCCGGGGAGGCGTATTTTCCGCATCGGGTCGAACGGAGGCACGCCATGGTCGTCGCGTCGAAAGGGAACGCGTCCGTCGCGAAGGCGATGGTCGTGCTCAACGCGTTCAGCCCCGGTCAGCCGACACTCAGCGTGCGGCAGCTCGCCGAACGCACGCAGCTTCCGCGCAGCACCACGCACTCGTTGTGCCTGGCCCTGTGCCAGGCCGGGATGCTCGAACAGGTGCCGCGCCGCGGGTACCGGCTCGGGTCCGCGCTGGTCGGGCTCGGCGGCCAGGTGATCGACCGCACCGGCCTGGCCACCGCGTCGGAAGGGCTGCTGCGGCGGCTGCCGTTGCGCACCTGCCAGGAAACGCACCTCGCGCAGTTCGTCGATGGCTGGGTCGTGTACCTCGACCGCATCACCGGCCGGGAGCCACGGCCGATGCGCAACCGCGTCGGCCTTCGCGCGCCCGCGCACCGCACGGGCTGCGGCAAGGCCGCGCTCAGCGCGCTGGAGCCGGAGGTGGTGGAGCGGCTCGTCTCGCTGACCTGTGAAGCGGAACGGTTGCCCGCGCCCGATCTCACCGAGCTGAATGCCGTGCTGACGACGGCGAGGCGCGACGGGTTCGTCGTCAGCCACTCGTTCCAGCGCGGCACCACATCGGTCGCCGCCGCGATCACCGACCTCACCGGCACCCCGGTGGGCGCGGTCTCCATCGCCGGGTTGAGCGAGACGTTCACGCGCAAAGCCGTCGCGGAGGCCGCGCGCAACGTCACCGAGGCCGGCCTCGCCATCAGCCACCGCATCGCCGACCGCCTCGGCACCTTCCGGGCGACGGCGACGCTCACATAACCCGCGCCAGGACGTTCTCGTGGAAACCGATCTCGTCGATCTCCGTTTCGAGGACGGAACCTTCGCTCAGCAACAGCGGAACCTCCTCGCACCCCGCCGCGACGACGTCACCCGGCTCGAGCCGCACGTGTTGCGAAACGCGGTGGACCAACGCGACGAAGTCCAGATCTGCGGTGTCGGTCTTCTGTACCGGCCGGCCGTCGACGAAGCTGTGCAGGGCGAGCCGGGGTCGCAGACCTCCCGGCAGCTCGTCGGGAGTCACCAGCGCCGGGCCGAGTGACAGCCACGGCACGGTGACCTCGTTCAGGATCGAGAATCCCGCGATGGTGCCGAGTCGCCCCATGACCACCGCCGGCTCGGCCTTCCACGTGGCGGCCACGGATTCTCGAGACAGCACGATCGCGTCTCGCGGCCCGGCGAGCGACTCCGGCCGGGTCACGTGGAAAGACCGCCGGCCCAGGTCGACCCGGACCACCTTCCCCGGGCGCGCCAACAGTGGCGCCCGGTCGCAGAACATCGCCTCGTGCGCCCGGCCGGCCGCGGCGACCGGCCATTGTGGATCAAGAAGCAGCGCACCGACGTCCGGGTACGGCAGTTCGACGAGCGTGCCGTCGTCTTCGGCCCGCGCCGCGCGCGTGCCGCCGCTCGTGCGGATCGTGGTCAGTTTCATGCCGAGCCTCCTGGAAGGTTCGCGCGGGTGACGTCCGGATCAGTGGGACGCCGGGGTGGCCCGGCGACATTCGGACGGCGAAGGTATGGATCTGTCGTTCCCGTGTATCAGTCGGTGTTCGGGCACGTGGAACCTTGACAGTATATATCCAGATTCGTATCGTTCGACGTCACCGACCGCTGACCGACGGTGGTCGACACAGTGTCGTGCAGGAGGAGAATCCGGATGTCAAGGATCCTGATCGTAGGCGGTGGCTTCGCCGGGGTGTGGAGCGCCGCGAGCGCGGTGAAGCTCCGCCAGGAACGCGGACTGTCCGAAAAGGACCTTCAGGTCACCGTGGTGAACGCCGGTGACGACATGGTGATCCGGCCGCGGCTCTACGAGGCGGATCCCGACCGCATGCGCGTTCCGCTCGACCGGGTGCTCGGCCCGATCGGCGTGCGCCGCGTCGCCGGCACTGTCGTCGGCATCGACACCGACGCGCGCACGGTCTCCGCGGTCCGCCGCGACGGGACCACCGCCACGCTGGACTACGACCGACTCGTGCTCGCCTCGGGCAGCCAGGTCGTGCGGCCCGCCCTGCCCGGCGCCGAGCACCTCTTCGACATCGACACCCTCGCCGGTGCGGCCACGCTCGACTCGCACCTGCGCCGGCTGCCGGACCGCGAAGCCGGGGCAGGCAGGTTCACGGCCGTGGTCGTCGGCGCCGGGTTCACCGGGTTGGAGATCGCGACGGAGCTCGTCGGACGGCTGAAGGAGCTGGCCGACGACGTCCGCGTCGTGCTCGTGGAGCGGCTCGACGCCGTCGGGCCGGAGCTGGGCGAGGGCCCGCGGCCGGCGATCGAGAAGGCCTTGGCCGACCTCGGCGTCGAGGTCCGGCTCGGCGTCAGCCTAAAGGAGCTCGCCCACGACAAGGTGCGCCTGTCCGACGGCACGGTGATCCCGACGTCGACGGTCGTGTGGACGGCCGGCATGACGGCCAGCCCGCTCACGTCGTTCATCGCGGCGGAGAAGGACCACCTCGGCCGCCTGGACGTGGACGAGTTCCTGCGCGTTCGCGGTGTCCCCGACGTGTACGCGGCCGGTGACACGGCCGCCGCGCTGTCGCCGGCCGAGGGCCGCGTGGTGATGCAGAGCTGCCAGCACGCCCTTCCCCAGGGGAAGTTCGCGGGGCACAACGTCGCCGCGGACCTGCTGGACGAGGCCCTGGTCCGGTTCGAGCCGGCGCCGTATGTCACCTGCCTCTCACTGGGGCCGGCGGGCGCGGTCGTCACGTCGGGCTGGGACCGTGAGGTGCAGATGACCGAGCACATCGCGAAGGACCTCAAGCACACGATCAACGAGCAGTGGATCTACCCTCCGGTCGACGACCCGGCAGAATTGCTGAACCAGGCCGGTCCGTACGCGGCCTGGCCGGAGTACGAGCCGGCTGGAACAGTGGAGTCGCTCGCGGTGTGAGCCGAGGTCGGTCGGAGGTGAGGTCCGGATGGAGCTGCGGCACCTGCGGTACTTCGTCGCCGTCGCCGAGGAGTGCCACTTCGGCCGCGCCGCCGACCGGCTGCACATCGCCCAGCCCGCGTTGTCTCACCAGATCAAGCAGCTCGAGGCCGAGCTCGGCGTCGAACTGCTGACGCGCACCACGCGCAAGGTGCAGCTCACGCCCGCCGGGCAGCGGTACCTCGACCGGGCGCGCGCCGTGCTGGCCTCGGTGGACGCCGCGAGCGTCGAGGCCGGCCGGGTCGCCCGGGGTGACGTCGGCCGGGTGGCCATCGGCTTCACCGGCTCGGCCACCTACGAGCTGCTGCCCTCGCTCGCGCGGGTGCTGCGCCGCGACTTCCCGGGCATCGAGCTGGACCTCAAGGGCGAGATGCTCACCCCCGACCAGGTGACGGCGCTGGTGGAGGAGACCCTCGACATCGGTTTCCTCCGCCCGCCCGTCCGGGAGCCGGGGCTGGTCGTGCAGGTCCTGCGCCGTGAGCCGCTGATCGCGGTGCTGCCCGCCAGTCACCCGCTCACCGACCGTGACACGGTGCGGCTCGCGGACCTGCGCGACGAGCCGTTCATCTGCTATCCGTCGCGGCACCGTTCGGTGGTCTACGACGCCGTGTTCGACGCGTGCCAGCAGGCCGGGTTCGTGCCGTCCGTGGTGCAGGAAGTCGGCGAGACGTCCACTTTGGTCTCGTTCGTCGCGGGTGGGCTGGGCGTCGCCCTGGTGCCCGCGTCGGTGCGGCACCTGCAGATCACCGGCTCGCAGTACCGGCCGCTGGCGGGCACGACCCGTGAGGTCCAGCTGGCCGCCGCGACGCGTGCCGACGACCTCTCGCCGCACGTCGCCAAGGTGCTCTCGCGCGCCCACTCGCTGCTCGGCGGCCCGCGCTGAGCCAGCGCGATTGATAAACCGCATCTATCGATCGGGAAGTTGTAAGTATTTCTCATTTCCGAATCCGTCGGAAACAATCGTGAAATGCCAGGTGTTCCCTGGTCGAGGTTTTCCGGACTCAAGGAGGAGCCGTGACCCCGTTCATGCTGGCTGTCCAGTCGTTGCTGGACGGGGAGGAAGCCCCCGTGCCGGCCACCGAACCGGCCGCCCCGAGATCGGTGGCCGTGGCCACCGACGAGCAGGTGATCATCCGTTCCCTCGCCGAGCAGCTGGTGTGCGAAGCCAACGCGATCCTCCGCGAGCACGGGCCGGTGTTCAGCCTCGTCGACGACAGCAACGACGGCGAACTCGCCTTCACCGTGGGCTTTTCCGACCGCAGCGCGCGCATCCGCACCGCGATGTCCGGCCGGGAAGCGACCGTGCAGCTCGTGATCGCCGGTGAAGCCGACGAGGTCCCGCGGCGCCTGGCCGGCGACGAGGAGCTCCGGGCGCTGCTGCTGAGCCTGCTGAGGCTGGACCCCCTCCCCGCCCACCACTGACCTGGAAGAGGACTGATGCAATACGAACTGCGGTATCAGGTCATCGAGCCGAAGAGGCAGACCTACCAGAACGTGATCGACCGGTTCGGCGACCAGCCGGCCAGCCGCTACCTCGAGGCGACGCTCGACGTCGAACCGCGCGAGAACTTCCACTACCGGCCCACGTGGGACCAGCACCGTGAGCTCTACGACGCGGACTACACCGCGCTGAAGCTCACGGATCCTTACAGCTACACGGATCCGCGCCAGTTCTACTACACGCCCTACGTCACCAACCGGGCGAACCTGCACGACGAGTTCACCAAGCAGATGGCGTACCTCGAAGAGCGCGAGCTGCTGGCGAAGCTGCCCACGGCGTGGCGGACGGTGCTCACCACGGCCATCCTTCCTTTGCGCCACTACGAATCCGGCGCGCAGATGGTGAGCGTCGGCGGTGCGCGGTTCGCGTACGGTACCTCGCTGGAGCAGTGCTGCACCTACGCGGCGTTCGACCGCATCGGCAACGCGCAGATGCTCTCGCGCGTCGGCATCGCGCTGGGCGCGGGCACCGGTGACCTGCTGCAGGTCGCCAAGCGCGAGTGGCTGGACAGCGAGCACCTGCAGCCGCTGCGCCGGTTCACCGAAGAAGCCATGGTCACGCCCGACTGGGCCGAGGGCCTGGTCGCGGTCGACCTCGTCGACTCGCTGATCTACCCGGTGCTCTACCGCGAGCTCGACGAGATCGCGCTCACCAGCGGCGCCGGCGCGTACAGCCTGTTCACGCAGTACCTGCACACCTGGTTCAAGGACCAGCGCAAGTGGCTCGACGCGCTGATCAAGGCGTGGGCCGCCGACGAGGAACACGGCGCGGACAACCGCGAGCACCTGTCCCGCATCGTCGCGACGTGGAACCCGCTCGCGCACGAGGCGGCCACGGAGCTGGCGCGCGTCGTCGACCACCAGCTGCCCGACGCCGGCACGGTCGCCGCGCTCGCGCGCACCACAGCCGCCGCCGAACAGCGCTGGGCCCAGGTCACTGGAGGTACGGCGTGAGCGACACCCTGCGCCAGGTCGGCATCGACATCCAGGAATCCGAAGAGAACCGCGGCCTCGTCGCCGCCATCCGGGCCGACAACCCGGAGCTGACCGTCCGCCACCTGCCGGGTCTGGTGAAGATCCAGGCCGCGGGCCAGATCGTGATCAACCGGGAGTCGGTGGAACGCGAGCTCGGGCGCGAATGGGAGACCGGCGAGTTCCAGCTGGCCATCGTCTCGTTCGCCGGGAACCTCTCCGAGTGGGACGACGACCGGATCATCGTGAAGTGGGAGCACTAGGACATGACTCAGACCGCACCGCGCCGCAAGCTGCCGCTCAAGGAGCGCTACGCGCTGCTGACCCGTGACCTGGACTGGGATCCCAGCTACGTCACCAAGGAACAGCTGTTCCCCTACACCAGCTACGAGGGCATCAAGGTCCACGACTGGGACGGCTGGGAAGACCCGTTCCGCCTCACCGTGGACGCGTACTACAAGTACCAGGCCGAAAAGGACAAGCGGCTCTACGCCGTGCTCGACGGGTTCGCGCAGAGCCAGGGCCACCTGGGCCTCGCGGACGCCAGCTACCTCAACGCGATCAAGCTGTTCATCCAGGGCGTGACGCCGCTGGAGTACGCCGCGCACCGGCACTTCGCTTACCTCGGGCGCTACCTCGAAGGCCCGGCGCCGCGGTTCGCCGCGCTGTGCCAGAGCGTGGACGAGCTGCGCCACTGCCAGACGCAGATCCACACCATCAGCAACTACAACAAGTACTACGGCGGCTTCCACAGCTGGTCCAAGATGCACGACCGCGTGTGGTACCTGTCGGTGCCGAAGTCGCTGTTCGACGACGCCATGACGGCCGGGCCGTTCGAGTTCCTGATCTCGATCTCGTTCAGCTTCGAGTACCTGCTGACCAACCTGCTGTTCGTGCCGTTCATGAGTGGCGCGAGCTTCAACGGTGACATGCCGACGATGTCGTTCGGGTTCTCGGCGCAGTCCGACGAAAGCCGGCACATGACGCTCGGCCTGGAGGCCATCAAGTTCCTGCTGGAGCAGGACGAGGGCAACGTGCCGATCATCCAGGACTGGATCGACAAGTGGTTCTGGCGCGCGTACCGGATGTCCGCGCTGGTCGCCGGGATGATGGACTACATGCTGCCGAAGCCGGTGATGAGCTGGAAGGAGGCGTTCGAGCTCTACTTCGAGGACCAGATGCTCGGCGGCCTCTTCCCGGACCTGGAGTTCTACGGCATCCGCCCGCCGCGCCACGTGCAGGACGCGATCGCGGAGAAGGACAAGCTGTCGCACGAGGTTTACAAGGTCCTGCACAACTTCTCGTTCGCCGCTTCGTTCACCACACAGGCGCCGAACGAGCAGCACATGAAGTGGCTGGCCGAGCAGTACCCGGAGACGTTCGACCAGCACTACCGGCCCGTGTGGGAGAAGCACCACCGCATCGAGGCCGAGGGCGGCCGGATGTTCTTCCAGGGCCTGCCGCAGCTGTGCCAGGTCTGCCAGATCCCCATGGTGTTCACCGAAAAGGACGACCCGGCCAAGACTTCCTTCCGCTCCAGCGAGTTCCGCGGCGAGCGGTTCCACACCTGCAGCGACGGCTGCCAGTGGATCTTCGAGCGCGAGCCGGAGAAGTTCGTGCAGGCGTGGCTGCCCGTGCACCAGATCTACCAGGGCAACTGCGGTGGCCCGTCAGTGCCTGAAGTCCTGGAGTGGTACGGGATCCAGGAAGGCGACAACGGCGAGTACAAGGGGTCGCCCGACCACAAGTCGTGGATCGGCTGGCACAACGGCGACGTGGAACAGGGAGCCTGACATGGCGGTGAAAGCTCTTTACGACTACGACTTCCCGTCGGCCGACCGCGCCGAGCTCTTCGGCGACGACCAGCTCGTCTACGTGCATTGGGAAGGCAACCCGCTGTTCTGCTCGGCTGCCTGCTTCCGCGTGCCGAAGGCATTGGGCTTCGGCGAGTTCGTGGAGACGGTCGTCGGCCCCTGGGCCGCGTCCGACCCGGACTTCGACCCGACGGCGGTGCGCGACTGGCGGGTGAACGGCCGGCCACTCGACGGCTCCGCCGAAGCCCCGCTCACCGAACTCGGCATCGGCCACAAGGCGCTGCTGCAGTTCACCGCCTGAACGGAGAATTCGTCTTGACGACGCACACCATCCGCGTGGAACCGATCGGCGCCGAGATTCAGTGCCGGGAGGACCAGACCGTGCTCGACGCGTGCCTGCGCGAGGGCATCTGGCTGCCGCACGCGTGCACCCACGGCACGTGCGGCACCTGCAAGGCCCAGATCCTCGACGGTGAGGTCGACCTGGGCGACGCGTCGCCGTACGCGTTGCTGGAAAGCGAGCGCGACGAGGGCGCCGCGTTGATCTGCGTGGCCCAGCCGCGCGGCGACGTGGTGCTCGAGGGTGAAGTCGACATGGACGAGGGCGTCGGCGTCCACCCGGTGCGCGACTTCCGCGCCCGGGTGGGCAGCCTCGAGGAGATCGCGCCCGACGTCCGTCGGCTGGTGCTCGCCCTCGAGGAACCGATGCGGTTCAACCCCGGGCAGTACGTGCTGCTCGACGTGCCGGGCGGGCACCAGCGGCCGTACTCGATCGCCAGCACGCCGTCGAACGGGTCGCTGATCGAGCTGCACCTGAAGCGCTCCGAAAACGGTGTCGCCACCGACGGCTGGGTCTTCTCCAGCCTGAAGGCCGGCGACGAGGTCACCCTGTCCGGCCCGTACGGCCGGTTCTCGTTCCGTCCACTTCGGACGCAGCCGATCCTGCTGCTGGGCTCGGGCACGGGCCTGGCGCCGCTGAAGGCGATGATCCGCCACATCGACGAGGAGGGTGGCGAGCACCAGGTCACGCTGTACCACGGAGTGGCCACCAAGGACGATCTGTACGACCGGGAGTACTTCGAGGAGCTCGAAGCGCGCACGGACTGGTTCACCTACCGGCCGGCGCTCTCGCGCGACGACTGGAACGGCCGCTCCGGACGGGTTCCGGCGCTGCTGGCCGAGGACTTCCCCCGGGCGGGCGGGAACGTCGCCTACATCTGCGGCAGCCCGGACATGGTCTCGGACACCATGAAGGCGCTGATGAAGGCGCGGTTGTTCCCCCGGGACATCTACCGCGAGGACTTCTTCGACTCCGCCGACCGCGCCGCGGGCACCCACGTGGTGCGCAGTCCGCTGATCAGGCGCTGATCCGGCCCCTGTGAAAGGATCGCGATGAAAGTCACCGAAATCGAGGCGATCCCGTTCGCCATCCCGTACCGCAAACCCCTGCGGTTCGCGAGCGGCGAGGTGGACACGGCCGCGCACATCCTCGTGCGGGTGCACACCGACGAGGGTCTGGTGGGGACCGCCGAAGCGCCGCCCCGGCCGTTCACCTACGGGGAGACCCAGGGCTCGATCAAGGCCGTCATCGACTCGGTTTTCGCGCCTCAGCTGCTGGGGATGTCGCCGCTGGCCCGTGAGGCCGTGCACGCCAAACTCGACCGTACGGTGGGGAACCCGGCCGCGAAGAGCGCGATCGACATGGCGCTGTGGGACCTCATCGGACAGAGCCTCGGCGTGTCCGTGACCGAGCTGCTCGGCGGCTACACCGACCGCATGCGCGTGTGCCACATGGTCGGGTTCGCGCAGCCGGGCGAGATGGTGGACGAGGCCGAGCGCGTGCGCGACCTCCACGGCATCACCACGTTCAAGGTGAAGGTGGGCCGCAAGCCGATCCGCCTCGACGTGGACGTCTGCCGCGCACTGCGGGCCGGGCTCGGCGACGACGTCGAGCTCTATATCGACGGCAACCGCGGCTGGACGGCCTCGGAGTCGGCCGCCGCGTTGCGGGCGCTCGAGGACGTCGGCCTGCTGTTCGCCGAGGAGCTGTGCCCGGCCGACGACGTGCTCGGTCGCCGGTGGCTCGCCACGCAGAGCCGGATCCCGCTCTACGCCGACGAAAGCGCGACGCGGCCCGGCGAGGTCACGCGCGAGCTGCTGGCCGGCGCGGCCCACGGCGTCAGCATCAAAACGGCGCGCACCGGCTTCACGTACTCGCAGCGGGTGCTCAGCCAGTGTTCCGGGCTCGGCGTCGAGGTCGTGCTCGGCAACCAGATCGACGGGCAGATCGGCTCGCTGTGCGCGGCGACGTTCGGGGCCGCGTTCGAGCTCACCTCGCGGCGGGCGGGTGAGCTGTCGAACTTCCTCGACATGACCGACGACCTGCTCGCCGAACCCCTGCGCATCGAGCACGGCGAGCTGCGCGTGCCGCAAGGCCACGGCATCGGCATCCAGCTGGACGACGGAAAGCTCGCGCGTTACCGCCAGGACTGATTCCCACCACGAAGAGAGGTATTTGCCATGACTGAAGTCGTTTCGCCCACAGCCGCAGCTTCGGGTGCGTCGGCGACCGAGCGTTTCCAGGAGCGGGCCAAGGGTTCCGCCGCGGCGGACGCGGCCCGCGTGGACGCGATCGCGACGGACGCGCTGGCCGCGCTGCACGAGGTCGTCCGCAAGCACCAGCTGACCTACGACGAGTACAACGCCTTCAAGGCGTGGCTGATCCGGGTCGGCGAAGACGGTGAGTGGCCGCTGTTCCTCGACGTGTTCATCGAGCACGAGGTGGAGAAGGTGGCGAACGCCAGCCGCGAGGGGACCGCCGGGAGCATCGAAGGTCCGTACTACGTGGAGGGTGCGCCGGAGTTCGGCGCGGAAGGCACCCTGCCGATGCGCGAAGGCGAGGGCGGGCAGCCCTTGCGCTTCTTCGGCCAGGCGCGCTCGGTGGCGGGCGAACCGCTCGCGGGTGCGGTGGTGGACTTCTGGCAGGCCGACGACGACGGTCTGTACTCGCAGTTCGCGCCCGGCATCCCGGAGTGGAACCTGCGCGGCCGCTTCACCACGGACGCCGAGGGCAATTTCTCGATCCACACGATCCACCCGGCGCCGTACCAGATCCCGACCGACGGCGCGACGGGCGCGTTGATCGCCGCAGCCGGCTGGCACGCGTGGCGTCCGGCGCACCTGCACATCAAGGTTTACGCGCCGGGGCACCAGGTGATCACGACGCAGCTGTACTTCGACGGTGGTGAGCACGTCGGCGACGACATCGCCACGGCGGTGAAGGACGCGCTGATCCTCGCACCGACTGCGGCTTCGTCGGGCGCCGGCGAAGAGGTCAGGTACGACTTCGTGCTCGACCCCGCCTGAGGCCGGCATGTTGTTCGCGGTGCGGATGGACGTCTCGTTGCCGCTGGACCTCGACCCCGAATTCCGGGACGAGCTGCTGGCGACGGAGAAGGCGTACAGCCAGAAGCTGCAGCGGGAGGGGAAGTGGGTCCATCTGTGGCGGGTCGTGGGTGAGTACTCGAACCTGAGTGTGTTCGACGTCTCGGACAACGGCGAGCTGCACGACCTGCTGTGGAACCTGCCGTTGTTCAAGTACATGAGTGTCAGTGTGACGCCGTTGGCGCAGCACCCATCTGCGTTGGTGGGCTGAGAGTTCTCGGGCGCGCGGGCCGGTTCGTCCGGCTCGCGCGCCCGTCTTGACACGGTTAATCGGGATGTTTAGTGTCCTGGTTATGAGGAGTCAAAGGGCAGTTGTCGATAGCTTGTGGCTTGAATCTGGATATTGAGCATCCAGATTTCGCAGTGTCCTGTGTGGTCGGGCGACTGAAGCTACAAATCGGGCACGCGATGGCAGGCTGACCCGAGTCAGGCTCTCGTGGAGAAAGGCCAGGACGCATGGACGGGGATCCGACCAGAGTCGTCATCGTCGGCGGCGGGTTCGCCGGCTACCGCGCCGCCCGCGCGTTGCGGCGGTCTTTGCCCAAGGCGGCGGGGATCGAGATCGTGATCGTCAACGAGACGGACTACTTCCTGTACCTGCCGCTGCTCCCGGAAGTGGCCGCCGCCGTCGTCGTCGACCCTCGGCGGGTGACGGTGTCGCTCCCGGCCGCCTTGCCTGGCGTCCGTTTGGCTCTCGGCACGGTGACGGCGCTCGCGCCGGAGAAAGATCGACTGTCCTATACGGACCCCGAGGGCGCGGTCCACGAGCTTCGTTACGACCGCCTGATCCTCGCGGCGGGCAGTGTCACCAAACTCCTGCCGATCCCCGGCGTCGCCGAACACGCGCACGGTTCCCGCGGTGTCGCCGAAGCCTGGTACCTCCCCGACCACGTGATCCGCCAGGTTGAGCTGGCCGCCGCCGGCGATTCACCGGAGGAGCGTGACGCGCGGTGCACGTTCGTCGTGGTCGGCGCCGGCTACACCGGGACCGAGGTGGCTGCCCAGGGCCCGCTGTTCACCCAAGCCATCCAGCGGCGGCACCGGGAGCTCGAGGGGCAGCGGACGCGCTGGCTGCTGCTCGACCTCGCTCCCCAGGTGCTGCCGGAGCTCGATCCGCGGCTTTCCCGGGCCGCGGATCGGGTCCTCCGCAAGCGTGGCGTCGAGGTGCTCACGGGCACATCCGTCCGCGAGGCACCAACGACGGTGTCTGGCTCACCTCGGGCGAGTTCGTGCCGACGCGCACCATCGCCTGGTGCGTCGGTGTCAGCCCGCACCCGCTGGTCGCCGGCGCCGGCTTCGAGACGCAACGCGGGCGCCTCGTCGTCGACACCACCCTCGCCATCCCCGGCCACCCCCGCATCTTCGCCTGCGGCGACGCGTCCGCCGTCCCCGACCTCACCCGCCCCGGCGAGGTCACCGCCATGACTGCCCAACCCGCCACCCGCCAGGGCGCCCTCGCCGGCCGCAACGTCGCCGCCTCCCTCGGCTTCGGCATCGCGCGCGAGTACAAGCACCACGACCTGGGGTTCGTGGTCGACCTCGGTGGTGCGCAGGCGGCCGCCAACCCGCTGCACATCCCGCTGGCCGGCTGGGTCGCGAAGCTCGTCACGCGCGGTTACCACCTGCTTGCCCTGCCGGGCAACCGCCTGTGCGCGGCGGTCGACTGGCTGCTGGACGCGCTGTCGCCTCGCCAGTCCGTGCAGCTGGGCCTGGTCCAGTCGGCCTCGGTTCCCTCGGCCACCACGACTCCGGGTGAGCAGCGATGACGCCGGGGCCGGAGGTCGCGCGGCGGGTGAATGGCCATGCCGTGGTGAAGGACCCCCCGCTGGTGGTGCGGATCGATCGGGTGCTGGCGGTGATCGTCGCGCTGCACTGCGCCGGCGTGGTGGCCCGCGCGGTGGTGCACCCGAGCGTGGCGTCGGTGGGTGTGGCCATCGGGATCCTGGGGCTGTCGGCGGTGGGGATCTGGTGGCACTTCCGCACGCGCGGGCGGTCGGGCGCGGTGTTGCTCGGCGTCTCGATGGTGTTGTCGTTCGTGTTCGGAGCGTGGTTGGGGCCGGGAGTTGTCACAAATGGGGTGCTGTCCGTCGTCGAAGTTTTGGGCGCCGTGTTCGCGGTGGCCGTCCTGCGTAGGCGAGTGAGGATCACATGAGCTCACTGACCAGTCCGACCAAGTCCGACCCGGGCGCGCTCAAGGCCGCCGGCGTGGTGGCGAAGGCGGTCGATGACCGCTATCACGTGTCCAAGGGTCTGCGGCACCAGATGAACAAGGTGTTCCCGACGCACTGGTCGTTCCTGCTGGGCGAGATAGGGCTGTACGCGTTCATCGTGCTGCTGCTCAGCGGTGTTTATCTGACGTTGTTTTTCGATCCCTCCATGCAGGAGGTCGCCTATCACGGTGTGTACACGAACATGCAGGGTCTGGAGATGTCGCGGGCGTTTGCCAGCACGCTGGACATCTCGATGGAGGTCCGTGGCGGGTTGTTCGTGCGGCAGGTGCACCATTGGGCGGCGTTGATCTTCATCGCCGCGATGATGGTGCACATGTGCCGGGTGTTCTTCACCGGCGCGTTCCGCCGGCCGCGGGAGGCGACGTGGCTGATCGGTGCGACGCTGCTGATCCTGGGTATGTTCGAAGGCTTTTTCGGCTACTCGCTGCCCGACGATTTGCTGTCGGGTACGGGGATTCGGGCGACGTTGTCGGGGATCATCCTGTCGGTCCCGGTGATCGGCACGTGGATCCACTGGGCGGTGTTCGGCAGCGAGTTCCCCGGGAACCAGATCATTCCGCGGCTCTACACGGTGCACATTCTGATCATCCCGGGGACCATGCTGGCGTTGATCGCCGCGCATCTGGCGATCGTGTGGTACCAGAAACACACCCAGTTCCCCGGGGTGAAGCGCAAAGAAACGAACGTCGTCGGTATCCGGATCTTCCCGGCGTTCGCGCTGAAGGCGGGTGCGTTCTTCACGATCGTCACCGGTGTGATCGCGTTGCTGGCCGGGCTGTTCCAGATCAACGCGATTTGGAACATCGGCCCGTACAACCCGTCGCAGGTCTCGGCGGGTTCGCAGCCCGACTTCTACCTGGCGTGGGCCGACGGCCTGCTGCGGATCTGGCCGGCGTGGGAGCTGTATTTGGGCGACTACACGGTTCCGGCGGTCTTCTTCGCCGGGGCGGTCGGGGTGGGGGTCCTGTTCACGTTGTTGCTGTCCTATCCGTGGATCGAGCGGCGGCTGTCGAAGGACACCGCGCACCACAACATCCTGCAACGCCCGCGTGACGCGCCCGTGCGCACGTCGCTGGGCATGATGGGGCTGGGTTTCTTCCTGGTGATCGAGCTGTCCGGCTTCAACGACATCATCGCCGACCAGTTCGACATTTCCCTCAACGCCACGACGTGGGCCGGGCGCATCGGTGTGCTGGTCGTGCCGCCGTTGGCGTACTTCATCACCTACCGCGTGTGCCTGGGCCTGCAACGCGCGGACCGGGAAGTGCTCGAACACGGCATCGAGACGGGCATCATCACCCGCTCGCCCTCGGGCGGCTACCTGGAAATCCACCAGCCTCTCGGCACCGTGGACAGCCACGGCCACCCCGTCCCGCTCGACTACCAAGGCGCGACGGTCCCCAAGAAGATGAACAAACTCGGCGCCGCCGGCCACGCCGTGCCTGGCTCACTCCTGACCCCGGACCCACCGGAGGAAACAGCGGCTGTGCAGCACGTCAGACGAGGTCACTGACCACGCCCGACCACCGCGACCGCCGGGGCGAATCTCACGAGAGATTTCGCCCCGCGACGCGGCCCAGGGCGGCCTGCCCGCCGAGCATTTCCGGCACGGCGGCGTTGTCGCGGATCGTGCCGTCGAGGAAGCCGGTGGCGACAGGGCCCGGCGCGACCACGTTGACGCGAATGCCGCGCTTGCCGAGCTCCTGGGTGTGGTAGCGGGTGAGCACCTCAACCGCGCCCTTCATCGCCCCGTAGATCGACCACCCTTCGCCGGCGGATCGCGCGAGCACACTGGAGATGTTCACGATCGAGCCGCCGTCGGCGATGCGGGGAGCGAGCTGCTGGATGAGGAAGTAGACACCGGTGAAGTGGAGTCCACAAGGGACTGCACTTCGTCGAGAGACGTCGTCCCGAGCGTGGTGAGAACGCCGTGTCGCGGGACAGGGAAACAAAACCTTTCCGCTACCTCACACGGGTTCTGGCGCTTGCGGGAGCGGGCCTGGAGCACGTAGTTTCCCTCACCAAGTTCCTGACCGATGTCGAACGGGACAACGCGATCGTCACGACCGTGATGCGCGAACTGTTCCCCGCGATGCCTACTTCGACCACAGTCGAGGTTTCCCGTCTCGTGCCCAGGGGTCTTCATTTCGAAGTCAACGCGATCGCGGCCGTGCCAGCTCGTTCTGGTCCCGTGGTCCTGGATCAGAGCGGCTGATTCTCATGACCAAAGATCTTCGTCTTCTCGGAATTTGCGGAAGCCTTCGTTCGGGCTCCTACAACCACGGCCTGCTGAAGGCTCTCGCTGACGAGGCGCCCGCCGACGTCACGCTCGATCTCCTCGACGACTGGAGCGAGGTGCCGAACCTCAACGTCGACCTCCCCGAAGACGGGCAGCCGCCCGCGGTGGTGCGGGCCATCGCCGAAAAGGTGCGTGCGGCAGACGGCCTCGTGCTCGCGACGCCGGAGTACTGCAACAGCGTGCCGGGCGCGTTCAAGAACCTGCTCGACTGGCTGTCGTTCCCGCCGCCGTTCAACTGCCTGCGGTTCAAGCCGATCGGCTTGGTCGGCGCGAGCATCGGCACCGGCGGCACGCTGCGCGGCCAGTCGGCGTTGCGCGGTGCCCTGCTGTTCTTCGACGCGATGCTGATGGGCCGGCCGGAAGTGGCGGTCAGCCTGGGCAAGATGAAGTTCGACGACGAGGGAAACCTGAAGGACGAAGAGGTCCGGTCCCTGCTTCGCCGGTTCCTGTCCGACTTCGCGGAATTCACCCAGAGCACCAACGCACGCGGCCTCGACCCGCGGGAACGGGAATTCGTTTTCTGACGAAGGGATGGTGTCTTGTGGACGGTCCACTCGACCTCGGTGCGCCGCCGGGTGTCCCGTCGACCGGCGAAACGCTCTACCTCGCGCCGAACCGGCGCCTCGCCCGTAGTGCCGAAACCCGTCACCGCCTGAAGTGTTTCCTCGACATTCCGATGTATTCACTGTGCCCGGCGGTGTCGCTCGACGAGATCGTCCGGCAGGAGCGCGCGGCGGTCGCCGGACATTCGGCGGGCGGGCACGGGGTCGCGATGGCGCTGGCCACGCGCTGGGCCGAGAACTACGGCATCTCGCCGCGGCCCGGCTTCACCCACTTCGACGAACTCGATGCACTCGCCGACCCGGCCAGTGACCTCACCGGGTCCATTGTGGATTTTTTCGACCGACGTCAGCCATGCCACAAGGAGGTAGCATGCTCACGCAGTTGCAGAACGACTTTCGCGACGTCATGGCCGGAGTCGCCACGCCGGTCTCGGTGGTGACCGCGTTCCACGAGGGCTCGCCGCACGGGACGACGGTCAGCGCCTTCACGTCACTTTCCATGGATCCGCCGATGGTGCTGGTGTCGCTGGACAAAACGTCTCGGCTCCTGGGGTTGGTCCGGAAGTCGCGGCGCTTTGGGGTGAACGTACTCGGCGCGGCGCAGGCCGAGACGGCGCGCTCGTTCGCGAAGAAGCTCGAGATGGGGGAGAAGTTCGCCGGCGTCGACTGGCAGCACGACAACGAGCTGCCTCGGCTGGCGGGTGTTCCCGGGTGGCTGGCGTGCACGGTGAGCCAGGAAGTCGAGGGCGGGGACCACATCGTCCTTTTCGGACAGGTCGTCTCCGCTTCGACGGCCACGGCGGCTCCGCTGACGTACCACTCACGGACGTTCGGGACGCATTCGTTGCTGGCTCAGAGTGCGTGACGGCTTCTTGGGTAGGGTTGCAAACGATTGCAAGTCGGCGTGAACGCGCTCGATCCCGCGCGTTCACGCCGGTTCAGATCGTGCGGATGATCGTCTTTCCCTGACTGCGCCGGCCCGGCGCGAGAGCCGCGGCGGCTTCCTCCAGCGGATGAACGGCCCCGACCAGCACCCGCAGCCGCCCGTCGCGAACCCGCTGCGCCAGGTCGGCCAGCCGCGCCCGGTCGGCTTCGACCACGAAGAAGATGGCGCGCCCGTCCCGCGGCCACGCGTTCGGCGGCCCCGCGATGGTCACCAAAGTCCCACCGGCGCGGACGACCCCGGCCGAACGGTCCCCGATTTCTCCGCCGAACACGTCCAGCACCAGGTCGACCTCACCGACGTCCTCCAGCCGGTCGGCCTCCAAGTCAACGAAGGAATGCACGCCGAGGTCGAGGGCCGCCTCACGGTTGTGCCCCCGCCCGGTCCCGATCACCGTCGCCCCCGCCTCCCGGGCGAGCTGCACCGCGATCGACCCGACGCCCCCTGCCGCGCCGTGGACCAGCACCGACTGCCCGGGCTCGAGCCCGCCGTGGTCGAACAGCGCCTGCCACGCCGTCAGTCCCGAGATCGGCAACGCCGCACCCACCGTGTAGTCGATGTCCGCGGGCAGCGGCGCCAGATTGCGCGCCTCCACGGCCGCGAACTCGGCGAGCGACCCGTCCCGCGTCCAGTCCGCGAGTCCGAACACGCGTTGTCCCACTGTGAGCCCGGTCGTGCCGTACCCGAGTTCGGCCACCACCCCGGACAGCTCGTGCCCGGGCACGCTCGGCGTCCGGTCCCGCCCGGCCCGGTCGGTCCACGTGCCGGGCCACTCGAGCTCGCCAGGCGTGAAGCCGGCCGCGTGCACCCGCACGACTACATCGTTCTCGGCGGCGTGCGGATGGGGCCGGTCCACAAGAGACATCCCGCCGACACCGGCGGCTCGATCCTGGACGGTGATGGCTTTCATGCTTCCCCTAACCTGATTCCGGTGCGGTCCATCGAGAACTTACCGCCGCGGCTCGCATCACGCCGCCGCGTGCAGCTCCGCGACCGCCTCGCCCAGCTCGGGGTGCGCCGACGACACCGTGACGAGGATGGCGACAACCGCGTCGTACACGAGGTTTTCGAGTTCGGCGGCGGGGACGTCGCAGTCGTGGGTGAGCCAGTCGAGCGTGGTTTCGTCGAGCATGCCCATGATGCCGCGGATCGCGACGCGAACGCGCGGCGGCGGTTCCGTGGTGAGGCCCAGCAGGTCGACCACGAACTCGGCGCCGGCGCGGCGGGCGCGTTCGAAGAGCTCGTCCACCTCCGGGTCCTGGCCGCCGGCGCGGATGAACGCGAGCATGGTGTGGACGTGCGCGCGCCGGTATTCGATGTGGCGGCGCAGCAGGCCACGCATGCGTTGTTCGCGCGTGTGCTCGTCGTCGCGCGGCCGGTGCAGCTCGATGAGCTCGTCGAGCGCCTGCTCCAGCACCGCGAGGTACAGGCCGCGCTTGTCCTTGAAGTGGTAGAACAACAGTCCGTGCGCGACGCCCGCGGCTTCGGCGATCTCGCTGATGTAGATCTCGTCGTAGGGCTTGAGGGCGAACAGGTCGGCGGCCACCTCGATCAGCGCCGCGCGCCGCTGCCCGCGGGGCGGCGCCGTGCGCTTCTCGGAACTCATGTCAGCTGCCTCCTGTGCTCACCTCGTTGCGCAGGCTGCCGATCCCTTCGACACTCACCTCGACGACGTCACCCGCCCGCAGGTACTCACCCGACGCGAGTGCGACGCCGGCGGGCGTTCCGGTGAGGATGACGTCTCCCGCCGCCAGCGGGATCTTCGCCGAAACAGCCGCGACGAGCTCGGCCACCGGGAACAGCATCTCACTCGTGCGCCCTTGTTGCCTGAGCAAACCGTTCACCCGGGTGGTGACGGTGAGGTCGTCGCCGAGCTCGTCCGGCGTCACGAGCGCGGGGCCGAGGGGCTTGAACGTCGGAAACCCCTTGGCGCGCTGGAGAAGTGACAAGTCGACGACGGCGCCGTCGCGCATCCCGCGGAACTGGACGTCGCGCGCCGACACGTCGTTGGCGACGGTGAAACCCGCGATATAGCGAGCGGCGTCCTCGGCTTTGACGTCGGCGGCCGGTGCCCCGAGGACGACGGCCAGCTCGGCTTCGTAGTCGACCCGATCCGGTGCCTCGGCGGGCAGGACGATCGGCTTCCCGGTCCCGACGAACAGCTCCGGCCCCGGCGTGATCGGGAAAAACGCGGGCGTGATCGGGACTTTCAGCGCGGCCTCCGCGATGTGCCCGGCGTAGTTGGCCCCGACGATCACCACCGTCTTCGGCCGCGCGACGGGCGTCAGCAACGTGGCTTCCGCGAGCGGCAACCGCCCTCGCACGGCGGCGTCCTGCGCGTTGTCCGCCAGCAGCTCGGCGACGTCGTGGTGCGGCACGTCGAGCAGCAGCAACTCCTCGCCGTCCCCGCGGGCCAGCCCCTGCGTCGTCCGGTAGAGGCGCATCAGCCGGCCCCGGCCAGCACGGTGATGCGGCGCTCGGCGATGCGCCAGCGTCCTGCTTCGCGAGTCAGGACGTCGTGGACGCGGCTCACCGTCCGCAGGTGCGGCGGCGCGGCCGGGTCGCCGAGGGCGTACACCTGCAGGTCGCAGCGGCATTCGGCGCGGTCGCCGTCGAGGTCGAACCACGACGGCGACACCACGTGCAGCGTCGGCCGGTCCTCCTGCTCCCGGCGACGCATGGCCTCGCGGATCTGCTCACCCTCCGCACGGATCTCCTTGGTGCCGGCCATGACCAGCGTCGCGTCGGCGGTGTAGCACTCGGTCGACGCGCTCGCGTGGCCCTCGTCGATGAGCCGGAACGACGTGCGCACCACGTCCTCGCACGCGAACCGCGCCTCGCTCACCACGTCGGCACCGTCAGCTCGGCTTCGGTCTTCCCGGCGCGCAGCTCGGTGAGCAGCGCCGCGGGGTCGAACACCACCCCGAACGGATTGCGCGCGAAGCTTTCGGACTGCATGAAGGCCGTGCCCTCCTCGGTGGTCGGGAAGTTGTCGATCTGCAGCTCGATCTGGTTGCCGTCGGGGTCGGCGTAGTACACCGAGGTCGTCGGCCCGTGGTTCACGGCTTGCAGCGGCCGCACCCCGTCGGCGTCGAGGCGTTCCCACGTCTCGAGCAGCTCCCGCAGGCTGCCGTAGGTGAACGCCACGTGGGCCAGGCCGTGCAACGGCAGCGCTGCCAGCTCTTCGGCCGAGAGATCGGTTTTCGGGCCGCCCAGCAGCGCCGCAACGTCCTCGTCGGGCATCGCCGACGTCGGATCCGCGACCGCGATGCGGTGGTGCTCGTCGTCGTAGGTCACGAACACCATGCCGGGCGTCTCGTGCACCACCCGGCCATCGAGGGTTTTCACGTACCAGTCCCGCATCGCAGGCACCTGCCTGCTGTACAGGACGACGTGGGAAAGCTTCGCCGGTGAAGCCATGTCTTCCTCCTCCAAGGCCGTTTCGGTCTCTGAAGCTAAAGCCTGACTTGACTCCAAGTCAAGTTCCTGCCGTCGTCGCCGTAGAACCGGCTCGGGTCGACGTTCGGCCTGGTCAGCTACCGGTTTCGACGTGGCGCAGAACCACTGCGGTCGCGATGTCCAGTCCCTCGATCAGGTGAGCCGAGCGCCGCACCGCGAGCCAGGGCAGGTCGTAGTGGCGCACCACCGGCCCGTGGAACTCGACGACCGCGCCAGAGGTACAGCGGCGAAAGGTCCAGTCGGTCCTCCCCGGCCACGCGGATGTCGATCGGCGTGTGCAGCTTGCGCAGGTCGGTGTCCTGATCGCCCTCGATGTGCACCACCAGCTCGCGGTCGACCTCGACCAGCTCGACCAGCGACTCGAACGACGAGTTCGACACACAGGTCGCGGCCGGCACCGGCGCCGGCATCCGGAACTTCGCCGTCGGCAACCCGCACCGCCACAACACCAGCTCGTCGGCCCGTCCAGCGAGGAACCCGAACTCGGGAAAATGGGGGACCGCAGCCGGCGCCACGACCACTGCCAACCGCACCAACTCCGTCCGCGCGGATCCGTCCGGCACCTCGTCGAGATCAACTCGCCGCCCGGTCTGAACACTCCGCACCCCTCCCGGCAACAGCCGGATGTGAAGACACACAAGAGGTTCTTCCGCCGAAGCGCTGTGCTCGCCGCGGCGGCCGCCGTGGGCGTCATGACGGTCACGGCGATGCCGGCCTCCGCGGGGACGTCCGGGCGCGTCGAGTTGCCCAGCCCGAATCCCGGGGACCTCGGTGGCACGCCGCACCCGCTCGACGCCGGCCGGCAGGTGGCGCTGCGCGTGTACCTGGCCGACCGGCCGGAGCTGGCGGCCGCCGCGCGGGCGGTGTCCGACCCGGCCGACGCCCGCTACGGCCACTTCCTCACCCCCGCCCAGGTCAACCACGAGTTCGGTCCGACCACGGCGCAGGTCTCCGCCGTCAGCGCGTGGGTGAGGGCGCAGGGGATGACGGTCACCGCCACCAACCAGCACTACCTCGCGGTGAGCGCGACCGTCGCGCAGGCCGATGCCGCGTTCGCCACGCAGATCAGTGAGTTCGACACGGTCATCAGCGGGCCGAAGGGCTCGACCACGATCCGCGAAGCCGGTGTCGTGGGCGGGTTTTCGGTGCCGGCTGCGGTGGCGGCCGACATCGTCAGCGTGACGGGGATCGACCAGCTCGCCCTCGGAACCACGAGCACGAGCGCGGCCGCACCCCGAGCAACCACCGCAAAAGCCACGGACTTCCCCTGCTCCCAGTACTGGAGCCAGCACACCCGGCCGATCCCGCCGGCCTTCGGCCACACCACCGCACCCACCCAGCTCTGCGGCTACACCCCCGACCAGGTGCGCCACGCGTACGGCCTGACCTCGAGCCCGTACACCGGCAAGGGCGCGACCATCGCCGTCCTGCTCAGCGGTCACACGCCCACGCTGGAGGCCGACTCGAACCGCTTCTTCGCCGCGCACGGTGAGCCTGTCTTCGCGCCGGGGCAGTACACCGAGAACATCGGCCCGGACGCGGACAGCACGTGCGAGGCGAAGGGCGGCGCGCCGACGGAAGAGGAGGCCATCGACGTCCAGTCGGCGCACCTCGCGGCGCCCGACGCGCACATCGTGTACCTCGGCATCGATTGCGCCGACTTCGACGTGGACCTGCTGCCGAGCTGGCTGGACGGGGTGACGCGGATCGTCGACGAGCACCTGGCCGACGTCGCGTCCGGTTCGTTCGGCCTGCCGGAGCTGGGCTTTTCGCCGGCGTCGATTGCGCCGTGGGACCCGATCCTGCAGCAGGGCGCGCTGGAGGGCATCGGGTTCGACTTCTCCAGCGGCGACGGCGGCGGTGGGGGTGTCGACGACGACCCGCTGTTCCCGGCGTCGGACCCGTGGAGCACGGCCGTCGGCGGGACGAGCCTCGCCATCGGCGCGGACGGCTCCGTGGTCGCCGACTACCCGTGGGGCGACCGCCTCACGTCGATCAACGCGGCCGGCACAGGCTACGACGCGCCGCCGCCCGGTACGTTCCGGGACGGTTCCGGCGGCGGCGTCAGCCGGAAGTTCCCCGAACCCGCCTACCAGAAGCACGTCGTGCCCGACAGCCTCGCCACGCACGGCCGCACCGCCGTGGCGGGCCGCGTCATCCCCGACATCTCGGCCGGCGCCGGCAACGGCTGGCTCATCGGCGCGACCGGCCTGTCCGACCCCGACGCCGGCTACGAGGAACTCCCCGAGGGCGGCGGCACGAGCGCGTCGGCGCCGCTGGTCGCGGGCCTCGAGGCCGACGCGATGCAGGCCGCCGGGCACCCGCTCGGGTTCGCCAACGCCGTGCTCTACCGGCTGTCCGGCGGCAATGCGCTGCGCGACATCCTGCCCGTGGACCCGGCCGACCCGCCGATCGCGCTCGGCGCGCAGGACTTCACCGAGATCGACCCCGGCGGGCTGACCACTTTCGGCGAGGACGACGCGCTCACCGCCACCCCCGGCTACGACGACGTGACCGGCCTCGGCGCGCCGACACCGGCGTTCGTCGGCGCTCTCGGGAGGAGGTTCTGAACACTTTGGGGACGAGCCGGCAATCCCCGGGTGGAAGGTCAGAGCAAAGACGAGGAGCGGCATGACGTCGGACGCGGAACTGATCGGCAGGTCGCTCGACGGCGACGGGGAAGCCTTCGTGGAGGTGATCACCCGGCACGAAGGCGCGATCGGCGCGTACCTCGCCCGGCGGGTCGGCCGTGACACGGCGGAGGACCTGCTCGGCGAAGTGTGGGTGGCGGCCTTCGCGTCCCGGAGCACGTACGACCGGTCGTTCCCCGAGGCGCGCCCGTGGCTCTACGGCGTCGCGCTCAATACCCTGCGCCGGCACTGGCGCTCGCGGCCGGCCGAAGACCTCGTGCCGGACGCAGGGGATCTCGCCAACGGCTGGGACCCCTGGTCGGCGGTCGACGCGCGGGTCGACACGCAGGCGGGGCTGCGGACGGCCCTGGCGGAGCTCAAACCGGAGGAACGCGAGGTCCTGACCCTGGTCGCCTGGGAGGACCTGACCGTCGCCGACGCGGCGCGGGTGCTCGGCCTGCCGGCCGGGACCGCGCGCCGCCTGTTGCACCAGGCCCGGAAGACGCTGCGGAACGCGCCGGAAGTGGCCGCGCTCTTGACGAATCTCACCACTGTGAAGGAAGGCTTGTGATCATGGACGAGTTGGAACTGGTCGGCCGTCTGAAGGACGTCGCGCCGCTTCGCCCCCAGGCCTACGAACGGGCGCGGGCGACGCTCGGCGCGGCGATGGCGGAATCCCCGGCCGCAACGGTCGCTGCTCCGGTCCGGCGCGCGAAGTTCGCCTGGGCCCGAGGTTTCCGCCTGGGCGTGCCGGGCAAGATCGGCCTCGGCGCCGTCGGCGCGGCCGCGGTGGCGGCCCTCGTCGTGTCCGTCGCGGCGCCTGCACCGCAGTCCCCGGCCCAGGCGCCCGCCGCGTCGGCTCCTGAGTCTCGCCTCGTGACCCTGGCCGCGTCGGTGAAGGCGAGCAGCACCTCCGTGCAGGGCGACGCGTCGCTGGTCATCCGGACCACGACCGCCCCCGACGGAAGTCCCTACGTCACCTACAACCTCTACACCGACAGCGGCGACGCCTACTTCGCGGAAACCGCGCAGCAGCTCTCCTCGGCCATCGCGCACCACGACAACCTCGCCGAGCCCATCGACGCCGCCAAGGTCGCCGCCGCCCGCTTCGCGGCGACCGGTGACCTCACCGAGGCCCGCACGCGGATGGTCAACGCCGTCCCCAACGCCTGGGGCCTGGGCCTCAGCCCCGCCGACGCGCAGCGCGCGTGGGACGAGGCCATGGCCAAGGACGAGCCGATCTTCAAGGCGAAGGGCATCAAGACGCCCCTGCCGCGCCCCACCGGCCAGGACCTGCAGAACCGCATCGACAACAACCTCTGGACCAACGCCACCGACGCCCTCTTCCGCGGCGCCGAGAACCCGGACGTCCGCGCGGGCGTCCTCCGCCTGCTCTCCACCATTCCGGCCGTCGCCGTCGCCAACTCCACCACCGGCGGCCGCCCCACCCTCACCCTGACCGCCGGCCCGTCCCTCTTCGGCGGCACCGATGCCCAGGTCCTCACCATCGACGCCCACACGGGCCTCCCGCTCATCTCCGCGTGGAAGGACGTGTCCGCCACCTACAAGTCCTCGCGCGTCACGCTGGCGCAGGTTCGCGCCGGCAAGTTCTGACCCCTCCCCGGTAAACGGTGCGGGCCGTCCCTCTCCAGGGGCGGCCCGCACTGCCCTGTCCGGCTCGCTCGAACCCTGGGATCACCGTCTCTAGTGGACAGTCTCTGGTGTACCCAAGTTCCCCTCCGCCGCTAAATCACTCCTGAGGCAAGTACTTGCCTGGATGGAAAGTAGAGACTATCTTTCTCTTCAGGAAAGTCTTGCCCAGGGGAGGCGGAACGTGAAGTGGACAGAACCGACAAGGGCGCGGTAATGGTGAACGAACCCACACCGGACGAGGCGGTGGCAGCGCTTCGCTCGATCCACGAGAGCCGCGAGCAGGTGATCGCCTCCATCGCGGGCTCCCGGTGGCTGTCGATCACCGTCGGCGTGGCCGTCTTCCTCGGCTGCGCGGCCAGTGACCTGCTCCCGCCCGCGCAAACCTGGGTGGGCTGGGCGATTTTGGGGCTCGTCGTCGCACTGGCCCTCGGCCTGACCACCCGGTCGGGCGGCACCTTGCTCGGCCGCCCGGTGCTGGTGTCGGACCGGAGCTTGTCCGTCGCCGCGCGCCTGCTGCGCATCGCGCCCATCCTCGGCATCGGGATCGCCGTCGCCGTGGTCACCGGAACGCTCGATCTGCCGCACAGCAAGGTCTACTACGGCGCGCTGACCGGGCTCTACATCGTGTTCCTGGACCCCGCGTTCAAGCTGTGGCTGCTGCGCCGGCAGGAGAGGTACTGAACCGGTGGCCGACTTCGACCAGCTCCTGCTGGATCCCACCAGACTGGCCATCGTCTCCCTGCTCGCCGCCGCGGAATGGGCCGAGTTCGGATTCGTCCGGGACTCGGTGCAGCTCTCCGATTCCGCACTGTCCAAACAGGTCACCACACTGTCCAAGAACGACTACGTCGAAGTCCGCAAAGGCTACGTCGGCAAGCGGCCGCGCACCTGGCTCAACCTCACCCCCGCCGGCCGCGCCACCCTCGCCGACCACATCTCCGCCCTCCAGGCCATCGCCGAGAAAGCCCGCGCGGACGGCGCCATTCATTCTCGCGAAACGCAGTCCCCCTGAACCGAGCCGACCGGGAAGGCGACAGATGGTCCTCGGCCTCGGGGCGCCCTCGGGGCGACTGGCCACATCTGACCGCACACAGCCGCATAACGTGCGATCCGCGTTGATGGAGCAGGGTGCCCCCGGCAGGATTCGAACCTGCGACACCCGCTTTTGTGGATCATGGTGTGCGATGTTGGGTGTTGGTGATCAATGTGGGTCACTATCAGGCATGTTCGCAAAAGCAATCGCACGTTACCGGGGAACCTTGGCGATCATTGGCCGTTGTTTGGCGAGGGTAAAACATGGGCAGGTGCCGGTACGATCCAGGCGGGCGGGAGGAAGTATATGCGCGTCGGGTCGTTACGTACTGTAACGCATCTCCTGCGGCGGTCGACATACCTTCGTTCGTAGCGTAGGCAGGCGAGAGGGTTCAGTGTGTCTAACCAAGAGTGGTGGGTCAGTATAGCGGCTGCAGCCGTTTCGGCGCTTGCTGCCGTCGTCGCTGCCATTATTGCCTCCCGGACTTCTAAGGCTATCCGGCGTTCTGAGCTGAATGCGCAAAGAGTTCGAGATCTCGAAGAGCGTTTGCATGGGAAAAAGTATGACGTCTATAAGCCCATGATCAACATGCTTCGTGATCTGCTGGGTACGGCGGTCCCGGAGGGCGACGCTCAGGCGGAGCTAATCGTCTTGATGAAAGATTTTTCTACTTGGATAACAATCTTCGGTTCTGATGAGGCGATAGTTTCCTTCCATAACTTTATGCAGGGCGCATTCAAGGATGGCCCCATTGTTGTAATGATGAGGCTTTATGCGGACTTTATTCTTGCCGCCAGAAAGGACATGGGATACCCGGACACTGCTGTGCAACGTGAGCATCTCCTGGGTGTAAGGATCAATGACATATATGAATATCCGCAATTTATGGAGTCATCGTTCGATCGGCTGTGCCAGCAGGCGGGCTGGACGCCGCCGTGGCAGGAGTTTGCGAGCGTGCGATCAAGTAGGCAAGTTAACGCAGGCTGAATTTCTTCAAGTGGGCGGCACTACGTCGCCGGCGTCCTCGACGATGCCGGGTTGACGGCGCGCGAGATTGCCGACTACCTCGGGCACGAGCGCATCAGTACGACCCAGGAGGACTACATGGAGCGTGGGGTTGTCGGCGAGGATGTCGGCCCAGCGCTGGCGGCTCGCCCGAAGATCGAACTTCCCAAACACGAGGGTTAAGCGTGGGCACCCGGCAATCAAAACCCCTGGACACACTCCGTGACCAGGGGTTTTGTGCCCCCGGCAGGGCTACACGCAGACGGTCCCGCTTCTGACCAGCGGCTTTAAAGCGGAATGCTGGTGATCGAAGGCAACTTCCAGGTTCGTGTCCCCGGAGGCGACGCCTGATGGCCGCCGACGGCTTCACGGCCCACTCATCGACCGACCTTTGGCGTAGACGCGGGCGGTGTAGTCGCCGGGTGGGATGGTGGTGCGGGGGATGTTGGGGGTGTAGTTGAGCATCGAGACGATGATGCGGCCGGTGGTGGTGTGAAGGCCGGCTTCGGTGACGTGGTCCCAGCCGTCGAAGTTGTCGTCGGGGGCGGTGGTGCGGACGTCGAGGATGACGGGGACGGTGGTGCGGCGGGCGGTGCCGACGCCGAAGACGCCGTTGGCGCCGGCGATGAGGTCGTTGATGAGGGGCATGGTCCAGTCGTCGGGGTCGAACCGGGCGGTTTCGTCCTGGACGAAGAAGCTGTTGTAGTCGGCGAACACGTCGAGCTCGGTGTAGGCCAGCCGGGTGCTGTCGGCGTCGGGGTCGGTGGTGGAGGGTGGTTGGTCGGGCATGAGGTGGACCTGGGCTCCGTCGGGTAGGTCGTGGATGGTGGAGGCGAGGGGGCCGCGGGCGCGCATGCAGGTGACGGCGTCCTTGGCGGCGAGGTTGGCGTTGTCGTAGCCGCCACCGATGGTGAACAGGCGTAGCGGGATGAGGCGTTGGTCGTGGGCAAGGGGGCCGTGGCGGTCTTGCCAGGCACCGGCGAAGGCGTGGGCGCCGAGGACGTCAGGGTCGGCGAGCAGCCAGGCGGCCCAGTCCTCGAGGCTGGTGCCGATCGGGGTGCGGTCGGCGGTTTCAGGATCGAAGACGACGACCTCGTGGTTGCCGGCGATGGCGAACTGGCGGCCGAATAGGTCTTGCGCGAAGCAGAACAATCCGTCGGCCTTCCCGCTGTAGGTGTCCTTCCACGTGCTGGGGGTGTTCCAGTTCTGCAGTTCGGGTCCCAGGCCGGTCGACGGCAACGGAATGGTCACCGTCCACATGGGACGATCCTACGGCCAGTAGACCGCCGGGATCCCCGCCTGCCTCACAGCCGGATCGAAGGTGGACCTTTCGCGGGCCGGCTGCGGGCCGATGAAGCCGAAGGCCTGACCACGCGGGTGATCCAGGCCTCCCGATAAGAGGCCTGGATCACCCCGGCCCCGCAATTCTGCCCCATCGGCCCGTAAACCGGATTATTCGGACGATCACGAGTGAGTCTCCGAGACCGGGATCGGCCCGAAGATCGGGCAGGATCCGGGGCATGCTTTTGCCCAGAAGACTCATCGCCGCCGCCTTCGCGGTGGCGGCTGCCGCGGGGTGCTCGGTCCCCGCGGCGACGGAACCCGTTGTCACTGCCGGCACGCTGCGTGAACCGGTCGGTGCCCACACGAAACCGGACACCAGTGCCCCGCCGTCAACCGCCTCGACGTTCGTGCCGGCGGTGTCCCCCGCGAAGCTGAGTTCCGCGTGTCCGTTCCTGGACATCGCCGAGTACCAGCGAACGTTCGACGTGTACCAGGATTTGGTCACGAAGGAAGAGCCGCCGGACCACAGCAACGGCATCACCTCCTACACGTGCGACTTCCTTTTCACCAGCAGCCACTCGACCGCCTCGGCGTACCTCTACGTCTTCGCGACAGGGGAGACGTCGGTGAAGGCCTCACTCGAGGTCTCGGCGCGATCGTGCAGCGCCAAGCCGCATTACCTCGGTGACAACGCGTACTACTGCATCGACGCAGCAAACAACAGCGACGGCACCGACCTGGTGGTCACCAAACTCAGCCACCGGCAGATGCGCATCGCGATCGTGTCGTCGGGAGTGCCACTCGACGTCGACCACCCCGACGGTTACGCCACCCTCGCGAAGACTCTCTTCGACCGCTTGTGAACGCCGAGCCCCGGCGTTGTGATCACCGCAGCGCCGGGGCCAGCGACACGAGCTGGTCGATCCCCGGGCCGAACTCCGTGCCGACCGGAGGTAGCAGGGTGACGTGGTCGGCGCCGGGCATCGAGGTGAGCTTGGACGGCGGCAGCGACGGAGTCGGGGCCACCGAAGGGGACCAGGGCGCGCACGAGGGCGTCGGTGGGTTCGGCGGGGTGGCCGAGTTCCGTGAGGATCGCGCGGAACGCGGCGCGACCGAGCCAGGTCGAGACGGTCTGCCGGGCCGTCTCGATCGAGTCCGCGATCGGCTGGGCGACCACGAGCAGCTTGTCCGGGCCGAGCACGCGGCGGGCGGACGCCGTGTGCTGGGGCGGCAGGCCAGCGGGCGGCGCGCCGTCGGCCAGTTCGGCGGCGAGGGCGAGCATCAGGGGACCGTTGGCGCCCAGGATGACCGGGTACGGCGCATCCGGCGCGGGCGGCCAGGTTTCCGCCGCCATTACGTCCAGATAGGACCGCATGGTGGACAGCGGACTCCCGAAAGGACGGTCCACACTCGACGCCTGCTGCGGATGCCCGACGCCGAGGCCGAGCGTGAACCGGGCGGGGAACGCTTGCGCCAGGAACGCCGCGGCGGCGTGGGCGGTCTGGGGCGGGCGGGCCGAGATGTTGGCGACGCAGGTGCCGACCGCCAGCGCCTCGGTCGCACCCAGGAGCACGGCCAGCTGGGCGAGGGCGTCCTTGCCGATGACTTCTTCTCGGCCATCGGCCTCACCGCTCCTCCGTGCCGTGGCCGGGCGGCAGGTCGCCGGCGGCGAGGTCGAGTCGCGCGCGGTGCATCCGCGGCCGTTGTCGGTTCGCCGGTGCCCGGAAGGCGGACGATCTGCCGTTGATGTGAAGGAGGACCGATCCTGTCGGAGCCTCCTGTCGATCACCTGCTCACCGAGCGGCTGACCGTAATTTCCCGCACCCCCGCCGTTTCGCCAATTTGGAAAGCCTGCCCGCTGACGCTCGGATCGCCGAGAGTTCGATAATTCCGCGTTCCTGGTCATCGGCGTGGTCATTGAGCACGTCGGCGAGGTCGGCTAGTTGGTCGGCAAGGCGGCGCTGCGGGGTAGGTCCGAGCTCACCGTCGAGGAAGGAGCTGACTACCTCCGGCAAGGCCGACGCGAGCGCGGCGAGCTTGTCCGCCAGTTCGGTGCTGAGCGGACTCATTCGGCCGACCTGTTGGCCGCCTGGCCTCGGGCGGCCGTGATCGACGTGGTGGCGCCTCGCGCGCGCTTGAGTCGTGGTGTCGGCTCGATCTTGGAACCGATCATCATGATCGCCCTCTTCCCAGACATACTTCTTGGTCGTTGGGTGCACCCCGGCGGCCGGGATGGTCGGGCGGGAGCGGATCTGCGGGAGGTCGCCCGGTGACCTTTCTCCGGTCACGTCAACCGGCCGCCGAGGTGCTGATGGAAGTTTTGTGCTCGTCGGCAGAGCGGGCCAGAGCACGAATCGAGCGCGTTCCTTGCATGCAACCAGCTGACCTGCGGTAATGTGTTGACTTCGGGGTGTGATCGAGGGGGTGCTGGCGATGGGGCGACGCCGACCGGGTCTGAAGAGGGCACGACAGCGGGCTGGGTACAACCAGGAGGCTTTCGCGTTCGAGCTGGGCGTCGACCCGAGCACGGTGGGTCGCTGGGAGAGGGCGGCGACGGAGCCGGAGCTGTGGCGGCGACCCAAGCTGGCCAAGCTGCTGGGGATCACGCCAGCCGAACTCGATGATCTCCTGCACGACGTCGTCGAAGGCAACATCCCGGAGTCTGGAAAGTCTGCTCCCGCACCGCGCGCCGGCGGCTTGGTGCCCGTTATCGTCAAGGGAGAGTCGGTGTGGCTGCCTGTCGACGCGGAAGCGTTGGCGGCAGTCGCAGACCGTACTCCGCTCCCCGCGGATGCAACGACGCAGAGCGGTGGGGAGGTATCAGGTTTTGCCCGCTCCGAATGGGACGCGATGAGTCCAGTGAACCGCCGGTCGCCGCTGAAGTACGGCGTGGCGGCTACGGCCCTGCCTGCGCTCGGGCTGGACGAGCTGCAGCACGTCGCGCAGGCCGTGGCCGACGCGCGCCGGTACTTCGACGGAACGACGCTGGACTACTTCCGACGGCAGCTGGCCGCGTGTAAGGCCGACGACGGAGCGCTCGGTCCCGCGAAGACGTTGCCCATGGTGCTCGGGATCGTCGGAGCGGTCGAAGAGCACGCTCGCGACGTGAAGCCGCAGGTCCGTCGTGAGCTGCTCAGGTTGGGCGCGGACGGCGCGGAGTTCGCCGGCTGGCTGTTTCGCGACATCCGCGACTTCGGTCGGACGCTGTTCTGGTACGACCGCGCAGTCGAGTGGGCGCAGGAAGCCGACGACGTCGCGATGCAGGGCTACGTCCTGCTGAAGAAGTCGCAGCTCGCGTTCGATGAGCGCGAGCCGTTGCGGATGCTGACGCTCGCCCAGGCGGCTCGCCGGGGGCAGCGGTCGCTGCCGAAGCGGGTGCAGGCCGAGTCCGTGCAGCAGGAGGCTCGTGCGGAGGTCATGCTCGGCGCGACCGCGGACGCGGTGGCACCGAAGCTGGACGAAGCGCGTGCTCTTCTAGATGCGCGCGACGATGGGGCCTCGCAGCTCGGCGCGCATTACAACTCGACGCTGCTCACGATGCAGACGGCGATCTGCTACACCGAGGCCGGGGCGCCACGGCGCGCGGTCGAGATCTACGACGATTCCTTGGTCGAGGACCGCTTTTCCCCGCGCGACTACGGGTTCTTCCTCTCGCTGCGCGCCGGCTCGCTCGCGCTTGCGGGTGAGCCGGACGAGGCGGCACGGACGGGGATCGCGTCGGCGGCACGGGCCGACAGCACGAACTCACGCCGGACGAAGCAGGAGCTCGTGCGCGTGCTCGACTACCTTGCGCCGTGGAGCAGGCGGCCTGAGGTTGTCCGGCTCCGTGAGGTCGTCACGGCTTGATTCGCTAGGCGCGGCTCAGCCAGTCCTGTACGGCCACGATGGCTTCGGCTTGGTACGCCTGACTTTGTGGGTCGGCGTAGGTCGGGTCGTCGTGGACGGCGAACCCATGTTGGGCGCCTTCCAGTTCCAGCAGCCAGTGCTCGTGCTGGAGCCTGGTGATCGCGTTCCTCGACGAATCGACGGGGATGAACGTGTCCTTCGTGCCGTGGATGATGAGGGTCGGTGCTTGAACGTCTGCCAGCGCCGCGCGCGCGTCGAACCAGAAGACCTCGTTGAGCAGCGCGCGGCTCAGCTTGAAACTGGGCGAATGCGGCAGGAATCCGTGGGCGGTGAGGTCGTAGGCTGCTTCCGGCGTGAGGTATTCGTTGTGCCAGAAGTCTTTTTGGTCGACGAAGCGGTTCTTGTAGTCGAGTAGAGGGTTGAAGAGCACGAGCCGGTCGACGTCGTCGGGTCGGTGTGCGGCGTAGAGAGCGGCAAGTCCGCCGGAGAAGCTCGCGGCCAGCAGAGACGCCTGGGCGTCGCCCGTCTGGTCGACCAGGTGGGCGCGCGCGGCGCTGATGCTGTTGAGGACGCCGGCAAGCGACAGGTCTTCTTGCCGGCCGTCGCTTTCTCCGTGCCCGGGCAGGTCGAAGCGCAGCGAGCTGATGCCGTACTCCGCGAGTCCGGCCGCCAGCCGGGTGAAGAAGCCAGCTTCGTGCCGTGTGACTCCGCCGCCGTGCACCAGCACCACGGACGTGCCCGACCTGGTCTCGGGGGTCATTATGGTTCCCGCGAGCGTCGTCCCGTCGGGGGAGCAAAAGGTCGTTTCCGTGCTGCGCGGCGGCATCCAGCGCTCCTTGCTTTCGGCGTCGGTCCCATCGTGCCAGTTGCGACGAAAGTCGGCAGGAGCCGCACGGCCGGGTTCGAGATCACCTGCGGGCAGGCCGCAGCGTCTTGAGGAGGTTCTCGCCCTCGGTTCGTAGGTGTGGTTCGAGCAGGTCCCAGTCGCTGCCGCTGCCGACGACCCAGAGGTAGCGGCAGATCACGGACAGCAGGGCCAGGTGCCCGCTTCGGGTCTGTAGTTCCGGCATCGCGCGGAGCCGTTGGGCGGTTGGTGGGTGCAGGAGGCTGGTGCAGTAGAGGGTGGCCAGGTCGTACCCGGCGAAGGCCGGGCGCCAGCTTTCCCAGTCGAGGATGCACAGCTCGGGTCGGCGGACGTTGCCCCAGTGCAGGTCCGCGTGTGCGGTTGTCCAGCTTGTGCCGGCGAAGTCTTCCTCGGTCAGGGTGACGTCGAAGTGCTGGCGCGCACCGCCGATGGTGGCGGCCACAGCGCCGAGTTCATCGTGCCAGTTCAGGGGATAGGTCTCGAGCACGGCCAGGGATCGGCGCAGTTCCTCCCACCACGTGATGGGCAGGCCGGCGGCGCCGTGGAGCACGCCGCCGGGTGCGACGGTGGACCCCGGGGCGAGGGTCATGACCTCGCCCCGAAGTCGTCTTCCGCGCAGATACGCGTCACTGTGGCGCCAGTCGACCCATCTGAGCACGCTGGGCTTGGCGACGCCGAGGATGGCGTTGGCCGCGACGTTGCCGTCCCATCGGCACACGGGTTCGTAGTCGGGGTCTTCGACCACAACCCGAAGCCACACTTTCCCGCTGGCGTCACGGCCTACGGCGCCGGCTGACCGCATGTCGAAGGTGTTCACCGGCTCGCCGATCAGGCTGACGGCGAGTCGGGCTGCCGCGGCTTCGAGCTGTTTGTCGAGCCAGAGCCGGCGTTCCTCGACGGCTGCCTCGATCTCCTCGGCGTCGGTGCTCACTTCTTCCAGAACTCCCCTTCTTTGCCCCCGCTGCCGCCCTTGCGGCCCCACTCCGTGGCGTTCGCCGAGGGTGAGGGCGCTGTGTGGGTGGCCGCGAACTGTGCCCAGTCAGTCTCGCGTTCGGCGATGGTGAGGACTATCTGGTCGAGGACAGTCATGCGGTCTGCCTTTCGTGGAGGAGATCGGCCAGCGCCAGGATCGGCGCCTGAACGGAGTTCCGGCAGTGGTCGGTCTCCGTCGCTGTGAAGGTGCCGTGTTCGAAGAACCGGTCACCGGCGTGCGCGCCTTGGCAGAAGGCGAAGAACTCGCAGGTCTGCTTGCACTTTTCGAGCCCGGTCGCGAACTCCTGGACGTAGGACAACCCGGCCGCGCGACGCGCGATCGTGGCCAGGTCGTCGGCGAGGACGTTGCCGGCGACGAAGTTGTCATAGGTGGCGCTGCGGACGCCGAGCAGTTCGGGGGACAGCAGCACCACGTCGCCGTTCCATCCGATTGTCGGGATGAGGTCGTGTCGGGCGTCCGCGTCCCGTTGGCCGCGCGTGAGTCCGAGGAAGCCCCACAGCTTGTCGACTTCGCGCACGGTCATGGCGGGGTGGTCCCGGCACCAGGTGAACGCGTCGCGCCAGAACCGGACGGCGCGGTCGCGTGAAGGCGTGGTCGCATCCGCGTTCGCGCCCTCCTTGGCTTCGACGTTGAACCCGATCCAGGTGGTGCCGAGGTCGCGCAGAAAATCGAGGACCTCTACGGCTTGGTTGACGCCGTGCTCGCTGACCACGGCCAAGACACTGAACGGGATGCCTCGGCGCTTGAGTGTCTCGACGCCGGCGATCGTGCGGTCGAACATGGGGTGGCCGCCGCGGTCCGCGCGGAGATGGTTGAGGTGGCGGGGTCCGTCGAGGCTGACGCCCACGCTGATGTCGTACTGCTTGAACATGTCGCACCAGGTGTCGGTGATCGGCGTTCCGCCGCCGGTCTGCACCTGATGCCGCACCTGTCCGGCCAGGCGGAGCGGCTCGAATGGCTCCAGCAGCTTCCTGAACCGGGGCACGCCGACGGCCAAGGGCTCACCGCCGTGCCAGACGAGCTCGACCGGCGCCCACGAGGGCTCGATTCCTGCCGCGATCGCCGCCGAGACAGCCGGTGACATTTCTTGCTTCAGGCTCCGTTGCAGCAGGTAGCAGTACTCGCAGTCCATCGGGCACAGCGTGGTCGGCTGCAGGACGATCGTCTTCGGGCGGTCACTGATCCACCGGCTCACGGCTCAACCCCGCGTTCCGGAATACCGCGTCGGCCCGGGGACGGGTCGGCCGGCCTTCTCCCACTCGGTGAAGTGGATGACGATCCTGTCCCAGAGCCCGGGCGCACCGACTTCGGCGACGTGCATACGCATCCGGCTCGCTCGGGTGTCCCAGCAAGCCAGGACTCGCACGCCGGCATCGGCAGTGGTGTCCACGAACAGGTGCTCGTCCAGGTGGCGGTGAAGAGTGCGGCGCCGGTATTCGACCGTGGGAAGCCCGGCTCGGACGATCGCCTCGGCGTTCTGGTGTTCGATGCCCTTGACGATGCACGCGGGTGTTAGCCGGGCCGTCTGCAACTCGGCGATGAGTTCGGTGTGGCGGCTGTAGCTGCGATGCACGCGCAGCATGCCGGCCAACAGCTCGGACCAGGATGTCTTGCTCATCACGGTGGCGGTCATTACTCGAGTCCTTTCCGATCGGGATGGGTTTCAGCAGGCGTCGGGATCGGTTGTCGGGTACTTGGGCTCTTCAGACGGGGTCGCTGCGTCGGGAAGGTTCCGCAAACCGGTGAGGACCCGCTGCAGCACGACCGGGTCGACGCCGGGATCGGCGAGGTCTCGCACGTAGGGTCGGACTCGACCAGGAACCCGGTGTGGCAGCGACGACACGGGACGCTCACTCGTTGACACAGGAAGCACCTCCGTGGGCATCTCGTAGATGCGCTCGCGGTCGACGCGATCTCGCAGGAACGCGACCGATCGGCCGGCGCGGTGCATCTCGCGAGCGTGACGTCGATCGGCCTTGACCGTGCACAAGACCCACGCCGCCGCAATCCCGCCCACAGCGAGTAGCGCAGCGAGGGCACCGATCACGTCTCCGTGGCACCGTGTCCCGCGCCATGGTCAGGCTGCGATTCCGCTCGCGACGGCTGGATCGGATGGTCGAAGTTCGTGCCGGCGACACGATCGGCATGGGACTTCAACTGCGCGCCCAGTTCGATGAGCAGATCCCCGTACTCACGCTGGCGCTTCGCCGTCATCGCGCCGGTCGCGAGCGCGCGCACGGCTTCGGGGGCGTGCTGCGCGACGAGGCCGAGTGCCTGGAGCAACTCCGCCGTCTCCAGCTTCACGACACGCCGTCGATCGTCGAACGGCTGTTTCGTTCCGGGTATGTTCCGGGATTTCCTGAAGCTGTAGTTGCGCGCTGACCGGTCATGCAGACCGCCTCTTTCGGCTCGCTCGTCGTCGATGGGGCATCCCGACGGCAGGAGCAGTGCCGATTCATGCGAGCTGAAACGTCGGGGCGACTAGCTCGATGCTCGGCGCTGCGGGGATGTTCCTTGGACCGACCGCCGGGATGCCGAATCGACCTTGGACCCGGACGAGGCGTACTACCAGAGCGTGTATCAGGCGTGATTCGTGCATCCACTCGCTTGACCTGCGGAAACGTGGCGCGCGCGAGTTGTAGTCGTGACGGCCTTGGGCGCCGAAGCCGACCGGCTTCGGTTGGAGCAAACACAGGTTTTGTGAGAGGTGACGCAGTGGATGGCCCAGAGGCACTCCGAGAGTGGGCAGGACCGCGCCGCGTAGATCGTACGAACCCACTCGCCGGGCCAAGTGCGTCGAGCGAGCCGCAGATCATCCGAGTGGCCTTCGTCGGACGGACGTCGACCAAGGATCAGCAGGACCCGACGCTGTCGATTCCGCGCCAGTTCCGCAACTGCACTCAGGCCTTGCCGGAGAACGCGGTCATCGTTGTCTGCTTCTACGACATCGAGTCCGGGCGCAAGAACCTCGCTGACCGCGGCGACGGCGACGCACACGAGCTGTTCCAGATCCCCGTACCCCGAGACGGGGGAATCCAGGATCTTCTCGAGGAAGCCGAGCGACCCGGCCGGCGCTTCGATGTCGTCATCTGCGAGGACATCGGTCGCATCGGCCGACGGACCTACATCTCCACCGAGATCGAGAACCGTCTGGAGATGGCCGGCGTCCTCCTGGTCGCCTCAGACGAGCCCTTCCGTCTTGACGTTCCGCGACGTCGGGCCAAGACTTCCACCCAGGTCCTCACTCGACGCGTTAAGCAAGGTGTCGCCGAGTGGTACGTCATGGAGATGCTCGAAAAAAGCTGGGATGGCTTCGAAACCCACACCGAGCAGGGCTACAACATCGGCAAGCCGTGCTACGGCCATCAAGCACGGAAGATCCCACACCCGGTGCCGGCGAAGCGGGCGAAGGGCATCAAGAAGACTCTGCTCGAACCCCATCCGATCGAAGCGCCGGTCGTTACCAAGTCTTTCGGCTGGAGGGTTGCCGAACGACTCGGCTATCAGGACATCGCAGACCGCCTCAACCTGGACCTCGTCACGAACCCACCGCCAACCCCGGTCGAACCGGGCCGCGCGGTCGGCATCTGGACGTACTCCAGCGTGCGCGACATGCTGACCAACCCGAAGCACACCGGGCACATGGTGTGGAACCGCCGGGCGCGGAAGGGTGCCGGCAAGAACAGGATGAACCCCGTCTCGGAATGGGTCTGGTCCACCTGCAAGACCCACGCGGCACTCGTCGATCTGGAAACGTTCGTCCAGGCCCAACTCGTGGCGCAGCATCGTGAACGGTCGCGGACGTCCAGCAAGAACCGCGACCCTCAGGCCAAACGGACGTACCGGCTGCGCAGCTACATCTTCTGCGTGGCCTGTGGGCGACGGCTTCACGGCAAGACCAAACGCGAACACGCCTACTACGTGTGCGCGCCCAAGAAGGCGTGGCTGCCTGAAGGCCACCCGAACTCGACCCCGTGGATTCGAGAAAGCTACTTCCTGGACGGGTTGACTGAGTTTCTCGCGAACAACGTGTTCGGCCCCTACCGACGGGAGCTGCTCGATGCCAATCTTCGGGCCGGCGACCAAGATGCTCAACGCGTACGTCGGGAGAAGATCGCTGCGTTGCGACGCTCCGTTGCAGACTCTGAAGCGAAGAGAAAGCGCCTGGTCCGCAGTCTCGAAGTTGCAGACGACGTGGACAAGGACTTCATCCGGGACATCGACGAGCGGCGCGCCGAACTGAAGGTAGAGCGGGAGGCGATGGAGCAACAACTCGCCGAGGTCGAAGACGAGATCCGCCTTGCGCCCAACCCCGCTCTGCTCGACCACCTACCGGTCACCGCGGTCGACCTCGCCGAACTTCCCGACGAACTGTCACGCCGACTCTTCGAGGCACTGCGGCTGGAGATCCACTACGACTACAGCACATGTGATGCACGGTGTCGCGTGACCTTGCTCGGCGACACCATCAAGGTCGTCGCCGGAACGATGCGGGAGGCGGTCGTGATCCCCTTCTCCGAACAGAGAGAGACCGGAATGGATATGCAGCGTGGCCACGCCATGAAGGCCAGCGATGCCCGGACGGCAGCTGGGGCCGTGTCTGAAAGTGGCACGGCCTCAGCTGAGCGTCTGCGGGTGGTAGACGGTGTTTCCGGGACCGTCTGCGTGGTGCCCCCGGCAGGATTCGAACCTGCGACACCCGCTTTAGGAGAGCGGTGCTCTATCCCCTGAGCTACGAGGGCATGTGTAGCCAGCCAGCAGCTTACCGGTCCCGGACCCTCTGACAAGCACCTACCTGCCTGACCGGCGGCATCGACCAGGTGGGGGACCCGATCAGCGGGGAACCGGCACACCGGGGACCAGATCTGGTGGCTGCTCGGGGCCGGCCCGCCGGGGAGACCGTGACGGGTTCCGGGCGACCAGGTCAAACAACGTACGCACGATTGGTAACGATCAGGCCATCCGCCCGATAAGGCGTGCGCCGGGTCGTAAAGTTCCGGTTCCCATCGTTGAAAGGAAGCACGTGAGCACGCCCGACAACCCTGAGCAGTACCAGCAGTACCAGGCCGGCCAGAGCGCCCCGTTCGCCGCGCCGCCGGTTGGCGCCGGTTACGGGCAGCAGCAGCCCGTGGGCGCGCCGCGCAACGGGTTCGGCGTCACGGCCCTCGTGCTGGGCATCATCGCCCTCGTCCTGTGCTGGACGGTGTGGGGCGGCATCATCCTCGGCGTCCTCGCGCTGGTCTTCGGCATCCTCGGCGTGAAGCGCGCCAACCGCGGACAGGCGACGAACAAGGGTGCCTCCATCGCCGGCATCGTCACCGGCAGCATCGGCCTGGTCATCGGCTTGCTGCTGGCCATCCTGGTCGGCTCGATCTTCGCGACGTTCGGCAGCCAGATCGGCGACCTGCAGGACTGCCTGCAGAAGGCCGGCACCGACCAGTCCCAGATCCAGAACTGCCGGCAGCAGTTCAGCGACAACGTGCAGAACCGCTGATCAAGCCGTAGGGCCGTCGGGGATCGGGTGATCCCCGACGGCCAGGCGTCAGTCGAGGAACTCGACGTAGCCGTTGGTGCCGTTCACGCGGACCCGCTGGCCGTCTCGGATCAGCCGCGTGGCCTGGTTGACGCCGACGACGGCGGGCAGGCCGTATTCGCGGGCGACCACCGCGCCGTGGGTCATCAGGCCGCCCACCTCCGTGATCAGGCCGGCGATGGTGACGAACACCGGTGACCAGCTGGGGTCGGTGTAGGCAGTCACGAGGATGTCGCCCGTGTCCAGGTCGGCCTCGGCGAGGTCCAGGACGACGCGGGCGCGGCCCTCGACGGTCCCGGCGGACACCGGCAGGCCGGGCAGTGCGCCGGCCGGTGCGTCCGAACGTCGGTAGCTCCCGGAGACGGTTTCGCCCTCGGAGGTGAGCACCCGCTGCGGGGTGAGCGCCTGGTCCGCCGCGAACTGTTCCGTGCGCCGCCGGATGAGGTCGGTGTCGGCGACACCGGTGCGCGCGACCTCGTGCAGTTCCTGGAACCGCAGCGAGTAGATGTCTTCCGGAGCATCGAGCACGCCGGCCGCCACGAGCCGCTCGGCCTCGGCCAGCAGCGCCTTCTTGTACTGGAAATAGCGGCTGATCATCCCGTACTTGGGGTATTCGCGGTAGCCGACGAAGGTGCGCAGCCGGTTGATCATCGCCTTGGTCTCTTCGGCTTTCCGCGCGCCGTCGGGCAGAACCTGCAAACGCTCCAGCAGTTCCTGTTCTTTCTGCGCGGCTTCCCGCAGCCCTTGGTCGAAGCGCCGTCGCGCCGCGCCGGGTTCGAAGTTGTCGACGTTGCCGAGCAGCACGGGCAGCAGCGTGCTGGGACGTTCGCTCCACCGTGGCCGCGTGATGTCGATTTCGCCGACACAACGCATGCCGTAGGTGTCCAGATAGCCCCGGATCGCCTCTCGCGCTTCGCTTCCGCCCGGCAGCGCGGGCAGTTCGTCCAGGAAGCCCTCGTCCCGCACGGTCCGGAGAAACGCCACCACTTCCGCGTGGGGCCGGACGACGTCGGCGACGTCCAGCAGGGCGAGGCCCATTTCCGACGAGACGTTATCGGGCGCGGACTGCGAAAGCGTGTCGGCGGCGTTCTCCTCGGCCAGCCATTCGCGCAGCTGCTTGTTCAGCCACGTCGTCGCGTCCATTCCGGCCATGATCGCCTGGTGGCTGCGCGGATTGAACAACAGGCGCCGCAGTTCCTGCAGATCCGCGAGGATGAAGTCGAACAACTCCGCGCCGCGTTTCTCGCGGATGTCACGCTCCAGCGCGGCCAACGACGCCTTGCTCTCCGCGATCAGCCCGCGGGCGATCGCAGGGTCCGCCTCGATCGGCTCGGGTGCGACGCCGAACGGCAGCGGGGCGGCGCCGCCGTCGGTCGGCTCCGGCAGGAAACCCCGGTCGAGCACCGTCTGCAGCGCGTCGCGCATCAGCGGGTCCGACGCCCCCATCATCTCCAGGTACCCGGCGCGCCCGGCCTTCGTCGCGAGGCCCGGGGTCGCGTCGACGAACAGCCGGCTTCCCGCCTCCGCCATGGGCCGTGGCGTGGTCAGCTGCCACACGGACAGCCCGAGCGGCCGCATCGCGTCGGTCATCATCTGCTGGTGCCCGACCGAGAGGTAGACGTGATTGCCGTCGTCGACGGCGGGCGGGATCGGGAACAGCGTGGTGATCGGTCGGCTCTGCACGACCTGGAACTCACCGTCGGCCAGGCACCACTCGATGTCCTGGGGCCGGCCGAAGTGCGCCTCGATCCGGCGGCCGAGCCGCTCCAACTCCAGCACCTGCTCGTCGGTCAGCGCCGGCCGTTCCTGCACTTCTGGGGCGAGTGCGTCCTCCCGGGTGCCGCCGCCGGGCAACGCGTGGATGGCGAGCTGCTTGGCCGACACCGTCTTCTCGACGATTTCCCCTTCGCGCACCCGGTAGCTGTCGGCGTTCACCAGCCCGGAAACGAGCGCCTCGCCGAGCCCGAAACCCGCGTCGATGGTCGTGACCTTCCGGTTCGACGTGATGGGGTCGGCCGTGAACAGGATCCCGGACGCCTCCGACAGCACCATCCGCTGAACCACCACGGCCATAAGGACCCGGCGGTGGTCGAAACCATTGCGCAGCCGGTAGGTCACGGCCCGGTCGGTGAACAGCGAGGCCCAGCACAGCCGGATGTGCTCGAGGACCGCCGCCGGCCCGACAACGTTGAGGTACGTGTCCTGCTGGCCGGCGAACGAGGCCGTCGGCAGGTCTTCGGCCGTCGCGCTGGAACGCACGGCGTAGGCCGCGCTTTCGTCCAGCCGGCTCAGCGCCGCGAGCAAGGCCGCCGCGAGGTCGTCCGGAATCGCGGCCGTGGCAACGGCCTCGCGCACCTCGCCGCTCAGCGTGGCGATCTTGCCCCGGTCGTCGGGGTCCAGCCGGGCCAAGCGGTCCAGACCGCGGCCGAGGTCCGGTACGCCCGCCAGCACCCGGCGGAAAGCGTGCGTCGTCACGCAGTACCCGGGCGGTACCCGGACGCCGTCGATCCGTGAAAGCTCCCCCAGATGTGCGCCCTTGCCCCCGACGAGGTCGACCTGGTCCCGGTCGATCTCCCGGAAATCCAGCACGAGCTCGGTCCCGCTCACTATTGGTTCCCCCGTACTTCGATGGTCGCCGGCGCGAAGAGCTCCGCGAATTCCGGCCGAGCCGACGATTTTGCAGGACCACCGGGGTCTTGCCGCAAGGCCGGGGGTGCGCTATACGTTGGGAGTGGCAGGAAGAGTGATCACTCTTTCTGCCTTTTCTGTCGAGTCCGGACGCCCACCTCGCAAGCCGGGTGGCCGCGGGTCCGGAACCACCTGCGCGCCCGACCGATGGCGTGGCCCGTGTGGGTGACCCCGGTAGGCGGGGACCAGCACGATCAGGGACCCGGCCGGACCAGTCGCGTCACCTGGTCGTGTCTGGTTTCGAAACCTTGAACAACAGTAGGTAATCTTCCTTAACGGGAAGCGGGGAACCGCTTCGACCACCGGCTGCCGGAGGGCTTCGTTGATCAAGCTCATGTTCGCGGACGACGAGGAACTGGTTCGTTCGGGCCTGCGCGCCATGATGTCCGGGGCCGCGGACATCGAGATCGTGGGTGAGGCGAGCGACGGCAGATCCGCGGTGGAGGTGGCGCGGCGCTACCACCCCGACGTGGCGTTGCTCGACATCAAGATGCGGGCGCCCGACGACGGGATCCGCGCGCTGCGGGCCATCCTCGCGCTGCCGGACCCGCCGATGGTCGCGATGCTGACGACGTTCGACATCGACGAGTACGTGAGCCTCGCGCTGCGGCTCGGAGCCAATGGCTTCCTGCTGAAGGACATCGACCCGTCGGCTCTCCTGCGCGCCATCCGCGACCTGGCCAAAGGCGGCGCCGTGCTGGACCCGGGCGTGGCGGCGCGCATGGTCCAGTCCCATCGCGACGAGCAGCGGGCCGCGCAACCGGCGCGCAAGCTCCTCGCGAGTCTGTCCGAACGCGAGCGCGAGGTCGTCGCGCTGATCGGGCAGGGGCTCTCCAATGCGGAGATCGGCGGGCGGCTGCACCTGTCGGAGGCCACGGTGAAGGGGTACGTGTCCGCGGTGCTCTCCAAGATCGGCGCCGCCAACCGCGTGCAGGCCGCGCTGCTGGCCTACCGCGGCGGGCTGCTCGGCCAGTAGCGGATGGTCCTGACCGCGCTCGAGCTGCTCGGGCTGGTGGCGTTCGCGGCGTCCGGGGCGCTGGCCGCCGTCCGGGCGCGCCTCGACGTGTTCGGCGTGATCGTCGTCGGCCTCACCACGGCGCTGGGCGGCGGCATCATCCGCGACGTCTTGCTCGGCATCCACCCGCCCACGACGTTGCGGAACTGGCCGTACCTCGCCGTCTGCGCGGCGACGGCGCTCGTCGTGTTCGCGTTCCACCCCCAGGTCGCGCGGCTGAGGCGCGCGGTGCTGCTCGCCGACGCGCTGGGCCTGGGCGTCTTCGCGACGGCCGGCACGACGATCGCGCTCAACGCCGGCGCCACCGCCTACGCCGCGTGCTTGATCGGCATGACCAGCGGCATCGGTGGCGGCGCACTGCGTGACCTGCTGCTGCGGGAGATCCCGTTGGTCCTCCGCAAGGAGATCTACGCCGTCGCCGCGCTCGCCGGGGCGGTGCTCGTCGCGATCGGTCACGCTCTGCCACTGCCGTCGGGCGCAGTCACGGTCGTCGCGGCGGCCGTGGTGGTAACGATTCGGCTGGTGGCTCTGTGGCGGCACTGGAACGCGCCCGTGGCCAGGCCTGGTGATACCGACTCTTTGTGAGTTCTGCGTGTGTTCTTAGGCGGGTCTCAGCACTCTGCGTAAGACTGACGTCATGCGCATCCTTGTGGTGGACGACGATCGAGCCGTCCGTGAGTCGCTCAGGCGGTCCCTGGAGTTCAACGGGTACACCGTCGAGCTCGCCAGCGACGGTGCGCAGGCCCTGGAGACGATCATCGCCAACCGGCCGGACGCGATGGTGCTGGACGTGATGATGCCGCGCCTCGACGGGCTCGAGGTGGCCCGCCGCCTGCGCAGCACCGGCGACGACCTGCCCATTCTCGTGCTGACCGCCCGCGACACCGTCTCCGACCGGGTCTCCGGCCTCGACGCCGGCGCCGACGACTACCTGCCCAAACCGTTCGCCCTCGAAGAACTGCTGGCCCGCCTGCGCGCCCTGCTGCGCCGCGCCGTGCCGGACCCCCAGCAGGGCGAGACGAGCGAGGTGCTGTCTTTCGCCGACCTCACGCTGGACCCCGGCACTCGCGAAGTCCGCCGCGGCGGCCGCGAGATTAGCCTCACCCGTACCGAGTTCGCGCTGCTCGAGTTGTTCCTCTCGTACCCCAAGCACGTGCTGACCCGCGGAAGGATTCTGGAGGAAGTATGGGGTTACGACTTCCCGACGTCGGGCAACGCGCTGGAGGTCTACGTCGGCTATTTGCGTCGAAAGACGGAAGCCGGCAACGAACCGAGGCTGATCCACACGGTGCGGGGAGTGGGCTACGTCCTGCGCGAAACCCCGCCGTGACCGACGCCCCCCCGAGCACCGCCGTTCCGACCGTCGACGTCAGCGACCCGCGCGGCGACCGCTGGGGCACGCGCCGCTTCTCGCTGCGCGGCCGCGTGACGCTGCTGGCCGCCGCCTGCGTGGCCGGCGCCGTGGCGCTCGTGTCGCTGGGCGCGTACATGATCGTGTCGAGCAACCTCTACCAGCAGCTCGACGACAATCTGCTCGCGCGCGCCCAAGCGGCCGTGAACTCGCCGCCGGTGCAGACGCAGCTCGAACAGGTGCCCGGCGCGTTCCTGGCGAGCGCCGACCTGCAGATCGGCCAGCTCAACGCGTACAGCAACAAGCTGATCTACCCGCAGGCCGGCTCGCCGCCGCCGTACGGGCCGTTGGAGCTGGCGGTGGCCACGGGTGAGTCGCCGCGCTCGCTGCGCACCGACGTATCCACGGACACGCGCGTGGTCGCGCTGCCGTCCGGGCACGGCGAGGCCATGGTTCTCGCACAGTCGATGGAGCCGACGAAACGCACGCTCAATGAGCTGGCCGTCGTCCTCTTCCTCGTGGGCGGCGCCGGGATCGTGGTCGCCGCGGGCGCCGGCACGGCCGTCGCGCGCACCGGGCTGCGGCCGGTCGACCGGCTGACGTCGGCCGCCGAGCGCGTCGCCGCCACCGGCGACCTGCGGCCGATCCCCGTGAGCGGTGACGACGAGCTCGCCCGCCTCACCCAGAGCTTCAACACGATGCTCGGCACGGTCGCTGATTCCCAAGAACGGCAACGCCAGCTCGTCGCCGACGCCGGCCATGAGCTACGGACGCCGCTGACTTCCTTGCGCACCAACCTGGAGCTGCTGCTCTCAGCCAGCCGGCCGGGCGCCCGATCGCTGCCGGAGGAGGACCGCGCCGACATCGAGGCCGACATCCGCGGGCAGCTCGACGAGCTCACCCAGCTCATCGGCGACCTCGTGGAGCTCGCCCGCCAGGACGAGCCGCGCGAGCAGACCGAACGCGTGGAGCTGGTCGACGTCGTCGAGCGCGCGCTCGACCGCGCCCGCCGCCGCGCCGGGGACATCGAGTTTGAAGTGGACCTGCAGCCGTGGGTCCTCACCGGCGACAACAGCTCCCTCGAACGGGCCGTGCTCAACCTGCTGGACAACGCCGTCAAGTTCTCGCCGTCCGGTTCGCGCGTGCGGGTGATGCTGCGGCCCCTCGGCGACGGCACGGCCGTGGTCGAGGTCGCCGACTCCGGCCCGGGCATCGCCGAGGAGGACCTGCCCAAGGTGTTCGACCGCTTCTACCGCTCCTCTGAAGCCCGTACGCTGCCGGGTTCCGGCCTCGGCCTGTCGATCGTGAAGCAGGCCGCCGAACGTCACGGCGGCGCGGTCTACGCCATGCACGCCCCGGGAGGTGGGGCGCTGCTCACGATCCGGCTGCCGGGCGCTCCCGGCTGACTCCTCGCCCGTCCGGGGGACGCCGCGCGAAGCACGTCCCGCACACCACATGTTTAATCGTGTAGGATTTTGTGTGGTTGATGGTTCGTGCTTGAGGAGTGGTGGTGCTCGCACGTCAGCGACAGGCGGTGATCCTCGAGGAGGCACGCCGGACCGGTGCGGTCCGGGTCAGTGACCTCGTCGCGCGGCTCGGCGTGTCCGACATGACGGTGCGCCGCGACCTCGACGTGCTCGCCGGCCGCGGCCTGGTCGAGAAGGTCTACGGCGGCGCGACGTCGGTGGTCGGCAAGAGCACCGACGAGCCCGGCTTCGAGGCGAAGTCCGTGCGCCAGCGCGCCCAGAAGGAGGCCATTGCCGAGCTTGCCGCCGGCCTGGTCAAGCCGGGCACCGCGATCGGCCTGTCCGCCGGAACCACCACGTGGACGCTGGCCCGCGCGCTCGACCCCATCCCGGGGCTGACGATCGTCACCAACTCCATCCAGGTCGCCGACGTGCTGCGCGCGTCCACGCAACCCGACCGCACGGTGGTGCTCACCGGCGGCGTGCGCACGCCGTCCGACGCGCTCGTCGGCCCGGTCGCCGTGCACAGCCTGCGTTCGCTGCACCTGGACCTCGTTTTCCTCGGCGTGCACGGCATGGCCGAGGGCGCCGGGTTCACCACCCCGAATCTCACCGAGAGCGAGACTGACCGCGCGCTCGTCGAGGCCGGCCGGCGGCTGGTGGTGCTCGCCGACCACACGAAGTGGGGCACCGTCGGCATCTCCACGATCGCCGACCTCGAAGAGGCCCACGTGGTGGTGACCGACGACGGACTTCCCGACTCGGCGAGGGAGAGCCTCGCCGAGCGGGTCGGAGAACTGATGATCGCCGAAACGGCGGAGAACCTCGAGGCAGAAGACGCGTGAAACGCACCTTGCGACACCTGGCCGACGGCCGGGAGATCATCTACTTCGACCACGACGGCGACCACGAGCGCACGGCCGAGGACACCCGCGACCTCCCGCCGGTGGCCGCGGCGTCGGAGATCCGCCTCGACCCGCTGACCCGCGAGTGGGTCGCCATGGCCGCGCACCGGCAGACGCGCACGTACAAGCCGCCGGCCGACCTGTGCCCGCTCGATCCGACGACGCCGGGACGCCCCACGGAGATCCCGGAGCCCGACTACGACGTGGTCGTGTTCGAGAACCGGTTCCCGTCCTTCTCCCAGAACGCGCACGGCGATCCGTCCACTGTGGACGAGCTCGGCCTCGTGCCGACAGCGCCGGGCCGCGCGCGCTGCGAGGTCGTGTGCTTCTCCAGCGACCACGGCGGCTCGTTCTCCCAGCTGAGCCCCGAACGCGTGCGCCTCGTCGTGGACGCGTGGGCCGACCGCACTCTCGCACTGGGTGAGACCCCGGGCGTCGAGCAGGTCTATCCGTTCGAAAACCGCGGCGAAGAGATCGGCGTGACGCTCTCGCACCCCCACGGCCAGATCTACGGCTACCCCTTCGTCACGCCCAAAAGCGAGCGGATGCTCGACGTCGCGCGCGCGTACCGCGAAGAACACGGCCGCGCGGTGATGGGCGATGTGCTGGCGGCCGAGCAGAAGTCCGGCGCGCGCGTGCTCGTGGAAGGTGAGCACTGGACGGCGTTCGTGCCGCCGGCCGCGCGCTGGCCGGTGCACATCCAGGTCGTGCCGCACCGGCAGGTGCCCGACATTCCCGCGCTCACCGACGCCGAGCGCGACGACTTCGCCCGCGTGTACCTCGACGTGCTGCGCCGCTGCGACGCGCTGTACGACCGCCCGTTGCCCTACATCGCCGCGTGGCACCAGGCACCGGTGCGCCGCGACCGCGACCTGGCGTGGCTGCACCTCGAGCTGTTCTCGGTGTTGCGGGCCAAGGACAAGCTCAAGTACCTCGCGGGTTCCGAGTCCGGCATGGCCGTGTGGATCAACGACGCGACGCCCGAGCAGATCGCGGAGCGCCTTCGCGCGGCGGGCTGAGTACCGGGCGCGGCATACTCATCTCCGAAACACAGGTTCGGCTCAGGAACCTCTCAGGCCCGGCCGCTTAGGTGAGGACATGACCGAGAACGACCCCCACGCGCACGACTCCGCGGCGGGTCGCCAGAACCCGGGTGCCCAGCCGGGCACCGAGGGTCAGGCGGCCTGGAGCCAGCCTACCGCCCCCGGCGCGTCACCCGCGCCCGCGTCCGGTGAGCAGCCCACGTACAGCGAGCAGGCGCAGCAGCAGAACCCCGGGTACGCCACGCCGAACCCGTGGTCCGCGCAGGGCGCGCAGACCGGTCCGATGGGCTACAACAACCCGTACCCGCCCACCGGTGGCACGACGCAGCAGCAGTACGCCGCCCCAGGGACCTATAGCGTTCCCCCGGCGCCCGCGCCCAAGAAGTCCGGCCCGGGCAAGCTGCTCGCGGCCGTCGCCGCGATCGCGCTCGTCATCGGCGGCGTGGCGGGCGGCACCGTCGGCTACCTCACGGGCGGCTCGTCCGGCCCGTCGGTCAACGCGCTCGACCAGCCGAAGCCCGCGCAGCAGACGGGCAACGCGCCGGCCGGCTCCATCGAGTCCGTGGCGCAGAAGCTGTCGCCGAGCGTCGTCGAGCTGCAGGTCTCCGGCCGCACGGCCGCGGGCGAGGGCTCCGGGTTCGTGCTCAGCACCGACGGCTACATCCTCACCAACAACCACGTGGTCGAGGTCGCCGCCAACGGCGGCCAGATCCAGGCCGTGTTCCAGGACGGCAAGAAGGCCGCCGCGAGCGTGGTCGGGCGCGACCCGACGACCGACATCGCCGTGGTGAAGGTCAACAACGTCAGCGGCCTGACCCCGGTCGAGCTCGGCCGGTCCGACGACCTGCGCGTCGGCCAGCCGGTGGTCGCCATCGGCTCGCCGTTCGAGCTCAGCGGCACCGTCACCTCCGGCATCGTCAGCTCCCTGCACCGGCCGGTGCAGGCCGGCGGCGATGAGACCGACCAGACCACGGTCATGGACGCCATCCAGACCGACGCCGCGATCAACCCCGGCAACTCCGGTGGCCCGCTCGCCAACATGAACGGCCAGGTCATCGGCATCAACTCCGCCATCTACAGCCCGAACAGCGGGCAGGGTGGCCAGGGCGGCCAGGCGCAGGGCGGCAACGTCGGCATCGGTTTCGCCATCCCGATCGACCAGGCACGCCGCACGGCCAACGACATCATCAAGACCGGCCACGCCACGCAGACGTTCATCGGCGCCAAGGTCGCCGACGCCCCGCAGGGCGGCGCTCAGCTCGGCGACATCACGCCGGGCAGCCCCGCCGAGAAGGCCGGCCTCAAGTCGGGCGACATCGTCACGAAGATCGACGACCGCACCATCGACAGCGCCGACACGCTCATCGCGGCCATCCGCACCCGCGCCCCCGACGAGAAGGCGACGTTCACCCTCTCCGACGGCCGCACCCTGCAGGTGACCCTCGGCGGCCAGCCCGTACCGGCCAACTGATCGCTCGGTCGCCGGGCGCGACCGAGACCAACCACGGCTCGACCCCCTGGGCAGGGGCCGGACCCTTGAAGGCCACGCGCGACCGGGCACTCGATGCCGGTCGCGCGTGGCCGTCTCCGTTGCCGGGGTGTTCGGCAACAGCCTCGTGCTCACGTGGTCTCGCGGCGGTTCACGGTTGCTGCCGGGGATCGGCAAGGGTGCTCGCGGCGGAACTCCACGACCTGATTCCCGGCGCGGACGAATGCGCTCGGCGGCTCGTAGAGCGTTTGGTCGGTAAGTTTGGTCTCCGCGAACGGCATGGCGGCAGCCGGCTCGCGGCGCTTCAGACGCGGGCGGCTGCGTTGTCCGGAAGATCCTCTGCCATCCCGGCACTGTGACCAGGCTCTTTGCCCGGTAAGGAAAATTAGTGGGCAATCGATGTTTAGCCCGCGCAACCTGTGGGCACCTCACACCCCGCACGGAGACCTCTCCGTACCGAGTCGGAGGCGGTACGGAGAGGTCTTCGGCGTCTTCTCGGGGTTATTGCGCGGCAACGCTCTTCGCCGCGCGGCGACGCGGCTTCCGATGCGCGAGCACCATGCGGGCCGCCCCGGTGAGGATTACGACGGCCCACACCACCGCCAGCGTCAGCAGCAGCCCCGCCCACGTGTTGCCGTCGTGCAGGCCCGGCTTGGGGATGACGCCGTACGTGCGCCACAGCAACGGGAACGCGATGAACCCGAGCACGGCCGTCAGCACCGCGCCCACCTGAACCGGTGCCCGCCACGCCGTGGGCAGCACGCGCGAGAGCAGCAGACCGACGACGCCCGCCACGGGCGCGAACACAGCGTCGTTCGCGATCGGGCCGCCGCCGATCCAGAGCACGGTCTTGAAGCTCTCCGGCCACGCGGGCGCGGCGTAGTCGATGAACAGCGATGCGCCGAAGCCGAGCGCCGCCAGGCCCATGAGCGCGAGCAGGATTCGGATGACCTTCACAGCACCTCCAGCTTTTCGACCCACTTCGTCTGGAGCACGCCAGGGCGACTCGGCGCGATCACACGGCACGGATAGCCGTGGTCGACGTCGAGTACCTCGCCGTTGAGTTCCAGCGCCAGCAGGGTCAGGTCGTCGGCCGTGTGCTCGCCCGGGAGCGTGCTGGCGCCGTACAGGCCGGTCTTGTCGAGCGACGACACGCGCACCTCCGCGCCCGGCTCGGCCCCGACCGCGCGCAGCAGCGTCGGGAAGGAGATCCCGCGCCAGCTCGCCATCTGGCTCCAGCCCTCGACGCACGCGATCGGCAGGTCCGCGCTCACCTGGGGCAGCGCTCGCAGGTCGGCCAGCGTGAACTGCTTCGTCCCGCCCCGCGTCACCACCGACAGCCGCCAGCTCGGATCGACCGCCGTCCGCGTGACGCGCGCCGCGACGGCCGTGCGGTTCACCGGCAGCTTCTGCAGGCCTTTGTCGGTCTTCCACGACAGCCCGGAGACGTCCTTCAGCCACGGCACCGTCGCGCCCGCGGTGGACAGCACCGCCACACCCGTCGCGATCCAAGTGGTCCGCAGGAAACCGCGGCGGGTGAACCCGTAGACCGGCTTTTTCTCGATTTTCTTCGCCGGCTGTTCCTCGGGCTGAGCTTCCGGCTCGGTCTCGCGGGTCAGCGCCCGCCGCACGATCGGCAGCTTCACCGCCACATGCACCACCACCGACCCGATCGCCACCCACGCCACCGCGTAGTGCACTTCCGGGAAGTAGAAGTTCCACGGGTAGTTCTGCGCGACGTTCAGCAACCCCGAGCTCAGCTCGAAGAACGCCGACCCCGACAGCACCAGGATCGACACCCGCTCCAGCGCGTGCGGCAACGACTTCACCAACGGCCGCTCGAACAGCTTCGGGAAGACGCTCCACAGCTTCGCCAGCAGCAACGGGATCGCCGCGATACCCGAGATCACGTGCGCGCCCTGTGTCACGCGGTACAGCCACACCGGACGGCTGGGCCAGAAGAACCACTCCGGCGGGTGCTGGATCAGGTGGCTGAGCAGGCCCGTGACGAAGCAGATGAGGAACGCCAGCCCCAGCAGCGAGCCGATCCGCGCCGTCACGCGCTCGCCGTGCGCCCCGCCTTTGAACTGCTCCTCACGCGGGATCGGCAGCTTCTCGATCCGCTCGTCGACGCGCGCTTTCGCGTGCTCCGCACGGACTTTCGCGCGCGTGGCACCCGCCCGCGCCTGTGCGGCCCGCTCGCCGAACCGCACCTGCGCCTCGGACACGCGCACGTCGAAGCGCCTCCACGCCGCGCCGAGCCGGTGTTCCCGTGACGGCTCGGGTTCTACTGCGGTATTTACGGCGCCCTCGGCTCGTGCCTCGTCCGCGGGAGTTTCGTCGGCCAAACCCCGGCCGGTGGGCTTCTCTTCGGTCATGCCCGCTCCAGCCTCGCGAACCAGCGGTGGCCCCGGCTCGTGGTCCAGTCCACGCGGAATCCCGCGCGCATGGCGACTTCCGCGATCGCGTCGGCCCCGACCCACGCCCAGCCGAACCACGGCCCGGACGAGCCCGGCAGCAGCCGCACCGCCTCCCGCCGTATGCCCCGCCCCGGCGGCTCCAGTTCCACCAGCACGTCCCCGTCGGGCGCGATCAGCTCCCGCATCCGGTCCAGCAGCAAGCGCGGGTCGCCCCCGATGCCGATGTTCCCGTCGGCCAGCAACGCGTGGTGCCAGCGCCCCTCGCCGGGCAGTGGCTGGAAGACGTCGCGCCGCAACGCCACCGCGCCCCGCTCCTGCGTCAGCCGCACGGCCGTGGGCGAGCTGTCCACTCCCAGCGCCACCACACCGCGCTTCGCCAGCGCCGCCGTGAGCCGGCCCGGGCCGCAGCCGATGTCGAGCGTCGGGCCGTCGCACGCGTCGAGCAGCACGGTGTCGCCCAGGTCGCACCCGTCGGTCCAGCGGTCGACGGGCAGGTCGACCCGGTCGCCGTTGGCGAGCTCCAGCCAGCAGTGCTGCCCCAGCAGCCCGCGGTCGAACTCCGTGCCGGTACTCAGTTTTCTCACGCCACTTCCCGTCCTTCGACCGCGCGCACGGCCACCGCGAACCGCCCGCGTGGCGCCTCCGCGGCCACTCGCACGGCGTCACCCATTGTGTCCACATCGGACAGCTCTGGCAGCGGCCCGGCCACCAGGCCGACCGCGGCCAGCGCCCGAAGCGTGCGAACGCCCGTGTCCTCTTGCGACATCGGCACGCCCGCCAGCACCTGCGCGTGGTGCGGGTCCCTGAGCCCGAGCCCCCACCAACCGCCGTCTTCGGCCGGCCCCAGCACCGCGTCGTGCACCCCGTGCAGCACGGGCTCGATCGACGCGCCCAGCAGCTCCGGCGTCACCTGCGGTGTGTCCATGCCGATCTGCAGCACCGGCAGCGCGGCGTGCACCGACGCTGTGTCGGCGTGGGCGTTGGCCAGCCGCGCCCCGAAGTCCCAGCCGCGCTGGGCGATCACCGTCGCCCGCCGCAGCGACCGGCCGATCTCGCTTCCGCGCGCGGCCGAGCCGAGATCACCGGTCATCGCGACCACGGGCAGCGCGCCCGGCGTCGCGCACACCGCGTCGAGCGTGTCGAGCAACGCCGCCGCGGCGATTTCCGCGGCCTGCCGCGCCGTCGCCGGCGGGCACAGGCGGGTCTTCGCGAAGCCGGGCACGGGCGCCTTGGCGACCACGAGCACGCAGAACCGGGAGGTCATCGGGCCAGCACCCGCCCGAAGTCGCGGACGGCGCGCAGCGTGCCCCGCACCGACCCGGACACCTTCGACTTCGTGCCCTTCGCGCGCTCCCCGTAGGTCACGTCGAACTCCCGCACCCGCCAGCCCGCGCGTTGCGCACGGATCAGCAGCTCCAGCGGATAACCGAAGGCGCGATCGGTGACGCCCAGCCCCAGCAACGCGTCCCGCCGCACCGCCCGCAGGGGCGCGATGTCCCGTACAGGCAGCCCCCGGCTGCGTAGCAACAGCGAAAGCACGGCATTGCCCGCCCGCGCGTGCCACGGCCACACACCCGCGTGCGTCGGCACCCGGCGCCCCACCGCGAGGTCGGCGCCGCCTTCCACCGCGGCCACCAGGCGCGGCAGGTCACCGAGGTCGAGGGAGCCGTCGGCGTCGGCGAAGCACACGATGTCCGCCGTCGCGGCCTCGAGCCCCGTGTGCACGGCCGCGCCGTACCCGCGGCGGGGCTCGTCCACCACCTTCGCGCCGAGCGCGGCCGCCACGTCGGGCGAGCCGTCCGACGAGCCGTTGTCCACCACGATCGCGCGGAATCCCGCCGGCAGCGCGGCCAGCACACCGGGCAGCGCGCCCGCCTCGTCGAGGCACGGGAGCACGACGTCTACCTGAAGATCGCTCACACGGCGTACGGTAGGTCCGTAAAGGACGGTCGAGAACCCTTGCGGTGCTTACCGAATCATGACGCGTGGCCAGTTCTTACCGAGTTCTCACAGCTGCCCCTTCCAGGCCCGTGAGACACCTCGGCCGGGGTTATCGTGCGGTCGATGAGCGAGTCGACTTCGGCTGCCCGGCTCGCCGAGCCGCCCGCGCCACCACCCGAGCCCCGTCGTGCCGACACGCGCGGCGACGTGATCGCGGTCGGCGCCGCCCTCGTGCTGGTCGCCGCCGCGGCCGCCGTCGGGGTCTACTACAACCGTCCGAACTCCGGCGTGGTGATCTACGCGCCCACCGCGCCGATCTTCGCCCATTGGCTGCCCCACGTGGGCCCGGGCTCGGTGTTCGCCGCGCTGGTCGCGGCCACCGTGGTCCTGTGGGGCCCCGCGGTCGCGGCCCGGCTGTCCTGGCGACGGGCCCTCGCCGCCGGGTACGCGACGTCACTCGCCTGGATCTTCTCCCTCGCCATGATCGACGGCTGGTCGCGCGGCTTCACCGGCCGCCTGACCACCCCGCAGGAGTACCTCCACGAGGTGCCCGGCATCACGGACATCCCGCGTTTCCTGCGCGAGTTCAGCTCCCGCATCCTCGACTTCCAGCCGAACTCGTGGACCACGCACGTCTCCGGCCACCCGCCGGGCGCGACGCTGGTGTTCGTCTGGCTCGATCATCTGGGCCTGCGCGGCGGCGCCTGGGCCTCCACGGCCGTGGTCGTGGTTGCCGCGCTCATCGCCGTCGCCGTGCCGGCCACCGTCGCCCTCCTCGGCCGCCAGAGCGCCGCCCGCGCCGTGCTGCCCTTCGCCGTGCTCTCCCCGGGCGCGGTGTGGCTGGGCGTCTCCGCCGACGGCCTATTCGCCGGCGTCACGGCCACCGGCATCGCCCTGCTCGCCCTGGCCGCCGTCGGCTTCACCCACGGCCGCCGCTACGCCGCGCCGACCGCGCTGGCCTCGGGCGTGCTCCTCGGCTACGGCGCCTTTCTCTCCTACGGCCTCGTGCTGCTCGGCCTCGTCGCGCTCGCTGTCGCCGTGCTCGGCCGCCAGTGGCGCGCCGCCGCCCTCGCCGTGGTCGGCGCCCTGGCCGTGGTGGCCGCCTTCGCGCTGGCCGGCTTCTGGTGGCTCGACGGCTACCACCTCGTCGTCGAGCGCTACTACCAGGGCATCGCCACACTTCGGCCATACTCGTACTGGGTGTGGGCCGACCTGGCCGCCGTCGCCGTCGCTGCCGGCCCGGCGGTGGTGGCCGCCGCTCGCCGCGGGGTCACGGGGGCGTTCCTGCCCGAGTCGCGCCGCGGCCTGCTGCGCGACCCGGTGCTGCTGCTCGGCATCGCTGCCGTGGTCACGATCGTGTTCGCCGACGTGTCCGGCCTGTCGAAGGCGGAGGTGGAACGCATCTGGTTACCGTTCGGCGCGTGGCTGCTGCCGATGACGGCCCTGTTGCCCGCACCCGGCCGCCGCTGGTGGCTGGCCGGGCAGGCAGTGACCGCCTTGGCGGTCAACCATCTTCTTCTGACGAGCTGGTGAGGTGAGGCATGGAGGACCAGGCCGGGCGCGTGCTCGTGGTCGACGACGACGAGACGGTGCGCGACGTCGTCCGCCGCTACCTCGAAGTCGCCGGTTTCACGGTCGACGTCGCGGGTGACGGCGCCGCGGGCCTCGCGCTGTTCGCCGAACGCGATCCCGACCTGGTGGTGCTCGACGTGATGATGCCGGGCATCAACGGCCTCGAGGTCTGTCGCCGCCTGCGCCAGGTGAGCCACGTACCCATCGTGATGCTCACCGCCCTCGGCGAGGAGGAGAACCGCATCGCGGGCCTCCAGCTGGGCGCCGACGATTACGTCACCAAACCCTTCAGCCCCAAGGAGCTGGCGCTGCGCGTGGCCTCGGTGCTGCGCCGCGCCCGCATGCCGCGCGCCGCGCCTCCCGCGCCTGAGCTCGTCGACGGCGACCTGCGCCTGCAGATGACCGCCCGCCAGGCCACCCTCGGCGGCGCCGAGCTGCCGTTGACCACACGCGAGTTCGACCTGCTCGCGTTCTTCCTCGGCCACCCCGGAGTGGCCTTCTCCCGCGCCGACCTGCTCGAGAAGGTGTGGGGCTGGGACTTCGGCGACCAGTCCACGGTGACCGTCCACGTGCGACGGCTGCGCGAAAAGATCGAACGCGACCCGGCCAAGCCGACGCGGGTCGCCACCGTCTGGGGCGTCGGCTACCGCTACGACCGGGAGCAGTCATGATCAACACCGGTGAATCCGCCCTGGACATGCTCACCCACGTCCTGCACATCCTGCCGTTCGCGCTCCTGTTCGCGCTTCCGGTGGCCGCGGTGGGCGGGCTGGTGCTCTACAAGCTGCGCAACCGCTCGCTGGCCACCACGATGACGGTGCTGGTACTCATTCCCGTGATCGCCCTGCTCGTCGGCGTCATCGGCATCAGTGGCTTCATGTTCACCGAGGCTCTGATGACGGAGCTGCTCGTCTGCCTGCTCGTCGCCCTCGTCACGGTGCCCGCCGCGATCGTGCTCGGCCGCGTGATCGCGCGCCGCAGCGTGTGGGAGCGCGAGGCGCGCGAACGCGAACGCGCCGCCGAAGCGTCCCGGCGCGAGCTCGTCGCCTGGATCAGCCACGACCTGCGCAGCCCGCTCGCCGGCATCCAGGCCATGGCCGAGGCGCTGGCCGACGGCGTGGTCTCGGAACGTCACGAGGTCGCCGACTACGCCCAGCGCATCAGCGGCGAGACCACCCGGCTCTCGGGCATGGTGGGCGACCTGTTCGAGCTCTCCCGCATCACCGCGGGCGCGCTGGAACTCACCATGTCCGCCGTGCCGCTGCGCGACGTCGTGAGCGACGCGGTCGCCGCGCAGTCACCCGTGGCCGAGCGCAAACGCGTGCGCGTGCTGGAGAACGCCGAGGCCTGGCCGGTCGTGTCCGGCAGCGACCCGGAGCTCGCGCGGATCGTGCGCAACCTCGTCTCCAACGCCATCCGCCACACCCCGCCGGACGGCACGGTCGCCGTGCAGCTCGACATCGACGGCGACCAGGCCATCCTCGCCGTCGACGACTCCTGCGGCGGCATCCCGGACGACGAGATCGGCCGCGTCTTCGACGTCGCCTTCCGCGGCACCCAGGCCCGCACTCCCGACCGCAGCGGCACGACCTCCGGTGGTGGCCTCGGCCTGGCGATCGCCAAGGGCCTCGTGGAAGCCCACAGCGGTCACATCGGCGTGCACAACCACGGCCCCGGCTGCCGGTTCGAGGTCCGGCTGCCGCTGGCCAAGGTCGCCGCGTCCGTGTGACCGACCGGCCACAGTGGACGCGCGCGATCAGCCGACGGTGACAGCCTCCACCGGCTCCGCCACCCGCTCCGCGGTCACGCGGAAGAACTGCATCCCCGGGAAGTGCGCAGGCGCGACGATCGTGTCGGTACCCGCGACCTGACGCAGCCACTGCTGGCGCGTGAGCAGCGCGAGCGAGGGATCGCTGTCGCTGATGAACCGGATGTTCGAGTCGACCAGCTGCGCCGGCGTGTGGAGCACGTCGCCGAGCAGCACCACGCGACGGTCGTCCGCGGTGATGTCCACGACGTAGTGGCCCGGCGTGTGCCCGGGCGCGTGCCGCGCGGTGACACCCGGCGCGATCTCCGCGTCCCCGTTCAGCGCGCGCAGGTGTCCGTGGCTGCGCACGGTTTCCAGGCCGATCCGCGTCCAGTCGTGGCGCCCGACCGGCTCGACGAGCGCGGCCCAGTCCTGCGCGCCGTAGAGCACCGTGGCGTTCGGGAAATACGGCTTCCCCTGCGGCGCCAGCCAACCGACGTGGTCGGAATGCAAGTGCGTCAACAGAACCGTGTCGATGTCGGCCGGCGAGCACCCGGCCTCGGCGAGCGCGACGGGCAGGCCGCCGCCCGCGCCCATGTCGCCGTCGTCGGGCCGCAGGCCCTCCGGGAACTCGATCTCACGCGGGCCGAGCCCCGCGTCGACGAGGATCGTCCGGCCGTTACCGCGGACGAGGAACGCACCGGTGGGGACGTGGACGGTGCCGTCTTCCGCGAACGCGTCGGGATGTCTCCCCGCGTCGAGTCCCGGGAAGAACGGCGCCGGCAGCCGGATACGGCCGTCGGCCAGCGCATGGATCTCGATGTTCCCCACCTCGATGGACCGCATGCACACGACCAAGATCACAGTGCCCGGAAATAATTCCGGGAAGTGACCTTCATCTCAAGCGCGTCTCAGGCGCAGACGGGCGCGCGCAACTCCGCCGTGGCGAACGAGGTGATGCCGTCCTCGAACGTCGTTTCCGCCGTGAACCCCAGCAATTTCCTGGCCAGAGCGGGATCGGCGACCACGTGCCGGACGTCCGCGGGCCGCGCGCCGCCGACGATGCGCGGCTCCGGCCCGCCGTACGCACGCGCCAGTTCCCGCGCGAGGTCGCCCACCGTGTGCGGATCACCCGAGCAGACGTTGAGCGGCGTGATGTCCCCACTCGGCCCTTCGGCGTGCAGCGCCAAGGCGTTGATGCGCGCGACGTCGTGGACGTGGACGAAATCCCGTTGCTGCCGCCCGTCCTCCAGCACGGTCGGCGCGTCACCACGCTCGAGCGACGAGCGGAACAGCGACGCCACCCCGGCGTACGGCGTGTTCTGCGGCATCCGCGGGCCGTATACGTTGTGGTAGCGCAACGCCCACACCGTGCTGCCTGTTTGGCGCGCCCACGCGCCGGCGAGGTGCTCCTGCGCCAGTTTCGTTGCGGCGTAGGTACTCCTGGGCAGAAGTGGTGCACCTTCGGGCACGAGTTGCCAGTGCAGCTCCACGCCACAGTCGCCGCACGTGGGCTCGAAACGGCCGGCGTCCACATCGGACTGCCGCCGTGGCGAAGGCGGCACGATCCCGTGGCGCGGGCACGAGTAGCGGCCCTCGCCGTAGACCACCATCGACGAGGCCAGCACGAGCTTGCGGACGCCGGCCGCGTGCATCCCGGCGAGCAGCACCGCCGTGCCGTAGTCGTTGTTCAGCGCGTACGACGGCGCGTCCGACGGATCCACGCCGTGCCCGACGACGGCCGCCTGGTGGCACACCGCATCGACGCCGACAAGCAGCTCGGCGACCTCGTCCGGGTCCGTGACGTCGCCGCGCACGAACCGGTGGCGGCCCGTGTACTCCGGCGGCGTGGCCGTGCCGTGGGCAGTGGGCAGGAGGGTGTCCAGCACCACGACCTCGTCGCCCGCGTCGGCCAATTGGTCCGCGACGTGGGACCCGATGAACCCGGCTCCACCGGTGATCAGTACTCGCACCCTGCCGACGCTAGGGCGCGCGGACCGGACCACGCCCGGTTCAACCGGACCACGTCACCGAATCGTCAGGAATCACCCGCCCACGGCGGCGGGCGGGTGCCGTCACCGGATACGGTGTCGGCATGGAACGGAGCGCACAGCGGCTGGGCCGGGCCCTCGTGGTGATCGTGGACGACCGGGTCGCCCACGGGGAGCACGAGGACAACACCGGACCGCTCGTCACCGAGCTGCTCGAAGAGGCCGGCTTCATAGTCGACGGCGTCGTGGTGGTCGAGGCCGAGACCGCCGGCATCCGCAACGCGCTCAACACCGCGGTGATCGGCGGTGCCGACCTCGTGATCACCGTCGGCGGCACCGGCGTTTCGCCGCGCGACCGCACGCCCGACGCCACGGCCGGCGTGCTCGACCGGCCGATCCCGGGCATCGGCGAGGCGCTGCGCGCGTCCGGCCTTGCCGCGGGCGCGGTCGATGCCGGCATCTCCCGGGGCCTCGCGGGCGTCTCGGGCAGCACGCTGGTGGTCAACCTCGCCGGCTCGCGCGCCGCGGTGCGCGACGGCATGGCCACCCTGTCGTCGCTCGTGCCACACGTGATCGACGAGCTCTCCGGCCTCGAAGAGGTCTGAACCCCTCTCGTACCGGCCGCCGCGCCTGGCCCGTCACCACGAGGGCCAGGCGATTCGCGTCTCTCTGTGACGCTGCTATGTGGCGTCAAGGGGTCGTAGGTGCGGTGTTGTGGTGTTGTTGGAGAGTGCGGAAGAGTTGGCGGGCGATGATTCGCTTGAGGC
>NZ_JBFBAE010000038.1:0-85327 GCF_040689465.1 Amycolatopsis sp. NPDC051373 | reverse complement strand
TGGGGCGGTGCGATCGGCCCCCGGCCGATCCGACCGCCCCATCCGGAAGCCGGCTCAAAGGCGATCTCGCACGCCCCGGCGGAGCCGGGGCCAAAGACACAGCGATCTCGCACGCCCCGGCGGAGCCGGGGCCAAAGACACAGCGATCTCGCACGCCTCGGCGGAGCCGAGGCCAAAGACACAGGGCAGAATTGGAGGATGCACGCCGCCGAACCGAGCACGCTCCCGTGACCGGGGGTTACCTGAAGGGCCGGATCCGCCGCGAGGACATCATTTCCGCGGCTGCGGTGGTATACGGCGAGGCCGGCTACCACGGTTCGTCGCTGCGGGAGATCGCCAAGCGTGTCGGCATCAGCCATGCCGGGCTGTTGTACTACTTCCCCACCAAGGAAGCGCTGCTCGCCGCCGTGCTCGAACGGCGTGACGCCGAGGACTCCGAGCGCGAGCAGCTGACCGTGCCGCCCGGGCTGGAGGTGCTGCGGCACTTCGTCGCGCTGGCCGAGCACAACGTGCGCCACCCTGGGATCGTCGACCTGTACTCGCGGCTGGCGGCCGAGGCCGTGGCGCCCGACCACCCGGCGCACGAGTACTTCGTGGAGCACTACCGGCAGGCGCGCGAAAGCGTGATCGGCTCGTTCCGGCTGCTGGCCACGACGGGCGAGCTGCGCGAGGGCGTGGACCCGGACTTCGCGGCGCTCACGTTCATCGCGCTCATGGACGGGCTGCAGGTCCAATGGCTCACCACCCCCGGCGACGTCGACCTCGTCGGCTCCTTGCGGTTCTACCTGCGCACCTTGCTGACCGTGCCCCTCGAGGACTGACCATGGTCCGTGAAGGGCACCTCCCCCGAAGTGCCCTTCACGGACCGCCGGCCCGCTAGATGTACTCGGTCATGAGGTTGGTGACAGTCATAGGCGACTGACCGGTGGCTGACCTCCGAGTGCGGTATGACGGCGTCGAGTGTTGTAGAACTCGAGCCAGGGGTCCAGCGCGGCGGCGCGTTCGCCGTTGCTGAGGAAGACTCGGGCGTAGGCCCATTCGGTTTGCAGGGTGCGGTTGTAGCGCTCGACTTTCCCGTTCTGCCAGGGGCAGTGGGGCCTGATGAATACGTGCCGGGCCCCGAGCACGGTGATCACGTCGCGAACGTCGTGGGAACGCTTGTAGCTGAAGTGGTTGTCGGTCATGACCCGCTCGATCCGGGCGATCCCGCGCTCGGCGAAGTAGCTGGCGGCCCGGCGCAGGAAGCCGGCGCAGGTCGGGCCCTTCTCGTCGGGCAGGATCTCGGAGTAGGCCAGGCGGGTGTGGTCATCGACCATGGAGTGGATGTAGTCGAATCCGATTCTGGCGCGCTTCTGCGCACCGCTTTGGCCGTGTTCGCGTCCGTGGGCTTTCCAGCCGCCGCCGTCGTGGATGCGGCCGACTTTTTTGACGTCCATGTGGACCAGTTCGCCGGGCCGGTCGCGTTCGTAGCGGATGGCGGTGGTTGTGGAGGCGCGGATGATCTGTCCGGTCAGTGGATCGCATTCCCGCAGGTAGGGCAGGTGGTGGCGGCGCAGGATGCGGGAGATGGTGCGGGCGGGGATGCCGAGCTCGGGGCCGAGCCAGTCCTGGCCGCGGCGGTGTTCGTGACGCGCCCGGACGACGCGGGCCTCGACCGTGGCAGGGGTCTGGTTGGGCGAGTGGTGTGGCCGTGATGAACGGTCGTGCAGGTCGGCGGGCTCACCGGTGGCGTGGAAGCGGGCGATCCAGCGGTGGGCGCATTGCCGGGAGATCCCGAGCTCTTTGGCGACGTGTGATACCGGCCGTCGCTGGCGACACACACGGTCGATCAGGAGTAGTCGGCCATGCAGAGTTAGGCGGGCGTTACGGTGGGCCATGAAGACCTCCGGACTGGTGAAGACAGCTATCTCCACCGCATCCGGAGGTCTTCGCTACGTCAACGACCAACACGCCCGCGCGTCACCAACGTCCCGGCCGAGTACAGCTAGAGCGTGCGGGCGTAGGGGTCCCAGCCGTCCGGCAGGGCGGGCGGGACCTCGACGGTGCTGGCCACCTCCACGGACTGGCCGCGCGTGATCGACTCGTCGATGGCGAGCATCGCGTCGAGCACGTGGTAGGCCAGCTCCCCCGACGCGCGTTCCGGCACCCCGGCCCGGATCGCGCGGGCGAGCTCCAGCGCGCCCGTGCCGCGCGAGGCGGCGTGTCCTTGCGGCGCAAGCTCTTCCGGCTCGGCGGCACCCAGCAGGTGCAGCTTCGTCGGGCCGTCGAAGCGGTTCGGGTCCGGCAGTACCGCGGTGCCGAGCGCACCCGACACCTCGACGAAACCCGTGCGAGCCAAGGCGGAGTCGAAGCTCAGCACGATCTGCGCGCTGCCGCCGCGGGTGAACTCGACGAGCGCGGTCACCGTGGTCGGCACGGTCACCGCGAACTCCGTGCCGGCGCGCGGACCCGAGCCGATCACGCGCGTGTCCCGCGCACGGCCGCCGGCGCCGGTCACCTTGCGGATCGGGCCGAACAGCTGCACGAGCTCCGTGAGGTAGTACGGCCCCATGTCCAGCAGTGGGCCGCCGCCGTGCTGGAACAGGAACTCCGGCGCCGGGTGCCAGCTCTCCGGTCCCGGCGTCTGGAACAGCGCCAGCGCCGTGCACGGTTCGCCGATGCGGCCGGCCTCGATCGCGCGCCGTGCCGTCTGCGGGCCGGCGCCGAGCACGGTGTCCGGCGCGCTCGCCACGCGCAAACCCTTCTCCCGCGCGCGATCGAGCAGTTTGCGGCCCGTCTGGCGGTCGAGCGCGAGCGGCTTCTCCGCCCACACGCTCTTGCCCGCCTCCAGCGCCGCGAGGCCGACCTCGACGTGCGCGGCCGGGATCGTGAGGTTCACGACCAGCTCGATCTCCGGGTTCGCCAGCAGCTCCGCGACGGTTTCCCCGTGCGGCACACCGTGTTTCGCCGCCTGCGCCTGCGCACGGGCCACATCGAGGTCGGCGACGGAGAGCACCCGCACGTCGGGGAAGCCCGTGAGGTTCTCGAGGTAAGTGTCGCTGATGACCCCCGCGCCGATCAGGCCGACGCCGACGGGGCCGCTGGTCACTTCGCGCCCTCGGTGAGGTAGGCGAAGCTGGCGGCGATACCTTCGAAGATGTCGCCGTCGTAGCGGTCGAACTCCACCACGCGCAACGCGTCGGGCGCCGCGGCGAGAACCTCGGGGAGCGGGACGCTGCCCTGGCCCGCCGGGACCTGACCGGACGCGTCGGTGGCGAGCGCACCGTCCTTCACGTGGATGGCGTGCACCCGGGAGCCGAGCCGGGTGAGCAGCTCGGGCGCGTTCGCCCCGCCCGCCGTGGCCCAGTAGGCATCGACCTCCAGCGCGACGGCCGGGTCGAGCTGGTCGGCGAACACCTCGAACGCGTGGCGGCCGTCGATCCGGGACTCCAGCTCCCACCAGTGGTTGTGGTAGCCGACCTGCACGCCGTGCTCCTCGGCGACCTTCGCGGCGGCGTTGAGCGCTTCCGCGGTGGCCGTGATGTCCGCGGCGTTCTGCCACTGCTCGGGCTTCACGAGCGGGTCGATGACCACGGCGATGCCGAGCTGCTTCGCCGCGGCGAACACGGCGTGCTGGTCCTCGCCGATGAGCTTCGCGTGGGCCGTCGGGGCGGTCAGCCCGTTGGCCGGCAGACCGGCGCCGAGCGCGGCCACGTTCTCGACGACGCCGTACGGCTCGACCTGGGTGAACCCGATCGCGGCGAGGCGCCGCAGGGTGTCCGCCGGGTCGGCCGCGAACGCGTCGCGGACCGAGTACAGCTGCACGGAAGGCTTGCCCATTCCAGCTCCTTGGCTTCGCGGTTCGGCGCCCGGGGCGCCGCGTCGCCTGAATTTCTACCAGGTGGTCGAAATTGACACCAGGCGTTTGCGACAGGTGCACACGTTCGCCCGCCGTTTGAGGAGGGCCCGTGGCGGGCAGCAGGCATGAAGGGCCGAAACCACGGAAAGGGACGCGATGACCCACCAGGGCATGGACGACTTGATGGTGAAGGGCGAAGAGGAGAGCTTCTCCGCGCTGAAGTCACGGCTCGTCGACGAGTACGGCAGCGCGCGCGAACCCGAGATCAACCGCACGATCACCGCACAGCGGCAGCACTTCGACGACGCCGGCGTGCGCAGCTTCCTGCCTGTGCTCGTCGAGCGCCAGGTGCGCGACCGGCTCGGTGAGCCCCGAGGGCGCTGACGGGGCCTTCGCTGACGGGGCCTTACGGAAGGATCGAGTCGACGTAGCCGCCGTCGACGCGGAGGGCGCCGCCGGTGGTGGCGGAGGCGAGCGGTGAGCTCAGGTATACCACGAGGTTCGCGATCTCCTCCGGCTCGATCAGCCGCTGCAGCAACGACTGGGGGCGGTGGGTCTTCATGAACTCCCGTTGCGCCTGCTCCCACGGCAGGTTCTTGTCCACGAGCTGGTAAACGAAGTCCTCGACGCCTCCGGTGTGCGTGGGACCGGCGATCACGGAGTTGACCGTGACGCCCGTCCCCGCCGCCGCTTTGGCGAAGCCGCGCGACACGCCCAGCAGCGCCGTCTTCGACATGCCGTAGTGGATCATCTCGGCTGGGATCACGACGGCCGAGTCGCTCGCGATGTTGAGCACGCGGCCCCAGCCCTGCTCGGTCATCGCGGGCAGCGTCAGGCGCGTCAGCCGCACGGCCGCGAGCACGTTGACCTCGAAGTAGCGCCGCCACTCGTCGTCGGTGATCTCCAGCGGCTCCTGCGCGCCGAAGATGCCGAGGTTGTTCACGAGGACGTCGACGCGCCCCGCACGGTCGAGGACTTGGCGCGCGCCTTCGTCGGTGGTCACGTCGCCGGCCCCGGCCACGAACTCGCCCCCCGGCACCTGGTTCTCGAGCTCCCCGATCGCCTGCGCGACGCCCGCGTCGCCGCGCCCGTTCACCACCACGCGCGCACCCGCCTTCGCGAGCCCCGCGGCGATCGCCGCGCCGATCCCCTGCGTGGACCCGGTGACGAGCGCCGTCCTGCCGTCGAGGTCGAGCTTCATGGTTTCCCTTCCGGTGCCGATGATCTTGGTGTGCCATCATCCCGCGCCGGGCTCACGCCCGCTGAGCGTCGCTCGGCGTGACGCTCACACCAGCGGCACGTCGACGAGGTGCCCGACGTCCTGCGCCGCCGTCATCCGGAAGCCGCCGTCTTGGCCGCGTTCCCAGACGCTGATCGACGCGTTGGGGATGTCGGTGCGGGCGGCCGCGGCCAGGAGGTCCGGCTCGGGCACGCCTTCCAGCACGTAGCGCAGCGCGAACACCGTCACCTCGTGCGCCACGAACAGCACGCGCAGGCCCGGCGTCTCGGCGCTCAGGTCCGCGAGCAGCGAGCGAAGGCGCAGCACGACGTCGGCCCAGGACTCGCCGCCGGGTGGGCGGTAGTAGAACTTGCCGAGGCGCTGTTTGCGGCGCAGTTCGTCCGGCCAGCGTTCGGCGACGCCGCGACTGGTGAGCAGGTCGAGGACGCCCAGTTCGCGGTCGCGCAGGCGCTCGTCGGCACGCAGGCCGCCGGGGACCTCCACGCCTCGGGCGGCGGCCACGTCGAGGGCGACGCGGGCCGTGTCCACGGCGCGCCGGTAGGGCGAGGCCACCACGAGCTGCGGCGGCTCACCCGCGAGCCGCTCCCCCGCCGCCTGCGCCTGGCGCAGGCCCAGCTCGCTCAGCGGCACGTCGGCGTCGCGCTCGGCGATGTCGATGACCTCGCGGCCCGCGGCCTCGGCGGCCTCGCGCGCGACGTTGCCGGTGCTCTGCCCGTGGCGCAGCAGGCCGACCCAGTCCAGTCGTGTCGTCACACGTCCTCAGTACCCCGGACGGACGCGTCGTCACACCCTCACAGCAACGACCGCATCCGGATCACCGCGCCCTCCGCCTCCGCGGGCGAGTGCCGTCCCAGGCCGCACGACGTGGCGACGTCCACCGGCGGCCCCGTGCCGTCTCGACGTGGTCGCGCACCGTCAGCTGGGCCCGCTCGTCCTGCCGCTCGTGGGCGATCCCCGCGACGACGACGGCGATCCCGGACGCAGGGCGGCGCAGCCGCGCGTAGAACGCGGCGGAGGTCGGCGGCGGCTCATCACCGCCGAACATCGGCAGGTGCACGAAGTCCAGCGGACGGCCGGCGGGCCGGCGCCGCACCACCGCGTTGGCGAGAGCCACCATCGGCGCGGCAGAGCGAGGCTGTCGCAGCGCGCGGTGGCCGAGGTCGCCGAAGCACAGGTGCACGCCGAACCGCGTGCCCTCCGGCGCCCGGGCCGCCTGGCGGGTCACCAGGAACGCCATCAGCCCGGCGACCAGCCGGCGCAGTGGCGGGGGCGCGGTCGAGGTACCCCGGCACGCCCACCTGCAACGGCTCCTCCGCCGTCGCGGGCGTGCCGGAAGCACGCAACAGCTCGAATTCCGCCAGCGCGTCGTCCGCGATGTGCTGGCGGAATCTGCCCGGGCTCGAGCCGCCGGGCCACGAGGCGGTCGGTGTCGTCGTAGCCGGTCCAGTCGCCGTCCTTGACCACCGCACTGCGCCGGAACTCTTGAGCTCCTTGACCACGGGCACGAACCACTGCAGGCGCTTGCCCGTCTCACCGCCGCTGATCCGGCGCAGCTGCCCCGCGAGCTCGCCGCGCTGCCACCGAAACGCCTCTTGCGCGTCCGCGAACCGCGGCAGCACCCCCACGAAGTGCAATCGACGATCCATGATCACCGGACGTTACGCACGCACCACATCCTCGTGTACCCGCACCTAACGAGATGTGTCCGGAAGGCCACACACCGTGTCGCGACCCGGCGGTCAGAGGTCCTTGCGGTAGACGAGGAAATCGCACTCCGTCGCCAGCAGCGGCGCGAGGTGCGGGTAGGCCTCCTCGATCGTCGACTTCTCCTCGAGGCGGTAGCCCAGCCGCGTGTACCAGGCGGCGAGGAACTCCTTCGACGGGTGCGTGAACGACCGCGGCACCAGCAGCTCGAGCTGCATCCGCCGCCGGCCCAGCGCACGGCAGCGATCCTCGGCGAACCGCACCAGTTCACGCCCGATGCCCGCGCCCTGCAGCTGCGGCGCGGCGGCCAGCAGGCCGAACTCGCCCACGCCGTCGGCAACCGTCCGCACGCGCACGCAGCCGACCACGCGGCCCGCCTGGCGCGCCACGGCGATCTCGCCGGCCGCGACGAGCCCCGCCACCTCGGCCGCGCTCGTCCGGTCCGCGTCGCCCGCCCACAGACCGGCCTCGGCGGTCGCGTAGACGGCGTTCACCAGGGTGGCCACCTCGGCCGCCGGCACCTCGTCGGCCGCGGCGGACCGCGGCAGCATCTCGACCTCGACTGCGTCCAGGGCGCACCTCCTCGTGGGCCGCCCAGTCTACGAACCGATCAACGCCCGGTCGCACCGTCGATCAGTTCCCTCGGCGCCCGGTCTGGCCACCTCATCGCCGATCCGGCACGAAACCTTGCCGTTCCGGCAACGCGGAGAACCGCGCTACGAAGTCGTCGCCGCGGAATCGGCCTCGACCGGCCGCGCCTCGCCGAAGCCGCCGTAACGGCCGGCCTTCGCGCGCTTGCGCACCTCGTCGAAGTGCCGGTGCACGGCCTCCGCCGCGGCGTCGCCGTCGCGCGAGACCAGGGCGTCGACGATCACCTGGTGCCGCTTCGCCGTGCTCGCCGCCGAGGAGACCGGCCCGCCGAGCTCGCCCTCGGCCGCGCGGTAGACGTCCCAGAACAGCCCCGTGAGCTCGCGCGCCAGGTCGAAGCCCGCTTCCGCGCAGATGAGGTCGTGGAACTCCCGGTCGGCGACCGCGGCATCCGGCCCTTTGCGGCGCATCCGCGCGACGCAGGCCTCCAGTTCGGCGATCAGCTCGGGGCGGTGCTCCGACGCGACCCGCCGGGTCAGCTCCGTCTCGATCATCTCGCGGACCTCGAGCAGGTCGCGCAGGCGCCCGGCGTCGCTGGCGCCGCGGGTGCGCGTGCGGAACAGCAGCCACGTCTGCAGGGCCTCGGAGCCGGCCGAGCCGACGAAGGTGCCGTAGCCGTGGCGGATCTCGACGATGCCGAGCGCCTGCAGTGCCTTGATCGCCTCCCGGATCGAGTTGCGGCTCACCCCGATGTCTTCCATCAGGCTGAGTTCCGTGGGCATCGGCGCGCCCGGCGGGAGGTCGCGGTCGATGATCAGGTCGATGATCCGTTTGGTGATCTCTTCACTGCGTTGCGGGCGCGCCAAAACAGTCTCCCCGGATGTTTCTTTCGTTCGCTGGCACGTCGCCATCGGAGGACATCCTACGTCATACCTCGTCGAATCCCCGGCAGATCCCGGCCCGGTGGCGAAATCGCGCCGTCCCCTTGACCGGTACCCGGTGGAGTTCTAGGGTTCGGCGAAGTCATAGGACGTCCCACGTCCTACTTCTCATGACTTCTGGTGGGCGAAACACACAGTCAGGAGACATCGATGTCCCGAACCGCCATGGGGACCGGCCCCACGTTCGACCGGCGCACGCTGCTGCGCTACGCGGGCCTCGTGGGCGCCACCGCCGCCTTCTCCTCGACGCTGGCCGCGTGCGGCGGCCCCGCGTCGACGAACAAGACGGGCAGCTCCACCGACTCCCTCACCGCAGTGATCGGCTACGGCAACAACCAGTCCTGGGACCCGTTGCAGACCGCCTCGGCGTTCTCCATGGCCGCCATCCTGCACAGCTACGAATCGCTCGTCGAAGGCGACCCCGTCACGCGCGCCCCGTTCCCCGGCCTGGCGAAGGCGCTGCCGGCCGACGTGAGCGGCACCAGCATCAAGTTCGAGCTGCGAGACGGTGCCAAGTGGCACGACGGGCAGCCCGTGACCGCCGACGACGTGGTGTTCACCTACGCCCGCGCCCTGGACGCGAAGGAGAACGTGCTGATCCACAGCTTCTTCGCCCAGTGGCTGAAAGAAGTCAGGAAGGTCGACGACCACACCGTCGAGTTCGTGCTGAAGTTCCCCTTCCCGTACGCGCTGCAGCGGATCCAGATCTGCAAGATCCTCCCGAAGCACGTGTACGAGAACAACTGGCCGCTCGCCGTCGGCGGCAAGGTCGTGGGTTCCGGCCCGTACGAGGTCACCGAGCAGGCGCCGCTGTCGCACACCTCGTTCGAGAAGTTCGCCGACTACAACGGCCCCCGCCCCGCCGCGTACCAGAAGATGCTGTGGAAGTCCATTGTGGACTCCGCCCCGCGCGTGGCCGCGATCTCCGGCGCGAAGCCCGATGCGCAGATCGTGGAGAACATCCCCGCCGCCAACGCCGACCAGCTGCGCAAGGCCGGGCGCACCGTCGAGTTCGCCGACGGCGGCAACAACCTGTACCTGATGTTCAACACCGCCCACGCACCCTTCGGCGACAAGCGCGTGCGCCAGGCGCTGCACTACGCCATCGACAAGAAGAAGATGATCGACATCGGCCTGCGCGGCACCGGTACCGCGGGCACGTCGTTCATCAACCCGAAGCTGCCGCAGTCGCAGCCGGCGTCGCAGAGCTTCGCCTACGACCCGGCGAAGGCCAAGCAGCTGCTGGCCGAGGCCGGCGTCGGCAACCTGAAGATCTCCTTGTCCACCACCAACACCTCGCTCGTGCTCGACTGCGTGAAGGTGATCAAGGAGGGCTGGGACGCGATCGGCGTCGAGACCACTTTGGACTCCCAGGACACCAAAGCGCTGTTCTCCAAGCTGGACAACGGCAACGACTTCCAGGTCGTGTCCACCACGAACAACCCGATGCAGTTCGGCAACGACCCCGACCTGCTCATCCGCTACTACTACGACGCGCAGTCGCTGATGATGACGAAGTACGCGCGCTGGAACAACGCCGACACCGAGGCCCTGCTCGGGCTGCAGGACCAGGCGGCCGCGGAGCCGGACGAGACCAAGCGCAACGGGCTGTACAAGCAGCTATTGGACCTGATCTCCGAGCAGGCCGTGATCTACCCGATCGTGTTCACCCAGCTCGGCACGGCGTGGGACCCGACGGCGATCACCGGCGTGCGCGCGCAGGGCTACCCCGGCATCTACCTCAACCAGGCCAAGCCGGTCTGACGCGGGAGGACCACCCACCGTGATCGTCGTCGTGCGGATGCTGGCCTCTCGCATCCTCGCCCTGATCCCGCTGCTGCTCGGCGTGATCCTGTTCGTGTTCATCGTGATGCAGTTCTCCCCCGTGGACCCGGCGCTCGCCGCGTTCAACGGGGCGAACGCGACCGAGGCGCAGCTCGACCAGTTCCGCCAGGCCAACGGGCTGCTCGATCCCCTGCCCCTGCAGTACGTGCACTTCGTGTGGCACCTGCTGCAAGGCGACTTCGGCACCAGTGTGATCACCAAGGAGCCGGTGGGCCAGACCATCGCCACCGCGCTCCCGCTCACCGTGCAGCTCACGCTGCTCGGACTGCTGATCGCGCTCGTGCTCTCGGTCGTGCTCGGCGTAACGTCGGCGCTGTTCCGCGGTCGCTGGCCCGACCACCTGATCCGGGTGGTCACGCTGGCGGGCGTCGCGGCACCGGCGTTCTGGATCGCGCTGCTGCTCGTGCAGTGGCTCGCCGTGGGCAAGGGCCTGTTCCCCACCAGCGGTTACGTGAGCCCGGCCGACTCGGTCTCGGGCTGGCTCAACTCGCTCACGCTGCCGGCGATCTCGCTGTCGCTGCCGGTCGCCGCGCAGCTCACGCGCGTGATCCGCACGTCGATGGTCGAGGAGCTGGACAAGGACTACGTGCGCACGGCCCGCGGCGGCGGCCTGCCGCCCGTGGTCGTGGTGGGCCGCAACGTGCTGCGCAACGCGCTGGTCAACCCGCTCACCGTGCTCGGCCTGCGCGTCGGCTACCTGCTCGGCGGCGCGGTGGTGATCGAGACGATGTTCGCGCTGCCCGGCATGGGCCAGAACATGATCCAGGCCGTGCAGGACGGCGACACGGCGAAGGTCCAGGGCTTCGTGATCACCATCGCCGTGGGCTTCGTGCTCGTGAACCTCATCGTCGACGTGCTCTACCTCATCGCCAACCCGAGACTGCGGAGCCACGCCTGATGCGCCCCGTCCTGCACGCGAACCTCACCGACCGACTCTCGCGGCCCGGGGTGCGGTTCCGGAAACTCCCGCCCACGTCGTGGCTCGCGCTCGGCCTGCTCGTGGTGCTCGCGCTGGTCGCGATCTTCGGCACGCTGCTGGCCACGCACAATCCCGACGCACTCAGCACCGACACCGGCGGCCCGAGCGCCGAGCACTGGTTCGGCACCGACCAGTCGGGCCGCGACATCTTCTCGCGGCTGGTGGCCGGCACGCGCTGGTCGCTCGCGATCGGCCTCGGCGCCACGGTGCTCGCGCTCATCGCGGGCGTGGTGATCGGCTCGTTCGCCGCGACGTCCGGGCGCAGGACCGACGCCGTGGTGATGCGCGTGATGGACGTGATCATGGCGTTCCCCGGCATCGCGCTCGCCGCGGTGCTGGTGGCGGTGTTCGGCCGCGGCATCCTCGTGCTGATCCTCGCGATCGGGTTCCTCAACATGGCCCCGGTCGCGCGGGTGGTGCGGGCCAACGTGCTGGCGCAGTACGGCGAGGACTACGTGGACGCCGAGCGCGTGATCGGCGCGAAACGGCTGTTCATCCTCGCCAGGCACGTCGCGGTCAACTGCGCGGCGCCGATCCTCGTGTACTGCACGGTGACGGTGGCCGACGCGATCGTGTTCGAGGCGTCGCTGTCGTTCATCGGCGCGGGCATCCAGCCGCCGAACCCGTCGTGGGGCTCGGTGCTCTCGGACGGCAAGGACCTCGTGCTGACGGGCGGCTGGTGGGCCACGCTGTTCCCCGGCCTGCTGATCCTGATCACGGTGCTGGCGCTCAACATCCTGTCCGAAGGCATCTCCGACGCGTGGGCCGCGCCTTCGGCCCGCAACACGAAGGCCGGCGAGGTCGCCAAGAAGATCGAGGCGGAGAAGGCCGCGGAGAACACCGCCCCGGTGCTGCCGCTCGCGGGCCTGCTCGAAGCCGGGGAGCGACTGGCGGCGAAGACACGTGATCTCACCGGGCGCAGGCCCGTGCTGGAGGTGAAGGACCTCGCGATCAGCTTCCCCGACCGCCACAACGGCGTGAACGTGGTCGACGGCGTGTCCTTCACCGTGCGTTCCGGCGAGGTGCTGGGGCTGATCGGCGAGTCGGGCTGCGGCAAGTCGCTCACCGCGCTGTCGATCATGGGCCTGCAGCCGGCGGGCGCGCGGCTCTCAGGCGAAGTCCTGTTCGAGGGCGAGGACCTGCTCACCATGAAGGCGGGCCCGCGCCGGCGCCACCTCGGCCACGACATCTCGATGATCTACCAGGACGCGCTGAGCTCCCTGAACCCGGCGATGACGATCCGCGCGCAGCTCAAGCAGTTCACCCGCCGTGGCGGCACGCGCACGCCGCAGGAGCTGCTGGAGCTGGTGAACCTGGATCCCGGCCGCACGCTGCGGTCCTACCCGCACGAGCTGTCCGGCGGGCAACGCCAGCGGGTGCTGATCGCCATGGCCCTGTCGCGCAGCCCCCAGCTGATCGTGGCCGACGAGCCGACCACGGCGCTCGACGTGACCGTGCAGGCGCAGATCATCAAGCTGTTGCTGCGCCTGCAGGAAGAGCTCGGCTTCGCGCTCATCCTGGTGTCGCACGACCTGGCGCTGGTCTCCGACGTCGCTGACCGCGTGGTCGTGATGTACGGCGGGCAGGTGGCCGAAACGGGCTCGACGGCCGAGGTCGTGGGCTCGCCGCGGCACCACTACACGCGCGGGCTGCTGTCGGCCGTGCTGTCGCTGGAGGAGAACGAGGCCACGCTCACCCAGATCAAGGGCGTCGTGCCCGCCCCGGCGGACTTCCCGCCCGGGTGCCGGTTCGCCGACCGCTGCCCGGCCGCGCGCGGCCACTGCTTCGAGGTGGCCCCCGAGCCCGAGGGGAACGGCCACCTCGTCGCCTGCCACTACCCCGCCGAACGCACGACCCCGGCCGTCGTGGAAGGAGCGCAGGTATGACGCTGGTCGAAGTCGACGGCGTGCACGTGGTGCACCGCGTCCGCGCGGCGAGCCTGTTCGGGCGCGACAACGTCTACGCGCTCACCGACGCGAACCTGGAGATCGCCGCGGGCGAGACGGTGGGCGTGGTCGGCGAGTCCGGCTGCGGCAAGTCCACGCTCGCCAAGGTGCTCGTCGGGCTGCAGAAACCGACACACGGCACCGTCCGCTACGGCGGCAAACCGCTGTCGGGGATGCGCCCGGCCGAGCTCGGCCGGCAGGTCGGATTGGTCTTCCAGGACCCGGCCACCGCGCTCAACCGGCGCCTGCCCGTCGCGAAGATCCTGCGCGACCCGCTCGACGTGCACCACGTGGGCACGCCCGCCGAACGCGCCGAGCGCGTACGGGAGCTGATGGGCCTGGTCGGGCTGCCGAGCAGCGTCGCGGACGCGTTGCCGGCGCAGCTTTCGGGCGGCCAACGCCAGCGCGTGGCCATCGCGCGGGCGCTGGCCCTGCGGCCGGCGCTGCTCGTGGCCGACGAACCGACGTCCGCGCTCGACGTGTCGGTGCGCGCGCAGATCCTCAACCTCCTCATCGACCTGCGCGAGAAGCTCGGTCTCGCCATGGTCTTCGTGTCGCACGACATCCAGACCGTGCGGCGCATGAGCGACCGGATCGTGACGATGTACCTCGGGCGGATCGTCGAAGAAGCGGCCGCCGAGGACCTGCCGGGCGACGCGCGGCACCCGTACACCCGGGCGCTGTTCTCGGCGACGCCGAGCCTGCTGCACCCGGTCGAACCGATCGTCCTCAGTGGACCCGTGCCGTCGGCGACCGCGCCGCCGAGCGGCTGCGCGTTCCACACCCGCTGCCCTAAGGCCACCGACGTGTGCGCGCTCGCCCTGCCGCCGCTCACCGAGGCCGCGGGGCACAGCTACCGCTGTATCCACCCAGAGATCACCACCGGAGTGAACGCCTCATGACCGCGACGAAGTTCGCCGGCATCATCCCCCCGCTGTGCACGCCCTTCAACGACGACTTCACCGTGGACACCGAGTCGCTGCGGCGCCACGTCGAGTTCCAGCTCGACGCCGGCGTCCACGGCATCTTCGTGCTCGGCTCGTCGAGCGAAGTCGCCTTCCTGCCCGACGCGCAGCGCCGCGTGACGATCGAGACGGCCGTGGACCAGGTCGCCGGCCGCGTGCCGGTGCTGGCCGGCTGTATCGACATGACGACCTTGCGCGTGGCCGAACACGTGAAGACCGCCGAGGAGGCGGGCGCCGACGCCATCGTGGTCACCGCGCCGTATTACACGCGCACGCACGTGGCCGAGATCGACCGCCACTTCCGGCTCCTGCACGAGAAGACGGCGCTGCCGATCTTCGCCTACGACATCCCCGTGGCCGTGCACACGAAACTCGACCGCGAGCTCGTGCTGAGCCTCGCGGCCGACGGCGTGATCGCCGGTCTGAAGGACTCCAGCGGCGACGAGGCCGGCTTCCGCTTCGTGCTCAAGGAGCGCCGCGAACGCGGCCTCGACACCTTCGCCGTGTTCACCGGCTCGGAGCTGCTCGTGGACTCCGCGCTCGCGCTGGGCGCGGACGGCGCGGTGCCCGGGCTCGGCAACGTCGACCCGGTCGGCTACGTGCTGATCTACGACCACGTCCGCTCCGGCAACCCCCACGCGGCGCGGCGCGAGCAGGACCGCTTGCTCTCGTTGTTCACCATCACCGACGTCGCGCCGCCGAGCCGGATGGGGCGCGGCTCGGCGGCACTGGGTGCGTTCAAGGCGTCGATGAAGATGCGCGGGTTCATCGACAACGCCGTGATGGCGCCGCCGCAGCTGCCGCTCAACGGCGACGAACTGCTGCGCATCAAGGAGAAGCTGGCCGAAGCGGGGCTGCTCTAGATGGACCGCGTCTACTACGGCGGCGACTACAACCCGGAGCACTGGTCCCCCGAAGTGTGGGACGAGGACCTGTCGCTCATGGCCGAGGCGTCCGTCTCGATGGTCACGGTCGGGATCTTCTCGTGGGCGCAGGTGGAACCGCGGCCGGGCGAGTACGACTTCGGCTGGTTCGACACGGTGCTGGACAAGCTCGCGGCGGGTGGCGTGGACGCGTGCCTGGCCACCATGACGGCGTCACCGCCGCCGTGGCTCTCCCACCGGTATCCCGAAATCCTGCCCGTGCGCGTGGACGGGACGCGGCTTTCGGCGGGGGCGCGGCAGCAGTTCTGCCCGTCGAGCCCGGTGTACCGCGAACACGCGGCGCGGCTGGTGGAGCGGGTGGCCACGCGGTACGCCGGGCACCCGGCGCTGAAGATGTGGCACATCGGCAACGAGTTCGGCTGCCACATCCGCGCGTGCTACTGCGAGGTCTCGGCCGCCGCGTTCCGCGACTGGCTGCGCGAGCGGTACCAGAGCGTCGAGGCGCTCAACGCGGCCTGGAGCACCACGTTCTGGTCGCAGCGGTACGACGACTGGGCCGAGATCGAGCCGCCGCGCGTGGCGCCGACGTTCCCGAACCCCGCGCAGCAGCTGGACTACCACCGCTTCTCCTCCGACGCGTCGCTCGGCTGCTACCTCACCGAGCGCGAGGTGCTCTCGCGGGTGACGCCGGACGTGCCGGTGACGACGAACTTCGTCGGTCTGGTGCAGAAAGCGCTCGACTGGCATTCCTGGACGCCGCACGAGGACGTGGTGAGCCTCGACTCCTATCCCGACCCCTACGATCCGCGCGGGCACGTCGAAGCGGCGTTCGCGTACGACCTCGTGCGGTCCACCAAGGACGGACAGCCGTGGCTGCTGCTGGAGCAGGCGCCGAGCGCGGTGAACTGGCGCACGCGCAACGGCCCCAAGCCACCGGGCTCGATGCGGCTGGGCAGCTGGCAGGCCGTGGCCCGTGGCGCCGACGCCGTGCTGTTCTTCCAGTGGCGCCAGACAGCCGGCGGCGCCGAGAAGTTCCATTCCGCGATGGTGCCGCACGGCGGGCGGGACACGCGCACGTACCGCGAGGTGGCCGACCTCGGCCGTGAACTGGCGTCGGTGCCGCAGCTCGCGGGCAGCCGGGTGAGGGCCGAAGTCGCGATCCTGCACGACTGGAACAGCTGGTGGGCCCTCGAGCTCGACTCGCACCCGTCGGACGACCTGCGACAGCTCGACGCGCACCTGGCCCACTACGCACCGCTCTTCGACGCCAACGTGACGTGTGACGTCGTGCGCCCGACCCGGGAACTGTCCGGGTACAAGCTCGTGGTGGTGCCGAACCTGTACCTGATGGACGCCGGCGTCGCGGAGAACCTTCGGTCCTATGTGGCCGGTGGCGGGCACCTGGTGGTGTCGTTCTTCTCCGGCATCGTCGACGAGAACGACCGCGCGTACCTGGGCGGGTACCCGGCGCCGTTGCGGGACGTGCTGGGCCTGAGGGTCGACGAGTTCTGGCCGCTGCCCGAGGGCGGCTCGATCGGGCTCTCGCTCGGCTGCGCTTCCCGCGAGAAGGCTTCCGCCACCATCTGGTCGGAGTGGGTGGAGACCGAGGGCGCGGCCGTGGTCGCGACCTTCGGCTCGGGGGAGCTCCCCGGCCGCCCGGCCGTGACGCGGAACTCCTTCGGCGAAGGGGTCGCCTGGTACCTCGCGACCCGGCCCGACGCGGCCACGATGAGCGCGTTGTTCGACCGGATCACCGCCGCGGCCGGGGTTGCGCCCGTGCTGCCCGGCCTGCCCGAGGGCGTGCAGGCCGTGGTCCGGCACGGTGCCGACGGCCAGTACCTGTTCCTGCTCAACCACGGCGCCGAGGCGGTCACGGTCACGCTGCCCTCGCCCGCGCCCGATCTGCTCACCGATCCCGGCCACCCGACGGAAGCGGTGCTCCTGGCCCCGCGTGGGGTGGCCGTTCTACTGGGGAGTTTCACTTAGCCGAAGGGAAGAACGGGACATGAGACCGATCATCCGCTGGGCACTCGCGTTCGCGGTGCTGGTGTCCGGCGTGTTCGTACCGGCAGCCGTACAGGCGGCGCCGGCGCCGGTTCCGCAGTTCGACCAGCAGGTACTCTTCAACCCGCACCAGGAGACGGGCTACGCCTGTTTCCGCATCCCCGCCACCGTCCGCAGCACGCACGGCACCCTGCTCGCCTTCGCCGAGGGCCGGCGCGACAATTGCGGCGACACCGGCGACATCGACCTCGTGCTCAAGCGTTCCACCGACGGCGGGCAGACGTGGTCACCGCTGCAGGTCGTGAACCCCGGCGGCGGCGACACGCACGGCAACCCGATGCCTATTGTGGACAGTCGGACGGGACGGATCGTGCTGGTCACCACGTACAACAAGGGCCGCGACGACGACAAGGCCTGCGACGTGCCGTGTCCGCGGACGCCGCACTCGCAGTACAGCGACGACGACGGCCTGACGTGGTCGGCGCCGGTGGACATCAGCGCGCAAGCGAAGCTGCCGGCGTGGGACTCGTGGTACGCCTCGGGTCCGGTGCACGGCATCCAGCTCACGAAGGGCCGCCACGCGGGCAGGCTGGTGTTCGGCGTGAACGCGGAACGCAGCGACGGCACCAATTCCATCGAAAACTACGCCGCCCTGATCTACAGCGACGACTCCGGGCGCAGCTGGCACGTCGGCGCCGTCGACAGCTACGCGCACCCGGTGGGCGCCACGTATGCGCAAAAGCCTTCGGAGGTCAGCGTCGTCGAGCTGCCGGACGGCACGATCTACGCCGGCGGCCGCGAGCAGGGCGGCACCGACGTCGGCAACCGCGACTACGCGCTGAGCCGCGACGGCGGCCAGACGTTCAGCAAGCGCTTCACCACCATCCCCGACCTGGTGACGCCAATGGTGCAGGGTTCCCTGCTTCGCCTGCAGCGTCCGGGCGGGGAGCGGATCCTGTTCGCCTCGCCGTCGGACACCGACCGGCGGCGCTGGATGATGATCCGCTCGTCCTACGACAACGGCCGCACGTGGGAGGACGCGGAGCAGGGCACCCGGGTGACCGGCGACTGGTCCGGCTACTCCGACCTCGTTCAGCTGAGCGGCCCGGCCGACCGCGACGCGAAGATCGGCCTGATGTACGAGGGCGGCGCGGTCGACGCCCGCGACGAGATCCGCTTCGCGCGCTTCGACGAGAACTACCTGGGGTGGCAGCGTCCCGCCGGCCCGACGACCCCGGACGTCTCCCGGCCGGGCGCCGTCGCCTACGTGCTCGGCGGCGCCGCGGTGTCCCACGGCGCGCTGCAGCTCGACGGCGTCGACGACTTCGTGCGGGTGCCGTTCTCGCCCGCGCAGCTGCCAGGGTCTGGTGATTTCACCTTCACGACGTCGTTCAACTACGGCGCTTCGAAGGACCCGCAGGCGTTGCTGTGGCTCGGCGGCATGGGCACCACGGCACCGCAGCTGTGGCTGCGCGGTGAACCCGCGTCGCACCGGCTCATCGCCATGATGACCACCGCGGCGGGCAGCAAGTCGGTGACCACCACCCAGGCTTACGACGACCGGCAGTGGCACCACATCGCGCTCGAACGCACCGGCGGCCGGCTCGAGATCTGGGTCGACGGCGTGCTCGCCGCGTCCGGCCCGGACTCGCCCGGTTCGGTCAGCGAGACCGTCTCGTTCCAGCTCCAGCTGGGCGAACGCCTCGACGGCGCCATGCACTTCGCCGGCTCCCTCGACGACGCGCGGCTCTACCGCCGGGCGCTGCCGGAGTCCGAAGTGGACGCTGTCGCGGCGGGCCGGACGGTGTGGCCGGGTCCGGTGGTGCAGCTGCCGTTCGACCGGGTGCGCTGAGTTTGTTCTCTCGGTTGAAGGGCACCTCGACGGACTTCTCTCAAGGTGCCCTTCAGCCGTGCAGCACCAGGTAGGGCGCCACGGCCACCAACGCGACCACGAGCGCGATCCGCAGCCGTATCGTCGGCAACGCGTGCGCGATCTTCCAGCCGATGACCACCCCCGCCAGCTCCGGCACCCCGACGACGGCCGCCAGCCGCCAGTCGATGGAGCCGTGGAGGAGATACCCGGCCGCCCCGGCCGTCGCGATCACCACCGACTGCACCTGTGCCGCCGCGAGCGCCTCCAGCATCGGCAACCCCACCACCACGAGCACCGGCACGGTCAGCATCGGCCCACCCACCCCCACCAGCCCCGCCGCGACCGCCACCCCGGCCCCGATCGCGAGGATCGAGCCCGTCGCCGGCTCCCGCCCCACCACCGGCCGCCGCAACACCACCAACGCCGCCACCACGACGGCGAACACCCCGAGCACCACCCCGAACCACCGCGCGGACACCAGCGAATTCAGCAAAACCCCGACCGGCGTCCCCACGACCGCGACCCCCGCCAGCAGCCCGGCGACCCTCCTCGTATGCCGCTCCCGCAACTGCCCGGACCGCACATACGCCGCACTCCCGGCCACCCCCGTCGCCACATGCGTGACGATCGCCGTCCCCGCCACCTGCGCCGGCGCGAGCGGCGTCAACAGGAACAACGCGATCGTCGGCAGGACACCCCCGGGTCCGATCGCCGTGATGCCGATCCCGCCCACCAGGCCGAAAAGTGCGAGCAGAACATCGATGGTCACGCTCGTCATGTCTGCCTCCCGGCCTGGACCATGCCCCACGACGCCTGCGTCCGGGGCGCCGGCCGCACCCCACCACTCGCCGCCTCGGGGCTCGCGGCCAGTCGCGGCGAGCCGGGCCGAGCCGCGAAACGAAGCCCCGCGCGGCAGGCGATCGCAACGCTCGTCATGCCGGGCCTCGGTGCAGCGTCGCGCGCAAAGTGAGCCGGTCCGCGCGGATGTGGAGGGTTTCGGCGTCCACGGGGCGGCCGTCGTCGAGGTGTGTCAGGCGGTCGAGGGCGAAGACGGCCGTGCCGGGCGCGATGCCCAGCAACGCGGCGGTGTCTGGGCCGGCGGTCACGGCGTGGACCACGACGTCGGCCCGGCCGAGGCGGCGGCCGCTGGTTTCTTCGATGAGGGCGAACAGGTCGCGGCCCGCGAGGTCGTGGTCGAGCAGCGGGACGCCGATGTCGGCGGTCAGGTACGTGGTGTCCAGCGAGAGCGGCACTCCGCCGAGGCGGCGCAGGCGTTCCAGGTGGACGGCGGGCGCGCCGGGAATCAGCCCGAGCCGTTCGGCGATCGCCGGTGGGGGCGTGACGATGCCGACGGAACGGACCTCGTTCACGACGTCGCCGTAGCCGTCGAGGGCCTCGGCGAGGCCGGCGAGCCGGTCGAGGCCGTGGCCGTACTTCGGGTGCACCACGAGCGTTCCGACGCCCTGGCGCCGCTCCACGAGGCCTTCGGCGCGAAGCAGGCCGAGGGCCTCGCGCACGGCGTTGCGCGTGGCGCCGAGCTGGGTGCCGAGGGTGTGCTCGTCGGGCAGCGGGCCGTCGTCGAAGGCGCCCGCGGTGATGCGCTGGCGCAGGACGTCGGCGACCTGCCGGGCCCGCTCGGCCCGGGGCCGGGGCGACGAAGTTTCCACCTGCGCGACCGTACCCGGATCCGCATTACGCCAGGGTTACGCCACCTGCCGTGACCTGCGTAAACCCGGTGACCAGCGTCAAAGGCCCCGACTCGCCGGGTTCCGCCACCGCCGCCGGATCGCAACTCGGCGGGCCTTGCGAAAAAGATCTATCTGTGCTATTCTTGTACGATTGCGGGCTAGGGTCGTCCTTGTGATCGAACCCAGCTTCACGGCCCTCACCGCGGCCGCCGCTCGCGCCGCGCACCTCATCGTCGACGCCGAGCCCAGGATCTTCACCGACGAGCTCGCCGCACCCCTGCTCGGCGACTACGGCGACCAACTCCTCGCCTACCACCGCGACAACCGCGAAGACCCGATCCTCGCCGGCGGTCGCACCCAGGTGCTCTGCCGCAGCCGCTACGCCGAAGCACAGCGCGCGACCCAGAGCGTGGTCCTCGGCGCCGGCCTCGACACCTCCGCCTACCGCGCGCCGCACACCTACGTGTTCGAAGTGGACCTCCCGCAGACGCAGGAGTGGAAGCGCGCGCAGCTGACGAACGCGGACCTTCCCGACCCCGCGAACCGCACCTTCGTCCCACTGGACCTGGCGACCGGCGACCTCGTCGAAGCCCTCGTCAAGCACGGCTTCGACCTCGCCCGCCCGACGCTCGTCAGCTGGCTCGGCGTCACGATGTACCTCACCGAAGCCGCCATCACCCGCACGCTGCGCGCCGTCGCCGGCCTCGCGCCGGGCACGCAGCTCGTCGCCGACTACGTGCTCCCCGCACAGCTGCGGGACGACGCCGGCACGCACTACGCCGACGCCGTCTCCCAGGTCGCCGAGCGAGCCGGCGAACCCTGGCGCAGCTGCTTCTCCCCCGACGAGCTCACGGACCTGCTGCGGGACAACGGCTTCGGCACCGTCCGGCACGTCCACCAGCGCGACCACGACGTGTGGCCGCGCCCCGACGCCCTGCGTCCCGCGGAGCTGTTCGTGCTCGCCCACGCGACCGTCTAGCCGGACCTCAACCGCAGATGCTGCCCAGGCTCGCGGTCCAGCCCCACCACATGCCGTACTCGGCGAGGTTGCCGGCGTCGTTGAGGTGGATGTTGTCCGAGGTCCACGGGCTGGGGTTGGGCAGGTTCGCCGAACCGGACGGCGGGATGTACTGGCGCAGGTCCACGAGCGCCGTGCCCTTCGCGACCGCCGTCTGGTAGATCACCGACGCGTACTGGTCCCAGGTGTACTTCTGGGTGTTGCCGCCGTACGGGTTCGGCGTCCACTTGAGCTGGGCGTAGATCGACATGAGGATGTCGACGCCCGGCCGCGCGGCGCGGATGCCGTCGATGACGTTGTTCAGGTCGGTCTGGAACTTGGCCGGGTCGTTCTGGGCCCACAGGTCGTTGCCGCCGAGGTCCACGAGGACCAGGTCCGGCTGCTTGGCCTGCATGTCGGCGATCGCGCCGGTGGTGCCCGCCCAGCGGCCGCCTGGCAGGTAGTCGGCCGCGAGCGCGCCGTTGTGCGAGTAGTTCTGGACGTTGGTCTGCCACTGCGAGTGGACGTCGTTGGCCAGCTTGGTGGTCCAGCCGTAGGTGGTGGGGAACCAGGTGTCCGTGGTGGACTGGTAGCCGGTGGTGCCGTAACCCGTGTCGGCCGAGGTGCCGACGATGGCGATGTTGTCCTTGCGGGTGCACCAGGTGCTTTCCTGGGCGGCGTCGGCGGAGGTGACCACCGTGGACATGCCGATACCGAGGCCGATCAGGGTGAGCACTGCGCCGAGTCTGGCGAAGGTGGCTTTGCGCATCTTCGAGGGGACCTTTCAGGGGAACGGGAGCGTCTGCGCCTGAATCGCTCCACACCGGACAGTTGTTACCCGATCCGGTGAGGTTCGGCTGCGGTCCGCGATCGTTCGGGCAGCCGCTGTGCCCGCGCGTTACCCGAACGAAGTGCACTAAACGTTTTCTTTCCGGGGTAACCCACGAGAACAACGGAGAGTTGCCGTGATCGACGACACGTCCGACGGTGGAGATCAGCAGCGGAAAACCGAGGGAGAAAGGACGTGAGTGCCGTGGCCGGCACCCTGCAACCCCAGCAGCTGATGGACAGCGCCGTGGTCGATCCGGACGGCAACAAGATCGGCAAGGTCGGCAACGTCTACCTGGCCGACGCCACCCGGGAACCCGAGTGGATCACCGTGAAAACCGGGTTGTTCGGCAGCAAAGAGAGCTTTGTACCGCTCTCGGGCGCGAACGTCGACAACGACGGGATCCACGTGAATGTCGCGAAGGACCAGGTCTCGGAGGCGCCGCGGATCGACGCCGACGGGCACCTGTCGTCCACGGAGAGCGCCGAGCTGTACCACCACTACGGCCTGCCGATGCCGCGCACGGCACCGGATGCGAACGCGGGACGGAACAAAATGGACACCACCGCCGGCCGTGGCAAGCATGGGATGGCGGCTGGCCGGGACAAAATGGACACTGCGGGCGGCCGTGGCATGCAGGACGCGGCAATGGCTCGTGAAGGGCGCTCGGCGGCCGACGCCGGCTCGGGCACCCGCGGCGAGGAGATGATCCGTTCCGAGGAGCGCCTGAACGTCGGCACCGAGCAGGTGGAGACCGGGCACGTGCGGCTGCGCAAGTACGTCGTCACCGAAGAGCAGCAGGTCACCGTCCCGGTGAGCCACGAAGAGGTCCGCCTCGAGCGCGAGCCCATCACCGACGCGCGCGGCGGGACCGGTCGCGCCGAGCTCGGCGAGCAGGAGCAGGACGTGGTGCTGCACGCCGAGAAACCGGTGATCAGCAAGGAAACCGTGCCCGTCGAGCGCGCGCGGCTGAACACCGAGACGGTCACCGACGAGCAGACCGTGAAGGGTGAGGTCCGCAAGGAGCAGTTCGACCTGCAGGACGAGGCCAAGAAGCGCAAGCACTGACGTACGGAATACCCGCCTCCCGCTCCCGGTTCAGTTGATGCATCAACTTCGGGAGCGGGAGGCGTTCATGCTCATCACCACCAACGACCCGGTGAAGCTCGCCGAGGAGTACGCGATGCTCCAGCACCTCGCCGACGGCCGCGTCGACCTCATGTGGGCCGCGGCAACACCGGGCCCGTCTACCCTGGTTCGGCAAGGACATCCGCGACGGGATCGCGCTCGCGGTGGAGAACTACGCCCTGCTGCGCCGGCTCTGGCGTGAGGAGCTGGTGGACAGGGAAGGCAAGTTCCGCACCCCGCTGCAGGGCTTCACCTCCACCCCGCGCCCGCTCGACGGCGTGCCTCCGTTCGTCTGGCACGGCTCCATCCGCAGCCCGCAGATCGCCGAACAGGCCGCCTACTACGGCGACGGTTTCTTCCACAACAACATTTTCTGGCCCGCCGACCACACGCGGCGGATGATCGAGCTCTACCGCACCCGCTTCGAGCACTACGGCCACGGCACGGCCGCCGACGCCATCGTCGGCCTCGGGGGGCAAACCTTCATGCGCCCGAACTCCCAGGACGCGATCCGCGAGTTCCGCCCGTACTTCGACCACTCCCCCATCTACGGCGGCGGCCCGTCGCTCGAGGGCACGATGGACCAGACCGCTGTCGGTCGGCAGCCCGCAGCAGGTCATCGAGCGCACCCTCGCGTTCCGCGACTACGCCGGCGACTACCAGCGCCGGCTCTTCGCCGTCGACGGGATGGGCCTGCCGCACAAGGCGGTGCTGGAGCAGATCGACATCCTCGGTGAGCAAGTGGTTCCCGTGCTGCGCGCGGAGTTCGCCGAGAGCCGCCCGGCGAACGTCCCGGGCGCCCCGACGCACCGGTCCCTGGTTGCTGCGGCGCGCCGGAGCTAGATCGCCGATTCTCCCTTGCCCAGCACCACGATCCCGCCCGAGCTCACGTGGTAGTGCTCGCGGTCGCGGGCCAGGTCGACGCCGATGTGGGCGCCCGGTGGGACGACCACGTTCTTGTCGAGGATGGCCCGGCGCACCACGGCGCCGCGGCCCACGCGGGCGCCGTCCAGGATCACCGAGCCCTGGACGACCGCACCGTTTTCGACGACGACGTCCGGCGAGAGCACGGAGTCCACGACCTGCGCGCCGGAGATGATGCAGCCGTTGCTGATGATCGACTGCCCGGCGCTGCCGCCCTCCACGAACTTCGCCGCGGCGCGCTGGCCCGGGTGGGAGAGGATCGGCCACTTGCGGTTGTAGAGGTTGAAGATCGGATACGTCGAGATCAGGTCGGTGTGGGCGTCGTAGTAGCTGTCGATGGTCCCGACGTCGCGCCAGTACCCGTGGTCGCGTTCGCTCTCGCCGGGGACGACGTTGCCGCTGAAGTTGTAGACGGCCGCCTGGCCCTTGTCCACGAGCGCGGGGATGATGTCGCGGCCCATGTCGTGTTTGGACCCGACGTTCTTCGAGTCCGCGTGCAGCGCGTCGAGCATCACCTGCGTGGTGAACACGTAGTTGCCCATCGACACGTACGCCTCGTCGGGCGAGTCCGGGAGACCCGGCGGGTCCGCGGGCTTCTCGAGGAACGCGTCGATCCTCGTGCCGTCGCCGGTCTGGATCACGCCGAACGCGCTCGCCTCCGCGCGCGGCACGCGGATGCCCGCCACGGTCACGCCGGCGCCCGACGCGATGTGCTCGTCGATCATCTGGCGTGGATCCATGCGATAGATGTTGTCGGCGCCGAACACGGCGATGTAGGCGGGCGACTCGTCGTAGACCAGGTTGAGGCTCTGGTGAATCGCGTCGGCACTGCCCTGGAACCACCGCGGGCCCAGCCGCTGCTGCGCGGGCACCGGCGTCACGTACTCGCCGGTCAGCGACGAGAGCCGCCACGTGGTCGAGATGTGGCGGTCGAGCGAGTGCGACTTGTACTGCGTGAGCACGCAGATCCGCCGGATTCCGCCGTGGACGAGGTTCGAGAGCACGAAGTCGATCAGGCGGTGCACCCCGCCGAAGGGCACTGCGGGTTTGGCCCGGTCGGCCGTGAGCGGCATGAGCCGCTTGCCTTCGCCACCGGCCAGCACGATCCCCAGGACATCCGATCCGTCGATCACGAAACCCTCCCGCACGCCTCGTAGATCGCGACCGTCCTCGCGGCGATCGCCGCCCAGCCGAACTCTCCCACGGCGCGGTCGCGCCCGGCCAGACCCAGCGCGGCGGCCCGGGCGGGATCCGCGATTAGCTCGTTGATCCGCCGCGCCAGCCCCGCTTCGAACGCCGCGGTGTCGTTCTCGTCGTAGTGCACGAGCAGTCCCGTCGCGCCGTCGTCGACGACCTCGGGGATCCCGCCGACGTCGCTGGCCACCACCGCCGTGCCGCACGCCATCGCCTCGAGGTTCACGATGCCCAGCGGCTCGTAAACCGACGGGCAGACGAACACCGTCGCATGCGTCAGCAGCTGCACGACCTCGGGACGCGGCAGCATCTCGGGGATCCAGTGCACGCTGGTGCGCTTCTCCTGCAGCTCGGCGACGAGACCGCGGAACTCGGCGTCGAGCTCCGGGGTGTCGGCGCCCCCGGCGCAGAGCACCAGCTGCACGTCCTCGGCGAGCTCGGAGCCGGCGCGCACGAGGTGCGGCACGCCCTTCTGCCGCGTGATGCGCCCGACGAACAGCGCGTACGGCCGGTCCGGGTCGATGCCGTGCTTGGCCAGCACGTCGCGACCGGGGTCGGGCCGGTAGAGCGTGGTGTCGATCCCGTTGTGCACCACGTGCACCCGCGTGGGGTCGACCGCCGGGTACGCGGCGAGCACGTCTTCGCGCATGCCCGCACTGACGGCGATGATCGCGTCGGCCGCCTCGTACGCGTCCTTCTCGATCCACGACGACACGCGGTAGCCGCCGCCGAGCTGCTCGGCCTTCCACGGGCGCAGCGGTTCGAGCGAGTGCGCGGTGATCACGTGCGGCATGCCGTGGGCGAGCTTCGCGAGATGGCCGCCGAGGTTCGCGTACCAGGTGTGGCTGTGCGCGAGGTCGTGCCCGGCCAGCGCGTCGGCCATCGACACGGCGATGTCCATGGTCGCGAACGCGGTCTGCGCGTAGCCGTGGAGGTCGCGGTGGCCGTGGGCTCCGTCGTCTCGATCCGGCCCCCAGCAGTGCACGTCGAGGTCGACCAGCGACCGCAGTTCGCGGGCGAGGAACTCGACGTGCACCCCCGCTCCGCCATAGACGTCCGGCGGGTACTCCCGGGTGAGCAGGCCGACCTTCATGCCCCGACCCTAAACGGCACGGGCCGGGAAGTGCAGTACGGGGAAGCGACCAATCCGTGTCGTGATCGACTCACCGAGCTCTCGTCCCGGTGACCGGGCCGACGCGTTCGACGGCGGGCAGCCGCAGGCCGTGGTGGGCGAGTTCGCGGGCGGCGAGGTCGGCGACGACGTCGGGATCGCGTTCGCGCCAGCCCGTGGTGAGGTCGCCGGCCCGGACCTTGCGCGGCAGGGGCCGCGTGACGAGTGCGCGCAGGGCGAGCAAGTCGAGTCCTTCGGCGCCCTGGCGGCGCAGCCGGGCCGCGGCCGTCGCGCCGCGCGTGAAGCGCCACCGCAGTGGCAGCCACGAAACCAGCAGGAACACCAGCGGCACGGAGACGACCAGCACCGCGAGCCACCACGCGAGGTCCTCGACGGCAGTGATCTGCCAACGGCCGGCGTCGGCGAGTTCGGTGCCCGCGGCCGAGCCGGACTGCAGCGCGTCGGCGAGCGGGTGGCCGATCAACGGCACCTGGCCGGCCTTGTCGGCGGCCGCGTCGAACGTGGCGCGCAGCCCGGAACCCGCGTCCACGAGCCCGTCGCCCGGCACGCGCAGGCGCATGACCTCGTCGTACACGCGCACGGCCAGCCACACCGCGAACGCGAGCAGCCCGAACGCGAACACGTCGCTGAGCACCTGCGCGGTGCGGCGGACCGGACGGTCGGCGTAGACCTTCATCGGGGCCCCTCACTCTCGCGGCCCCGGCCAACTACCCGGGCCGCCGCTCGGCGAACCACGATTACTCCTTGTGCAGCAACGGCTTCCGCTCGCCGACGACCACCGTCGCCCCGAGGTCTTCCGACTCCTCGACCCACGCGCGCAGCCCCACCTGCGCCAACGCCGCGACGGCCGACTCCGCCTGCCGCTCGCTCGTCTCGAACAGCACACGCCCGCCGGGCGCCAGCCACTGTGGCGCCTCCGCGACCACGCGCCGCAGCACGTCGAGCCCGTCGGCTCCCCCGTCCAGCGCCACGAGCGGCTCGTGCTCCCGCGCCTCCGGCGGCAGCAGCTCGACCTCGCCACTCGGCACGTACGGCACGTTCGAAATCAGCACCTCGACGCGACCCCGCAACCGCTCGGGTACGGGTTCGAACAGGTCACCTTCGTAAACCGCACCGTCGATGTTCGAACGCGCACACCGCACCGCGACCGGATCGACGTCCGCTGCGTGGAGTTCCACACCGGGCACCTCGGCCGCCACCGTCGCCCCGAGCGCGCCGGACCCGCAGCACAGGTCGAGCACCACCCCGCCCGGCCGCGCGAACCCTGCCGCCAGCCGCACGAGCAGCTCCGTGCGGTGCCGCGGCACGAACACGCCCTCGGCCACCGCGAACCGGCGCCCGGCGAACTCCGCCCAGCCGACCACGTACTCCAGCGGCTCCCCCTCGACTCGCCTCCGCACCAACGCCTCCAGCGTCGCGGCGTCCCCCGCGGCCGCCTCGCCGAGCACGCGCGCCTCCTCCTCGGCGAACACACAACCCGCCGCCCTCAACCGCGCGACCACCGACTCGACATCCCCGGCCACAGACAACCAAAAGCCTTTCCACCGCACGAAGAACCCGACCGGGCCCCATCCCGATCCGAAACCTCCACACTAGTGACCCTCGTCCGTTCCGCGTGGCGTCCCGCGCTATCGACCGCTCGGTCACATCTTTCCCCCCAGACGTCAACCTGACGAGGCACCACACCCGGAGGAGGATGCCGACCGTGAACGAGCTGGCCGAGCAGTTCGAAACCCACCGCACCCACCTCAGGGTCGTCGCCTACCGCATGCTCGGCTCCCTGGCCGAAGCCGACGACGCCGTCCAAGAGGCCTGGCTGCGGCTCAGCCGTGCCGACTCCTCCGCCGTGACCCATCTCGGCGGCCGGCTCACCACTGTCGTCAGCCGGGTCTGCCTCGACCTGCTGCGCTCCCGCCAGTCGCGTCGCGAGGAGCCCGCCGGCGAGCAGCTCCCGGACGGCGCCGACACCGCCGACCCCGAAACCGAGGCCGTGATGGCCGACTCGGTCGGCCTGGCGCTGCTCGTCGTCCTCGACACGCTCTCTCCGGCCGAGCGCCTGGCGTTCGTGCTGCACGACATTTTCGGCCTGTCGTTCGACGAGGTCGCCCCGATCGTCGACTGCGCCCCGGCGGCCGCGCGCCGGCTCGCGAGCCGGGCCCGCCGCCGCGTCCGCGGCACTCCGGCCGGGGCCGAAGCGGACCTGGCCCGCAAGCGCGAGGTCGTCCACGCGTTCCTCGCAGCCTCGCGCGGCGGCGATTTCGCCGCGCTCGTGGCCCTGCTCGATCCGGACGCCGTGCTACGCGCCGACGGCGACGTCGCCAAGCTCGTGCGCGGGCCGAGAACATCGCCGCGGGCGCCGGCCGGTTCGCGGACCGCGCCGCCGTCTCGCGGCCCGCGCTCGTCGGCAGCCGGCCGGGCATCATCGCGGCGCCGCTGGGCCGGCTGCGGGTGGCGATGGCGTTCACGATCGAGGGCGGCGTGATCACCGAGGTCGACATCGTCACCGAGCCGGAGCGGCTGGCGGAACTGGAAATCTCGATGCTCTGAACCGCGCGGTGATCGATGCGAAACCGTTCGGGGAAGTTCAGGCAGGAAGCCTTGCGAGGAGAGCAACCGTTCTCCCCCGGGTCACGCACTCGGGCACCGTCAACCGGGTAATCTGACCAGACGCTTGTACCAGTTTTTCTCCCGGAAGGCGGTGATCCGCAGGTGGCGGCCACCCGGCCCACCGTCACGCGGCGGCGCGAACTGGCGCACACCAGTGCGCGGTCGCTGCTCATGACAGTGCTCGGCGAGTACGTGCTGCCTCGCCAGGAGCCGGTCTGGACGTCGTCGCTGGTCGACGCCCTCGCGTTGTTCAAGGTCGAGGAGAAGTCCGCCCGCCAAGCGCTCGCCCGCGCTTCCGGCGAGGGCTGGCTGAAGTCCGAACGCGCGGGCCGGCGCGTGCGCTGGCTGCTGACCCCGCCGGGACGCCGCCTGCTGAGCGAAGGCGCCGAGCGCATCTACGGCTTCGGCCGGCAGACCGGCGAGTGGGACCGCAGGTGGCTGGTGCTGCTGGTGTCGGTGCCCGAATCCCAGCGCGACCTGCGCCACCGCATGCGCACCCGGCTGAGCTGGGCGGGCTTCGGCTCACCCGCGCCGGGCGTGTGGATCAGCCCGAACGTCGGCGCGGAACCCGAGGCCGCCCGGCTCGTCGCGGAGCTCACCGACGGCGGGCAGGCCATGTCGTTCGTCGCGAGCTACGCCGAGATCGGCGACGAACAGCAGATGGTCGCCCGCGCCTGGGACCTGCGCGAGCTCGAACACCACTACGAGCGCTTCATCGACGAGTTCACCGGCCTCGCGCCGCGCTCGGGCGAGGCCGTGCTCCTCGCCCAGACCCGCCTGGTGCACGAGTGGCGCCGATTCCCGTTCCTCGACCCCGACCTGCCGCGCAACCTCCTGCCCGACCGCTGGAGCGGCACGCAGGCGGCCGAGCTGTTCCACACCCGCCACGCCGAATGGCGCGACGAGGCCCAGGGGCACTGGGACTCCTTCGTCGAGAGCGGCGGCTAGCTCAGCCGCGCGGGTCGTACTCCGCGACCAGCGCCGTGTCCGCGCCGGCCGGGCCGAAAGACATCGCGCCGCCGGGCTGGCCGATGGGCGCGTCGCGGCCGGGCAGGGCCTCGGTGAAAAAGCGGCGGTTGGCCTCGGCGAATGCGGCGTACTCGTCAGGCACGTGCCGGTCCTGCGAGATCGCCTCGACCGGCCAGGCGGGTTCGCAGTTGCCGCAGTCGATGCACTCGTACGGGTTGATGTAGAGCTTGCGTTCGCCTTCGTAGATGCAGTCGACGGGGCACTCCTCCATGCAGGAGCGGTCGGTGATGCCGATGCAAGGCTCGGCGATGACGTACGGCTGTTCTTCTCTCCCAACGGTTTTTCAGATTCGAGCGGGTTCGTCGGTGGAATGGCCGGGGGACACCGGCGCGGCGGGGTCCAGGTGGTGGGCGGCGTTGTTCACGGCCGTCGCGGCTCCGCCGAAACCGACGGCGATGAGCCGCACTTTGCCGGGGTAGTCGATGATGTCGCCCGCGGCGAAGATGCCGGGGACGGAGGTGGTCATGGCCGCGTCGACCGGGATGTGGCGCCGGTTCTCGACGTCGATGCCCCACCGCAACAGCGGCCCGAGGTTGGCGGCGAACCCCAGTGCGGCGATGATCCGCCCGCACCGCAGCGTCCGCGCGCCTTCACCGCCCTTGAGCTCGACGCCGGCGACTTCCGGCCCGCCGAGCACCCGCGAAACTTCCGCGTTGACGACCAGCTCCACACCCGGTTCCCGCACGGCCGCGACGGTCGCCGGATGTGCGCGAAAGGTTTCGCGCCGGTGCACGAGCTTCACGGACTTCGCGACCGGGTGCAGCACGAGTGCCCAGTCGAACGCCGAGTCACCGCCGCCGACGATCACCACGTCGCCGCCGGCGTAGTCGTCGAGGTGGCGCACGAAGTAGGCCAGGCCGTTGCCCTCGAACGCGGCCGCCGGGACGAGCGGGCGCGGGGTGAAGGTGCCGATGCCGCCGGTCACGATCACCGCGCGCGCCTCGACCCGCGTGCCGAGGTGCGTGGTCACGGCGAACGTGCCCGGCCGCGCTCCAGTACGTCGGCGCGGTGGCCGAGCAGGTAGCGCGGCCCGAACGGCGCGGCCTGCTCCAGCAAGCGCTCGACCAGGTCGCGCCCGCGGACGGACGGGAACCCGGCGACGTCGAAGATCTGCTTCTCCGGGTACATCGCGGTGATCTGCCCGCCCGGCTCGGGCAGCGAGTCGACGACCGCGACCGACAGGCCGCGGAAGCCGGCGTAGTAGGCGGCGTAGAGGCCGGTGGGTCCGGCGCCGACCACGAGCACGTCGGCGCTGACGACCGGCGGAGTGTCCGGAGTGGACATTCTGCGCTCCCTCGGTGGGTGCCTCGGGGAAGGTGGACGTACTCGTACTCGAACGGCTGACCGTTGATCCCGTTGCCCGGCGGCGCGACCCAGCTCGCGATCTTGCCGCGCTCGTACACGGGGTGCCTGGTGCGCCGGGTGTCACCAGCGGCTGGATCTACCACGACGACAACAAGAACAGCACCCGGGACCCGGGTGAAGCCATCGCGGACACCGCCGTGAGCCTGGTCGACACCCTGTCCGGCCAGGCGACCGCGACGGGAACCACCGACGCCGACGGGCACGTCTCGTTCGGGCCCGTGCCCGCGGGGCGTTACGACCTAAAGGTGACCGACGGCTGGGTTCCGGCCGACGCGAGCATGTCCGGGATTCAGGCGGGCACGTGCCTGAGCTGCGGCTGGGAATGGTCGAAGGTCTACACGAGGAGCTAGCCTGCAACCGGGCCCGGGTCAGCCTTCTTGGTACCCCGGGCCCGGTTCGGGCGTCACGTTCGCCGTCGTGATTTCGTCGCCGCAGTGCGTGCACGTCAACTGCGGCGCGACGGGCTCACCGCAGGAATGGCGCAGGACCAAGGGCGGCCCGTCGGGCGTCGGCAGGTGCTCGTCGCCCCAGCGCATGAGGATCACCAGTGCCGGGAAGATCTCCTTGCCGGTCGGGGTGAGGCGGTATTCGTGGCGGTCCGGGTCGGTGGCGTAGACCACGCGGTCGAGCACGCCCTGTTCCACGAGCTGTTTGAGCCGCGCCGACAGCGTCGGGCGGGGGATGCCGAGGTTGCGGGCGAACTGGGCGTAGCGCCGGACGCCGAAGAACGCCTCGCGCAGGATCAGCAGCGTCCAGCGCTCGCCGAGCACGTCGAGGGCCCGGCCGACGGACTCGGCCGTGAAGCGGTGCGACCCGGCCGTCACGGGGCCAGCTCGCGCAGCAGCGTGCGGCCGGCCGGGTCTTCCGCCGTGGCCGGGACGAGGCCGACGTGGTCGGCGCCCGCCGCGTGGTAGGCCGCGATGCGTTCGCGCACCTGGGCGGCGGAACCGATCGCCCCGACGTCGGCGACCAGCGAAGGCGGCACCACCAGCGAGGCGCGCTTGGCGCCGGCACGCGCGGCGGCGACGAGCTCGCCGTACCCCAGCTCGGCGAACATCTCGCCGTAGCCGGGCGGGCTCAGGTACACGCCGGCCTGCGCCGCGAGCTGCCGCAGCGTCGCTTCCCCCGGGTTCAACGCGACGGGCACCCAGACGGCCAGCCGCGGCGGCGTGCGGCCCGCGGCGTGCGCCTGACCGTCGATCTCCTTGCGCACGCGCGAAACGTGCGAAGGCGGCACGAGATTCAGCACGACCTCGTCCGCGATCTCCGCGGCCGCCCGCGTCATCGCCGGGCCGAACGCGGCCACCGTGATCGGCACCGGCGCCGGCTCCCTCAGACGGAACCCGTTGCTGCGCACGTGTTCCCCGTGAACCGAGAGGCGCTGTCCCTCGAGGACGGTCCGGACCGCGGCCACGGTCTCCCGCATCCGCAGGGCCGCGTGGTCCCACGGCCGGTCGTGCCAGCCATTGACGATCGCCGGGCTCGACCCACCCAGCGCCAGCCCCACGGGCCTGCGCGCCAGCGCCGCGACCGACGCCACGCCGAGCCCCAGCGCCACCGGCGTCCGCACCCCGAGCGGCAACGGCCCGATCTTCACCCCGATCCGCTCCGTCCGCAGGCCGACGGCCGTCGCGAGCGCGAAAGCGTCGAACGTCGCCATCTCCCCGACCCACAACTCCCCGAACCCATTGCGGTCCGCTTCCACGGCGATGTCCACGGCCTCCGCCGCCGGCCGATCCAGCCAGAACGGCGTGACAACCCCGACCGCGCTCACCGCTGCACCACTCCACTCGCCAAGCCGAGCAACGCCGGCCCGACCCACTCGACCATCACCAGGCCAGCCGCCGCCGGGTAGCCCGGCGACAACGGCGTCACCACACCCACCGCGCTCACCACTGAACCGCCCTGGCGGCCGAACCGAAGAACAGCCCGACGGCCGCAGCGATGCCGACCACCGCAACCAGCCGCCGATCCAGCCAGAACGGCCTCGCCACAACACCCACGCTCACCGCTGCACCACTCCACTCGCCAAGCCGAGCAACGCCGGCCCGACCCACTCGACCATCACCAGGCCAGCCGCCGCCGGGCAGCCCCGCGACAACGGCGTGACAACCCCGATCGCGGTCACAGCTGCGCCGTCTCGGTGGGCAGGCCCAGCAGCAGGCGGCCGGTCAGCTCGAACGTCGCGGGATTCACCTGGAAGTGCGCCGTGGCGGTGTGGGCGTCGCGGAAGCGGCGTTGCAGGGGGGACGTTTCGTAGATCGCCGAGCCGCCGCCGAGGTCGTAGAGGGAGCGCGTGACGTCGGCCGAGGTGCGGACCGCGTGGGTGCACGCGAGGCGCAAGGCGAGGCGAAGGTCTTCCGGCACAACGGAATCAGACAAGGACGCCTGCCAAGCGTCGTCGATCGCGCGGTAGTAGAACTCGCGGGCGGCGCGCAACGAAGCCTCCGCCGAGGCGACCGCGCTCTGCGTTGCCGTGCGTTCGGCGAGGGAGCGACGGGAGCCGCTGGGGTGTTTGGCCGCGGCGAGCTCCACGAACTCCGTGATGGCGCCCCGCGCGTTGCCCAGGGCAGCGGCGGAAATCGACGCGGCGAAGAACCCGAACAGCGGGAACCGGTGCAGCTGTCCGGCACCAACCGGGGGTCCGTCCACAACGGACAGCAGACGGTGGTAGGGCACGAACACCGTGTCGGCGCTCGTGTCGTGGCTGCCGGTGCCGCGCAGGCCCGAGGTGTGCCACGTGTCATGGATTTCCAGCTCGGTCGTGGGAATCGCGGCCACCACGAGCTTCCCGTCGAGCACGACGCCGAGGAAGATCCAGTCCGCGTGCGTCACGCCGCTGCAGAACGACCAGCGTCCCGACACCGTGACCCCACGGTCCACGGCCACGGCCTTGCCGCGCGGCGCCCACACACCGGCGGCGACGGCATCGGGGTCACCGAAGACCTCCTGGCCGCCCTTCTCCGGCAGGTACGCGCCCAGCAGGCTGCTCGTGGCCGCGATCGACACGCACCAGCCCGCCGACGCGTCGGCCTCGGCCACGCGCTCGGCGGCCCGCAGGATCGCCGCCGCGGAAGGTTCCTCGCCACCCAAAGAAGCCGGCAGCCCCGCGCGGAACAGGCCCGAAGCCCGAGCCGCCGACACGACCTCGGGCGCCAGCGCGCGACGCCGTTCGGTTTCGCCGGCGTGCTCCGCGGCTGCCGCGGCCACGGGTTGCGCCTTGTCGAGCAGGTCGTCGCGAGTGCCCACTGTCGTCCTCCGACCGGTTCAGGAAACTTACCGGTTCAGAATTTTTACCGACTCGCGAGCGCCTGTCAACGTCCGCTGGTCACGGCACCACGACCACGGGCCAGATCCCCGCGCGCACCAGCCGGTTGCCCACCGAGCCGACGAGCCGGTGCCCGCCCTGCTCCGACGCCCCGACCACGACCATGTCGGCACTCACCTCGAGCGCGGCGTCCTTCAGCTCTGGATAGGCCTCGCCGCGGCGCACCACGAACGTCACCGGCACCCCGAGCTCGTCCGCGCGGTCGTGCAGCCCGGACCGCAGCTCCGCGATCTCCTCGGTGAACGTCTGCTGCTCGACGTCGACCACGGCGGCCGCGGCCAGCCCGGCCCACATCGACGGCGCCGCGACGTACACGACCACCAGCCGCGCCCGCTGGCGCCGGGCCAGGCCCGCCGCGTACGAAGCCGCGCGCAACCCCGTCGGCGATGTGTCCGTGCCGACCAGGATCACGCGCGGTCCGTCAGTTCCCCGTTCGTACGGCCCGGATTCCCACCGCGGGCCGTACTCCTCGACCAGATCTTCCACGAGGCCCATTATGTCCGGAGCGGTCAGGCTTCCCCGGCCACGTTCTCCACCGAGCGGCCCGTGGTGCGCGGGCCGAGGATCGCGATGTCCAGCGCCACCAGCACGAGCGCCGCGCCGATCACTACGAACAGCGTGGTCGCGCCCGAGCTGTCGAGCAGCGGGACCAGCACGAACGGCATCAGGCCACTCGCCAGCCGCGAGATCGAGTACGTGCCGCTCGACGCCGTGGAGCGCAGCGCCGTCGGGAAGATCTCGGCCTGGTAGATGTGGTAGGAGTTCGAGAACACGTTGCTGATCGCCGTGTAGACGAAGCCGAACACGATGGCGAGGGCGATGGAGTTCGCGAGCCCGAACGCGAGGCCGAACACCGCCATCGCGAGCACCGAACCGATGACCAAGTGCTTGCGTTCCAAGCGTTCCACGAGCGGCAGCGACAACGCCGAGCCCACCGGGTAGCCCAGGAACGTCAGCGCGGTGAACAGCAGCGACTGCGAAACCGGGTAGCCCTTCGCGGCGAGCACGAGCGGGACCATCGTGCCGAAGCCGTAGTAGCCGATGGTCTGCAACACGTGGAAGACCGTCATCATGATCGTGCGACGGCGGTACGTCGGCCCGAACAGGTCACAGATCGGCGCGGCCTTGCGCACCGGCTTCTCGACCGGCGCGGGTGCGGGCTCCGCGGCCGGGGTCTGACCCGCCTCGGCCTCGAGACCCCGGATCACGGTCTCCGCCTCCTGCGTGCGCCCCACCGAGTGCAGCCAGCGCGGCGACTCCGGCAGGCCGCGGCGCAGCAGGAACACGACGCCGGCGCCGAGCGCGCCGATCACGAACAGCCAGCGCCAGCCGGCGATGCCCAGGAACGACCCCTCCGTGAGCCCCTTCGCCAGGAAGCCGACGACCGGCACGCCGCAGAACGCGAGCGTGTACGCCCACGCGATCAGTTTGCCGCGCTTGCGGGCGGGCAGCAGATCGGTGAGGTAGGTGTCGGCCAGCGGCGGTTCGGCGCCGAGGCCTACGCCGGCGAAGAACCGGGTGATCAGCAGCATGATCGCGTTACCGCTGAACGCGCCGAGCAGCGAGAAGAACGAGTACAGCGCCAGGTTGAGCAGGAACGCGCCGCGCCGGCCGAAGCGGTCGGCCAGGCGGCCGAGCAGCAGCGCGCCGAAGCACATGCCGAGGAACGTCGAGGCCAACAGCGGCGGAAGCGCCGCCTTGCTGAGCTTGAACTCGCTGACCAGCACCGCGCTGATCGTCCCGGTCAGGAACACCTCGTAGAACTCGAAGAACAGACCGAGCCCGACGGCGACGGTCGCGCGCCGGTGGGTGCGGGTGACCGGCAGCCGGTCGAGCCGCGCCGCGACCGCGGCCGTCCCCGGCTCCGCCGTGTCGAGGGGGTTCGCCATCCGTCGTCTCCTTTGACAGTTCATGGCCGCGCGGATCAAGCGTGAGCCAGGATCCACTATGTGATTCGTTCCCCCATGATGTGGCGGTAGGCGCGCGGACGTCAAGAGTCGCGGAGCGTTGTGGATCAGCCTGAGGGGTCCACCGATCGGGACGGATCCGCCCCCGGCAGGCCGCTCACCAGCACGAAGGGTGGCGATCCGCGCGGCCGCATCGCATGACAAGAAATCTTCACTCCGCGACGAATCCGGCGAACCAGCCACAACGGACAGCGAGGCCACTCCCTCGCCCGCCGACCAGCGCAAACTCACCCCGGGGTAGCGCACTCGAGGGGATCAGAGTTCGTGAAGGCGACCTTCACGAATCAGGCAGCGGTAGCGCCAGCCGATGACGTTGCGGGCCATTCCCCCCGGGTATCCGCGCCCGCCCACCCCGCAACAACCGATCGACCAGTGCCGCCGCCGCGAGACATGTGCCGAAGACGAGGTCATCCCCTGCGCCCGAAGCCCCAGCCGGCGAGGTCGCAGGTCATCCCCTGCGCGCTGTACCCACGCCGGCCCAACGCCGCGGCCCGCACTCCACCAACCGCGACACTTCCTCTGAAGTCAACAGCTGCCGCGGCGGCCGGAAACTCAGCCTCATGACGTCGCGGCTCGTCCCCGCCGAGCACCCCGCGCTCCTCCCAGGCCGCAACAGCCGCTCCATCAGCACAGCCGACCCCGACAAATCCGCCGAAGACAACCGCCGCAGCGGCCGAAGTCAGCCGATGACGTCGCGGGCCATTCCCGCGCGGTATCCCAGCCGTTCCGACGCCGCGGCCGCCGCCTCGAGTACCAGCGGCGCCAGGCGTGGCACGTCGGCCGACGTCATGCGCTGCGTCGGCGCGCCGATGCCGATCACGGCGCTCAGCTCGCCCGTCAGGCCGAACACCGGTGCGCTCAGCGAGGCCGCGCCGAGGTCGCGTTCCTCGAAGCTGCTGGCGTAGCCGTCGGCGCGGACCTGGGCGAGCTGCTGGTTGAGCAGGTCGATGTCGACGATCGTGTGCTCGGTGAAGCGCGCCAGGCCATGGCCGACGGCGTCACGCAGCGCCAGCCGGTCCCACGCCAGGAAGACCTTCCCGGCCGAGCCGGCGTGCAGCGGCATCACCATGCCGACCACGAACAGCCGGATCACGGGGTGGCGCGACTCGGCCAGCGACACCACCGTGCGGAAGGCGCCGTCGCGCACGTACAGGCAGGCCGTCTCGCCCGAGTCGTCGCGCAGTTTGTGCAGCACGGGACGCACGAGCCGCACCAGATCCAGCCCGAAGGTGCCCGGCGCGGCCCAGCGCACGAGGCCGAGCCCGACGCGGTAGGTGTCGTCGTACCGGTCGAGGAAGCCTTCGCGCACGAGGTTGTGCACCAGCCGCTGGCAGGTGCTCGCCGGCAGGCCGGTGGCGCGGGTGATCTGCTGCAGGGTCAGCTCGGGCTCCTCGATCGTGAACGACTCGAGGATCTGCTTGAACTTCCGCAGCACCAGCACCGGCGCGGTGCCGCCCCGCTCTTCCGCCATCGCCGCCCCGCTTCTGTGACCCACCCGACTGTTTCGCCGAGTGTAGTCAGCCTCGATCGTCTTGACGCCGACACGCGCACCCGTATTCTAGGTTTGCAACTCACTATGTGGTTGGAGCGTGATCATGAGCAATCGAGGCCCTCTCACCGGGGTGCGGGTGGTCGAACTGGGCAACTTCGTCGCCGCGCCCACCGCCGGCAGACTGCTGGCCGACTTCGGCGCCGACGTCGTGAAGGTCGAGCGCCCGGGCAGCGGCGACGAGCTGCGCCGCTGGCGCCTGCACGCGGGTGACACCTCCCTGCTCTTCCGCACGCTGGGCCGGAACAAGCGTTCCGTCACGCTCGACCTGCGCTCGCCGGAGGGCCAGGACGTCGCGCGCAAGCTCATCGCGAAGGCCGACGTCGTCCTCGAGAACTTCCGCCCTGGCACGCTCGAACGCTGGGGCCTGGGCCCGGACGAACTCAAGCAGCTCAACCCCGGCCTCGTCCTCGTGCGCGTATCCGGCTACGGCCAGACCGGCCCGTACCGCGACCGGCCGGGCTTCGGCGGCGTCGCCGAAGCCGTCGGCGGCCTGCGCGCGCTCACCGGCTATCCCGACCGCCCGCCGACGCGCGTCGGCGTGAGCCTCGCCGATTCCGTCGCCGGTCTGTACGCCGTGATCGGCGCGCTGATGGGCCTGCTGCGCCGCGAACGCGAGGGTGGCGGGGGCGAGACCGTCGACGTCGCGCTGTACGAGGCCGTCTACTCGCTGATGGAATCGCTCGTCCCGGACTTCGACGCGTTCGGCGTGGTCCGCGAGCCCGCCGGCTCGGCGCTGCCCGGCATCGCGCCGTCGAACACCTACCGCTGCGGCGACGGCAAGTACATCGTCGTGAGCGGCAACGGCGACGCCATCTTCAGCCGCCTCGCCCACGCCATCGGCCGCCCCGATCTCGCCGACGACCCGGCGCTGGCCGACAACGCCGGCCGCGTCGCCAACTCCGCCCGCCTCGACCAGGTCATCGGCGACTGGGCGCAGGGCCGTTCGCAGGAAGCCGCCGAGACGACGCTGCGTGCCGCCGACGTGCCCTGCGGCCCCATCCTCACCGCCGAGGACATCACCAAGGACCCGCACTTCGAGGCCCGCGGCATGCACCAGCGCCGGACCGTGCGCATCGACGACAACGACGTCGAGGTCACCTTCCCCGGCGTCGTCCCCGCGCTCGGCGAGCACCCGGGCAGCGTGCGGACGCTCGGGCCGGAGCTCGGCGAGCACACCGAAGACGTGCTGGCCGAGCTTGGCTTCGACGACGAGGCCCGCGCGCGCCTGCGCGCCGGCGGCGTGATCTGACCCTTTCGCACAGACAGAGAACAAAGGAGACCCACCATGGACGAGGTCCTCATCACCGAGGTCGTGCTGCGCGACGGCCTGCAGGACGAAGCCCGCACCGTGCCCACCCCCGACAAGCTCCGCCTCGCCCGCGGCCTCATCGACGCCGGATTCCGCGCACTCGAGGTCGGCTCTTTCGTCTCGAAGCGCCGCGTGCCGCAGATGGCCGACACCGACGAACTCCTGCGCACGCTGGACCCCGCGACGAGCCCCGCCACCCTCCACACGCTGGTCTTCACCGAGCGCGGCGCCCAGCAGGCCGTAGAGGCCGGCGCCCGCTCCGTGCGGCTCGTGGTCTCCGCGAGCGACGGCCACAGCTCGGCCAACGCCGGCGTGCCCACCGAAGGCGCGCTGGCCCGGCTCGAGAGCTGCGCCGAGATCCTCACCGCCGCGGACGTCGCCATCGAGGCGACCATCGCGACCGCCTTCGTCTGCCCGTTCGACGGCGACACCGACCCCGCGCGCACCGCCGCAACCGCGGCGCGCCTGGCCAAGCTCGGCGCCGGCGTGCTGCACCTCGCCGACACCATCGGCGCGGCGAACCCGAGCCTGCTGCGCCGCGGGATCGAAGCCGTGCGCGACGCGGTGCCCGACCTGCCGCTCGGCCTGCACCTGCACGACACCTACGGCTTCGCCGCCGCCAACGCGTGGGAGGGCCTGCGGCTCGGCATCCGCCGCTTCGACTCGTCGCTCGGCGGGATCGGCGGCTGCCCCTTCGCGCCCGGGGCCTCGGGCAACATCGCCACCGACGACCTCGTGCACCTGCTTCACCGCGAAGGCATCGCCACCGGCCTCGACGTCGCGAAGCTGGCCAGCCTGCGTGACGAGGTCCGGCTCGCCGTCGGGCACGAGCTCGGCTCGGCGCTCTCGTCGGTTCCTGCCGCACCCGCCGCGCTCGTCTGAAAATTCCCGTCCCGCCGGATTCCTGGTCATTCGGAGTACCGGAGCTGAGCCGATTGCTGGTAGCGTGCCCGCACCTGAACGCGCGTCCGGTACCCACCGGGGAGCGCAACGCGCGCGGCGGTGAGGCGGATCGCAATGCGAGACGATGTGGTCGAGGCGAGCTCGACCGTCGGGCACCCGCCCGACGCGGTGTGGCAGATCGTCGGCTCTCCCGAGCTCTATCCGAGATTCCTGCCGGCGATCAGCTGGTGCGAGGTGACCGAGGCCCCGCTGCGCGGGCGTGGCCCGCGCTGCCTGATCAGGCTGGCTCCCGACCGGGAAACGTTGGTGGAAGGCACCATCCACGCGGTGGTGTACCGGCCCGGCGAACACGTGGTGTGGTGCGGGCTGCCCGACGAGCGCAACTGGGTCTCGTTCGAGCTGCGCGCGCTCGCGGGCGGGGCGACGGAGATCGTGCTGCGCCTGATGCTCCCGTCGCTGCCGCCCGAGCACCACGACCTGCTCTCCCGCTCGGCGGTCAAGGGCATGCTGAAGGAACTGACGCGGCGGATCGAGCTGCAGCTGTCCGGCGAAGCCGCCGAGCCGCCGGAGTACGACCGCGCGACGACGCTGCGCACGGCCAACACGCTGGTGCGCGCGGGCGTGCTCGTGGCGGGCCGACCGGACAAGGTCGCGAAGCAGCTCAACTCGCTTTCGCAGTGGGGCGCCACGATCGCCGGCGGCTACCTCGCGGCGACCGCGCGCGGCGCCGACGACATCGCCGTGCACGACGAACGCAACAGCCGCTCCTTCCGCGACATCGACGAGCGCAGCAACCAGCTGGCCAACTCCCTGGCGAAGCTGGACGTGCGCCCGGGCCAGCGCGTGGCGCTGATGTGCCGCAACCACGCGGCGATGGTCGAGGCGTTCGTCGGCTGCAGCAAGCTCGGCGTGGACGTGGTGCTGCTTAACACCGGCCTGTCGCCCTCCGCGGTGGAAGACGTGCTCACCGAGCACCAGCCCGCCGCGGTGCTGGCCGACGACGAGTTCGCGCAGACGATCGCAGGAGTGCAGGGCGACTTTCCCCGCGTCAGCACGTGGGACGACGCCGAGCAGGGCTACCGCACCGTCGACGAGCTCATCCACGACGCCTCCACCGCGCGGCCGAAGCCGGCCAAGCGGCCGGGCCAGATCGTGGTACTCACCTCCGGCACCACCGGCACCCCGAAGGGCGCGCGCCGGCCGACTCCGAAGGGCCTGAGCACCGCGGCGAGCATTCTCGCGCGGATTCCCTTGCGGGCACGGGACAAGATCGCCGTCGCGGCACCGCTGTTCCACAGCTGGGGCCTGGCCGCGTTGCAGGTCGGGATGTCGGTGCGGGCGGAGCTGTCGCTGATCCGCCGGTTCGACGCGGAGCAGACGCTGCGGATGATCGCCGAGCACCGCTGCGACGCGCTGTTCGCCGTGCCGATCATGTTGCAGCGCATCCACGAGCTGCCCGAGCGCGTGCGCGGCCGCTACGATCTGTCGTCACTGCGGATCGTGGCCAGCAGCGGTTCGGCGATGTCGGGCTCGTTCGTCACGTCGTTCATGGACACCTACGGCGACATCCTCTACAACTTCTACGGCTCCACCGAGGTTTCCTGGGCCAGCATCGCCGACCCGGTCGACCTGCGCGCCGCGCCGACCACCGCCGGCCGCTGCCCGCCCGGCACCCGCATCGCCATCCTCGACGACGAGCGCCGCCCCGTGCCGCCCGGCGACGAGGGCCAGATCTTCGTCGGCAACGACATGCTCTTCGACGGCTACACCAATGGCTCCAGCGTGCCGCGCTCGAAGGACCTGATGGCCACCGGCGACGTCGGCTACCAGGACGCGGCCGGCCGGCTGTTCGTCACCGGCCGCGCCGACGAGATGATCGTGTCCGGCGGCGAGAACGTGTTCCCGCGCCCGGTGGAGGAGGCGCTGGTCGCGTTGCCCGGCGTCTACGAGGCGGCCGTGGTGGGCGTGCCGGACGAGGAGTTCGGCCAGCGCCTCGCGGCGTACGTCGTGCTCCGCCGCGGCGCGCGTATGCACGCCGAGGACGTGCGACACTACATCCACCAGAAGCTGGCGCGCTTCGCCGTGCCGCGCGATGTGTACTTCGTGCCGGAGCTCCCGCGCAACGCCACGGGCAAGATCCTCAAGCGGATGCTCAACGACGACCTTTGGCCGCTGCCGCAGGCTTGAGTTCTAGTCGTCGTCGCGCCCGCTGTACCGGCGGGCGATGATCGGCGGGATGGTGAGCAGCAGCAAGGCGTAGTAGCCCAGTGCCGGCCGGATCGCGCCGATCACGAACGCGATCGCCAGCGCCGCGACGGACAGCACGTTGTTGGCCAGCCACCGATCCGACACGGCCCCCTCGCGGGTGGCGACGTTCGGATCCCGCCGGACGATCAGCACGAGCACCGTCTGGCATGCGCTGCTGACGAGGATCGTGCCGATGTAGAACAACGTGGTGAAGCGGTCCGTGCCGAACTGGCCGGTGAGCTCCGTCGGAAACGGCAGTACCGCGATGGTGAAGAGCCAGCAGAAGTTCGTGAGCGCGAGCGCCCCGCTGTAGGCGCGGACTTCCTCGAAGATGCGGTGGTGGCCCCACCACATCCGCGCGATCACCACGAAACTCAGCACAAAGCTGAAGATCTGGTTCCAGTGCTCCAGCACGGCATCGACGGCGTCCTTGTGCTCCGCCGCCATCTCGGGCACCAGATCGGTGAGCGGCAGCACGAGCAACGTCAACGCGATGGCCACCACGGCGTCGCTGAAGAACACGAGCCGCTCGGGTGATTTCGTCCTCTCCGCATTGCTCTCCACCCTGTGATCCAACCACTTCACGTCGGGATCGTGAATCTGGGGCAAGGGTGTCTATTCAGGACAGTCACGTCCGCAGAGCGGTAGCCGCCGTGGCCGTGACCGCCTCCGCCAAAGCAGCCAGCGCGGGTGAGTCCAGCTTCCACTGTTGCCAGTACAGCGGCACATCCGCCGGCCGGTCGGGCGCCAGATCCACCAAAGCGTTCGCCGAAGAGGACCCCCGCGTCTGGAGTTCCGGCACCATCCCCCAGCCCAGGCCGGCGGTGACGGCGTCCGCGAAGGACTGCGACGAAGGCACGTAGTGGCGGGCGCCGCGCGGCAGCGAACGGCGGGTGAGGGTGCGCAGGAAGCGGTCCTGGAGGTCGTCCTTGCGGTCGAAGAGCACGGCGGGCGCCTCGGCCAGCGCGGAAGCCAGGGGGCGGTCCGCGAGCCAGCGTGCGACGAAAGCCGGGGAGGCCATGGCGCGGTAGCGCATGAGGCCCAGGCGCGTTGAAGTGCAGCCCTGCACCGGGTGGGGCGCGGACGTGACGGCGGCCATCACGAGGCCCTCACGCAGGAGGGTGGCGGTGTGGTCCTGGTCGTCGCTGCGGAGGTCGAAGGACACGCCGGGCACGGCGGCCAGCGCGGGGAGGAACCAGGTGGCCAGGGAGTCGGCGTTGACGGCGATGGGGAGGGTCACCGGGCCCACGACGCCCACCAGGCCGAGTTCCGCGCGGGTGTCCTCCTCCAGGCGCGTGAGCTGGCGGGCGAACCGTACGACGACCTGGCCCGAGCCGGTGAGCCGCACGGGTTTCGTCCGCAGGATGAGCACGCGGCCCAGGCGTTGTTCGAGCGCCTTCACGCGCTGGCTGACGGCCGACGGCGTCACGTGCAGCACGGCGGCCGCGCGGTCGAAGGACTGCTCGTCGACCACAGCGAGGAGCGTCCGGACCTGGTCGAGAGGGAGATCTGAGATCACGGCATCTAATGTTACGTAAGAATCTTTAGCTGGCCTAACCTGAAGATCTCGCCTTACGGTCGAAGGCGTGGTTCCCGCACTCGCCGCCGGCTTCGGTACCGGTCTTTCGCTCATCGTCGCCATCGGGGCGCAGAACACGTTCGTGCTGCAGCAAGGGTTGCGCGGTGGGGCGGTCAAACGACTGATCGTGGTGTGCGCGCTGTCGGACGTCGTGCTGATCGCCGTGGGGGTGAGCGGGATCGGCGCCGTGTTGCAGCGCTGGCCGGCGGCGATCACGGCGATCGGGGTCGTCGGTGGGGCGTTCCTGGTGACGTACGGGTTCCTCGCGGCGCGGCGCGCGATGAAGCCCGGCACGCTGACGACAAGCGCACTCGAGCCCGTTTCCCCGCAGCGCACGGTGCTCACCGGCCTCGCGCTGACCTGGCTCAACCCCCACGTCTACCTCGACACCGTGCTCCTGCTCGGCTCGGTGGCGGCCGGCCAGGGCGGTGGTCGCTGGGTCTTCGGCGTCGGCGCGGCGCTGGCGAGCGCCGTCTGGTTCAGCGCGCTGGGCCTGGGCGCGCGCCGGCTCGCAGGGGTGTTCGCGTGGCCGGCCGCGTGGCGGATCCTCGACGGGCTGATCGCCGTGACGATGACCGCGCTCGGCGTCTCGATGGTGCTCAGCCGGCTCGCCTGAAATCGGCAAGAAGACCAAAGCGCCCAAAACGTGAACAATAAGACCGATGAGACATTTGGCGTTGATAATAACTCTGACTCAGAGCTAACGTCGAAGGCATGACCCCACCTCCCGACCTCGCCGAGCGGCTGATGTCCGCCGTGCAGGGCATCCGCCGCGTCGTGCGGCGACGGGTGCGCGCCGAAGTGCCCGGCCCTCCCCTGCCCGGCGCGCAGGTCGAGCTGCTGCGAGTGGTCGACCGGCTGCCCGGCATCGGCGTCGCCGCCGCGGCGCGCGAGCTGAGCCTCGCCGGCAACTCCGTGAGCACGCTCGTGAACCTCCTCGTCGAAGCCGGGATGCTGCGCCGCGACGTGGACCCGGCCGACCGGCGCGCCGCGCAGCTGGAGGTGACCGAGGCCGCGCGCGAGCGCATGGCGACCTGGCGCAAGGCCCGGACCGGGCTGGTCTCGGCCGCGCTCACACAGCTGTCCGAAGAGGACACCGTGTCGATCACCGCGGCCCTGCCCGCGCTGGAGAAGCTGATGGACGCCCTGAAGGAGGAGGCATGAGCGCCCCGGAAACCGATCGCGAAGCCGGGCCCGAACCCGCCGTCAGGTGCACCGGCCTGTTCCACTCGTTCGGCACCACGAAGGCCGTCGACGGCGTCGACCTGGAGATCGTGCCGGGCGAGATCTTCGGCCTGCTCGGCCCGAACGGCGCCGGCAAGACCACCACCATCCGCATGATCACCACTCTGCTGCCGCTCGACGCGGGCGCCATCACCGTGTTCGGCGTCGACGTCACGCGCCGCCGCATGGCCGTGCGCCGCCTGATCGGGTACGTGCCCCAGCAGCTCTCGGCCGACGGCGCGCTCACCGGACGCGAGAACGTGTCGCTGTTCGCGCGGCTGTTCGACGTCCCCCGCTCCCGCCGCGCCGACGAGGTCCATCGCGCACTCGACCTGGTGGGCCTGCTGAATGAAGCCGAACGGCCCGCGGGCGGCTACTCCGGCGGCATGATCCGCCGGCTCGAGCTGGCGCAGGCGCTGGTGAGCTCACCCCGGCTGCTCGTGCTCGACGAGCCGACCGTGGGCCTCGACCCGGTGGCGCGCTCGGCGGTGTGGGACCGCATCACCGAGATCCGCGCGCGCACCGGCATGACCGTGCTCGTCACGACCCACTACATGGACGAGGCCGAGCAGTACTGCGACCGCGTCGCCCTGATGCACGCCGGCCGCGTCCGCGCGCTCGGCACCCCCGCCGAGCTCGAGGCGGAGCTCGGCCCGGACTCCACTTTGGACGACGTGTTCCGGTCGATGACCGGCGACGCGCTGCAGAGCGAAACAGGAGGGATGCGCAATGTCCGCGCCACTCGCCGCACCGCCCGCCGTCTCGGCTGACCCGGGACCGCTGGAACAACTGCGCATCCTGCTCTCCCGCATCGGCGCGATGTGCCTGGTGGAGCTGCAGAAGCTGCGCCGCGACCAGTCCGAGCTGATCACCCGCGCGATCCAGCCCGCGCTGTGGCTGCTGATCTTCGGCGAGACGTTCACGCGGATCCACGCGATCCCGACCGGCTCGATCCCGTACCTCGACTACCTCGCGCCCGGCATCCTCGCGCAGTCGGCGTTGTTCATCTCCATCTTCTACGGCATCCAGATCATCTGGGAACGCGACGCGGGCGTGCTCGCGAAGCTGCTCGTCACGCCGACGCCGCGGGCCGCGCTCGTGGCGGGCAAGGCGTTCGCGGCCGGGCTGCGCGCGCTCGTGCAGGCACTGATGGTGCTCGTGCTCTCGGCCATTCTCGGCGTGGGCCTCACCGCGAACCCGCTGCGGCTGCTGGGCATGGTCGTGATCGTGATCCTCGGTTCGGCGTTCTTCTGCTGCTTCTCCATCGTGATCGCCGGCATCGTGCTCTCCCGCGAGCGGCTGATGGGGATCGGGCAGGCCATCACCATGCCGTTGTTCTTCGGGTCCAACGCCCTCTACCCAGTGGAGCTGATGCCCGGCTGGCTGAAGGTGCTCAGCCACCTCAACCCGCTGAGCTACCAGGTCGACGCCCTTCGCGGACTTCTCATCGGCACTCCGGCCAACCTCGGCCTGGACTTCGGCGTCCTAGTGGGTGCGACCGCCCTGGCAATCGGCGTCGCATCGGCTCTGCTCGGGAGGTTGGCTCGATGACAAGTTCTGCTTTACCCACCGTATTCACACGAGCTCGGTCGTAGGTTGGGGACCGTGGGAAAAGGCAAGGGGGTAGCCCCGTTCCTCGGATTGTGCGTGCTCGCAGGCGTTCTCGTCGCGGGCACGATGGCACCGGTCGCCATCGGCGCGGGTGTTTTGTCCAATCAGGTCAGTGACTCCGTCGACGCGATCTCCGCGGACCTGGAGCACGCGGACCCGCCACTCGTGACGACGGTGACGGACCGGAACGGCAGTACGATCGCGACTTTGTACGCGCAGTACCGCATTCCGGTCACCGCGGCGCAGATCTCGCCGGCGATGAAGGCCGCGATCGTCGACATCGAGGACCGCCGCTTCTACACCGAAGGCGGTGTGGACCCGCAGGGCATGCTGCGGGCGGCGGTGAACGACAGCTCGGGTGGAGACCTGCAGGGCGCGTCGACGATCACGCAGCAGTACGTGAAGAACTACCTCATCAACGTCGTCGATCGCAACGACAAGACGGCACAGGACAAGGACCGCGAAGACTCGTTGGCCCGCAAGCTGCGCGAGGCCAAGATGGCCGTGCAGATCAGCCAGACCGTGTCCAAGAACGACGTGCTCGCCGACTACCTGAACGTGGTGGAGTACACCGGCACCGTCTACGGCATCGGCGCGGCCTCGGAAGCGTATTTCGGGACCACAGCGGACAAACTGACCGTGCCGCAGGCCGCGCTGCTGGCGGGCATGGTGAACAACCCGAGCGTCTACAATCCGTACACGCATCCGGACAACGCGCTCAAGCGGCGCAACACCGTCATCGATTCCATGGTCACGGCCAAGTCCATCCCCGCTTCCTTCGCCGCCGCCGCGAAAGCGACACCGCTCGGCGTGGTCGGCACGCGCCCGGCCGCGCCGTCGAGCACGTGCCTGGGCGCGGCACCCGACGCCGGGTTCTTCTGCGCGTACGCGGTGAATTACCTCAAGCAGGCCGGGTTCACCGTCGACCAGCTCGACACCGGCGGCTACGTCATCAAGACCACGATGGACCCGCACGTGAGCCAGGTCGTGAAGGACGCGGTGGACGCCAACGTGCCGACGACGCAGGACGGCGTGGCCAACACGTTCGCCGTGGTGCAGCCGGGCGCGAGCGGGCACCAGGTGCTCGCGATGGTCGCCAACCGCAACTACGGCACCGATCCGGCCCAGGGCGAGACGTCCACGAACATCGTGGCCGACGCGAGCAACAAGTTCGGCGCCGGTTCGTCGTTCAAGATCTTCACCTCGGCCGCCGCGATGGTGGCGGGCAAGGCGGGGCTGAACACGCCGCTGCCCAACCCGTTCAGCAACTGCTTCACGCCGCCGAACGCGAACAAGTACACGCCGTGTTACTCGGTGAGCAACGACGGCACCAGCTACCCCGACCCGATCTCGCTCGCCAGCGGCCTGGCGACGTCGCCGAACGTCGCGTTCGTGGGGCTCGAGTCGCAGGTCGGCATGCCCGCCGTGCTGGACATGGCCCGCAAGCTGGGGCTGCGCAACACCCTCGCCACCAACGACGCGGGCAACCCGCCGATCACCGACCCGTCGGACTCGCGGTCGAAGAACCCGCAGTACGACGAGCCGCAGTCGCAGTACTTCCAGAACCTGCTCTCGTTCACCCTCGGCAACAGCCCGGTGAGCCCGCTGGAGATGGCGAACGTCTCGGCGACGCTGATGAGCGGCGGCACGTGGTGCCCGCCCAACCCGATCCTGTCGGTGACCGACCGCAACGGCCAGGCTGTGCCCGTGAAGCAGCAGGGGTGCGAGCAGGTGATCCCGACGGGCGTCGCCAACACATTGGAGGCCGGGCTTTCGCAGGACACCACGGTGGGCACCTCGGCCGCCGCCGCGCACTCGGCCGGCTGGACGCGCCCGGACATCGGCAAGACGGGGACCACGCAGCTGTCGGAATCGGTCGCGTTCGTCGGCGGGGTGGACAACTTCGCCGTGTCGTCCATGGTCTTCGCCGACGGCCCGCACCCGGAGGAGATCTGCCCCGGCACCCCGGTGCACCTCGGCAACTGCGGCCACGGCGCGTTCGGTGGCACGGTGGCGGCCCCGCCGTACTTCCACGCGATGAGCACGCTGCTGGCGGGTGTCCCCGACACCCCGATCCCGCCGCCGGACCCGCAGTACCTCGACGCGCGGAACTGAACCCCCGCCGCACTCCCCCTGACGTCGGCTCGACCGGCTCGTTGACCCGGTTTCGCACGCCGTGTCACGATTCCGGTTCCGATGGCCGATTTCAGGGGGGAGTGAGGCCATGAAGGAATCCTCGGCGCACCGGCGAAGACCACCGGCCGGGCCGTCATGGCGAGAGATCGACCTCGCCCGGATGTGGCTGGCGCGGCACGGGATCGCCGTGTCCCTGCCGACCCGGCTGCTGAGCATCCGGATCGCCGCCCGCACTTCGCCCTCGGCGTGGCTGCGCACGTTCCCGGTCTACGCCGCGCTCGCGATCATCGGTGCCGTGGGATACCAGAGCCTGCAGTGCCTGCCGGGCGTGCGAGGCGTCGAGATGACCGAGGCCACCACCCTCTTCCTGCTGTTCGCCGCGCTCCAGATCAGCCAGTGGCGCGCCCGGCGGCGCCGTGAGCGTTCCCTCGACCTGCTCGTGCCGCACCGCATCACCGGAGCCGCCCGGCCGATCGGCGTGATCGACGCCTGGTACACCGCGACAGCGGTCACGACCGTCGCGGGCGGGGCTCTGCTGGCACTGTCCATGTTCGTTGCCGCGGCCGGCGCACGGACGTACGCGTGGAGCTGGGTCGGCCTGCTCACCGCAGGAGCGCTCTGCACCACCGTCGTCGTGCAGCCGGGATCGCGCAGTGGCGGCGGAAACTGCCGCCCGGCTATTACGGTGCGCCGGAAATCGCAGACCCGACGGCCGCGGGCGACGGCGTGTGACAGTCCGTCGTCCGCGGCGGAGCCGGAACCTCAGCCGAACAGGGGCGGCGGCAGTTCCTCCGCCAGCACGATCGACTTCAGCTGCGTGTACATGTCCAGCGTTTCCTTGCAGTACTCCCGGCCGAGGCCGCTGCCCTTGTAGCCGCCGAAGGGCGAGCCGTCGACGAGGTTGAAGTACTGGTTGACCCACACGGAGCCGGCGTGGAGGCGGTCGGCCGTGCGCATCGCGTTCTTCAGGTTGGTGGTGTAGATGCCGGCGGCGAGGCCGTACTCGACGTCGTTGGCCTGGTCGATCAGCGCGTCGTAGTCCTTCCAGCGGATGACCGACAGCACCGGGCCGAAGATCTCCTCCTGCGCGATGCGGCTGGAGTTCTCGGTCTCGAACACGGTCGGCTCGATGAACCAGCCGTGCTCGCTGCCGGCCACCGTCGTGCGGCCGCCGCCGGTGACCAGGGACGAGTCGGAGCGGCCGGAGTCGATGTAGTCCAGCACGCGCCGGCCCTGCTTTCCCGACACGAGACAGCCGAGGCGCGTGGCGGGGTCGAGCGGGGAGCCGACGCGCACGCCCTGGAAGCTCGCGGAAAGCTTGCCCAGGAAGTCGTCGTACAGGTCGTCGTGCACGAACAGGCGGGTACCGGCGAGGCACGACTGGCCGTTGCAGTAGGTGGCGGCGAACGTCGCGTTGTCGATGACGCGGTCGAGGTCCTCGATGTCGGGGAACACGATGTTCGGGCTCTTGCCGCCCAGCTCCAGCGACACCGGCACGAGCCGCTCGGCGCCGGCGTGCGCGACGAGCCGCCCGACCTCCGCGGAGCCGGTGAAGGCGAGCTTGTCCACGTCCGGGTGTGCCGTGAGCGCGGCGCCGGCCTCGTCGCCGAAGCCCGGCACGACGTTCACCACGCCGGGTGGGAAAAGTTCGGCGAGCTTCGTGCACAGTTCCAATGTGGACAGTGACGCGTTCTCGTCCGGCTTGAGCACCACCGTGTTCCCGGCCGCGAGCGCCGGGGCGAGCTTGAACGCGGTCATGATCGCGGGCACGTTCCACGGGATGATCTGCCCGACGACGCCGATCGGTTCGCGCTTGGCGATGGCCCAGCCGCCGGCGACGGGGTGGTTCCAGCCGTCGTGCGTGACGGCGGCCGAGGCGAAGAACCGGTACTGCCCCACCGCGATCCGGTGGTCCAGCGGCGTTTCGAAGATCGTGCGGCCGATGTCCATCGTGTCGATGGCGGCCAGGCGCTCGGCGTTGGCCTCGATCCAGTCGGCGAGGCGGTGCAGCAGCAGCGACCGCTCCTCGGGGCGAGTGGCGGCCCACTTCGGGAACGCCGCGCGGGCGGCGGCCACGGCGGCGTCGACGTCGGCCGCGCCGCCGCGGGTGATCGTCGCGAGCTGCGCGCCGGTCGCGGCGTCCACCGCCGGGAAGGTCTCGGTGGAGAGCGAGCGGAACTCACCGTTGATCAGTGGTTCGTAGTGGGAAGCGAGCGCCGGTTCGAGCTGTTCGACAGTCACAGGTGTCCTCCTCCGACAGTGACGTGGCTTACATCTCCTGCGGAGTATTCGGCACCGCGACGGTGAGTCAACGCGGCGTGCGTTCCCCGGCCCCCGCCGTGCGCGAACCGGCTTTCCACAACGGGGGACGCGGCTATCCGTTGCCGCGCAAGGTGTCCGACGGGCCGCAGCCGTAGAGACGCCGGTGCTCGGCGCTGAACCGCCCGGCGTTGCCGAAGCCCCACCGCGCCGCGACGGATGCCACCGTCGTCTCTTCCGGCGACCGCTCACGCAGCTCCGCGTGCGCCCGGCGCAGCCGTGTCTCCCGCAGGTACGCCACCGGCGAAGGCCGCCCCGCCCGGCTGAACGCGGCCTGCAGCCCACGCACGCTCAGCCGCGCCGCGGCCGCGATCTCGAGCAGCCCGATGTCCTCCGCGGCGTTCAGTTCGATGAATGCCTCGGCCCGCCGCACGGCCGCGGGTGACACCTGGCCCGTCGGCTCGGCCTCCGCTTCGCCGAACGTGCTCGGATACGCCTCCAGCAACGCGGTCGCCGCGAGCCGGAAGAGCTGGGCGGCGAGCAGCGGGCTGCCCGCCATCCCGTCCGCCGTCCGCGTTTCCTCCAGCAGCAGCCGGGTCGCGGTGTCCCACCGGCGGGCGGCGGCGGCCGACGCGGGCGCGCCGAGCACGAAGCGCACCGGCCGCGGTTCGTCCCACCCGCGCAGCTCGGCGGCGATCCGTTCGAGCCCGTCGCGGTCCAGCACGGTGTTGAGCACCTCGGCGCTGTCGTACCACCGCAGCTGGTACGAGCCGTACGCGTCCATCACGAGCGCGCCCGGCCCGGCGCCGATCAGACCGTCGGTGGTCGAGCGGACGGCGAAGCGGCCCTTGAGCGGACGCGTGACGAGCACGAAGTCGTCGAACGGCACCGGGTCCACGCGCACCTCGGGCCCGCCGTACACGAGGTCGAACAGCCGCACCTTGGCGAACCCGCGCGAGCTCTGCCGGCAGACGAACCCGCGCGCGCCGCCGACGAGGTCGAGCCGGTGCGGGCAGTAGACGTCGCTGAGCCGCGACCGCGCCTCGTCCGGATCGCGGGTGTCGACCTCGGGTTTCACGACCGCAGCCATGACTCGGCCCCCTTCGGCCGCTCTAGCGCCTTCCTGACGATCGTAAATTGTATTACAGTGGCGTTCTCTTGACGGCCGCCACGGGAAATGAGGTCAGCCGTGCAGCTCACGCCCAGTGCCCACTCGGATACGTTCTGCCGGGACAACTTGCCTCCCTTCGACCAGTGGCCGCACCTGCTCTTCGAGCTTCCCGAACTGCACTACCCCGATCGGCTCAACGCCGCAACCCGCCTGCTCGACGGAGCCGTCGAGCAATGGGGCCCCGACCGGCCCGCGGTGCTCTCGCCGACGAGCACCTGGACCTATGGCGAACTGCTCGTCCGCGCCAACCAGATCGCGGGCACGCTGGTGAGCCTCGGTGTGGTGCCGGGCAACCGCGTGCTGCTGCGCGGCCCGAACACGCCGTGGCTCGCCGCGTGCTGGCTCGGCGTGCTCAAGGCCGGCGCGGTCGCCGTGACCACCATGCCGATGCTGCGCACGCATGAGCTGACGAAGATCGTCGACGCGTCCTCCCCCACGCTCGCTCTCGCCGACCACCGCTACACCGAGGACCTGCTGCCGTTCGCCCTGCCGCTGCTCGCCTTCGGCGGCGACTCCCCCGACGACCTCTCGGCCCGGTGCGCGACGCAGCCCGAGACGTTCGCCGACGTCGAGACGGCCGCCGACGACGTGGCGATCCTGGCCTTCACCTCCGGCACCACCGGGCGACCCAAGGCCACCATGCACTTCCACCGCGACCTCATCGCCATCGCGGACACGTTCTCGCGCCACGTCGTGAAGCCCGAGCCCACCGACCTGTTCACGGGCACGCCGCCGCTCGCCTTCACGTTCGGCCTCGGCGGACTGCTCGTGTTCCCGCTGCACGCGGGCGCGGCCACGCTGCTGGTCGAGCGCGCTACGCCGCCGGAGCTGGCCGACCTCGCGGCGGCCCATGGCGTCACGGTGCTGTTCACCGCCCCCACGGCCTACCGCGCGATCCTCGCCTCCGACCGAAGAGCCGCGCTGTCGGCGCTGCGCCGCGCGGTCTCGGCGGGCGAGGCGCTGCCCGAGAGCGTCGCCGTCGACTTCCACGAGGCCACCGGCCGCTGGCTCATCGACGGCATCGGCAGCACGGAGATGCTGCACGTGTTCATCTCCGCCGCCGACGAGGAAACCCGCCCGGGTTCCACCGGGCGCGCCGTGCCGGGGTTCCGCGCGCGGATCGTCGACGACGAGGGCCGCCCGGTGCCCGACGGCACGCCCGGCCGGCTCGCCGTGCAGGGCCCCACGGGCTGCCGCTACCTGGCCGACGACCGCCAGACCGTGTTCGTCGAAGACGGCTGGAACCTCACCGGCGACACGTATGTGCGCGACGCCGACGGCTACTTCCACTACCGCGCCCGCAGCGACGACATGATCGTGTCCTCGGGTTACAACATCGCCGGCCCCGAGGTCGAGGAAGTCCTCATGGCGCACCCCGACGTGCTGGAGTGCGCGGTGGTCGCCGCGCCGGACGAGGCGCGCGGGTCGATCGTCGCGGCGTACGTGGTGCTGCGCGAAGGCGCGGACAGCGACGCCGCGATGGTCAAACAACTGCAGGACTTCGCGAAATCCGTTGCGGCGCCGTACAAGTACCCGCGACGGGTGGAGTTCGTGACCGAGCTGCCCCGCAACCCCAGCGGCAAGGTGCAACGGTTCCTCCTGCGCCGCCGAGCGGCCGGGCAGTCCGCGGAACCGCAGCCCGTCAACCCCTGAGCGTGGCCGAGCCCGTCAGTGCGACCGGGCGGGGATCAGGTTCCAGCCGAGGGTGACCACGGTGCCGTCCACGCCGGGCACGATGTCGGCGTGGTCGGCGCTCGCCCGCAGCAGCAGAAGCCCCCGGCCGCGCAACGACACGGGGTTCGGGTCGTCGACCGGCGCGCGCCAGTGCCCGTGATCGGTGATCACGATCTCGACGCGGTCGGGCCGCACCACGGCTTCGAGGTCGAGCAGACCCCGCCCGTCGCCGCCGTACGCGTGGTCTGCGACGTTGGCCAGCGCTTCGTAACTGGCGAGCACGATGTCCTGCGCCCGGTCCTCGGGCACGCCCGCCGCGCGCACCCACGCCGTGAGCCGGTGGCGCAGCGCGCGCAGGGCACCCGGCTCGGCCACGACGTCGCGACAGCTCAGCGGGGTCCCGCCCGGCTGGATGTCCTGGGGGAGGTTGTCTTCGGGCAGGGCCACGATCACGCCTCCGTTCCCGAAGCGAGCGCCTCGTCGACGGTGGTGAACAGGCCGATCCACGTGTCGAGCCCGGTGCTGGTGAGCGGCCGCGTCGTGACGTGCGACGTCGAGACCACGCGCAGCCTTCGCTCCCCCAGCCGCTGGTGCGCCGCGGCCAGCACCTGGAGCCCGGCCGAGCTGAGGAAGGTGACCTTGCGCAGGTCGACCACGAGCACCTCGGGACTCTCGTCGACCACGCCGGTCACGATCTCGTCGAGCTCGGGCGCGGTGACGAGGTCGATCTCGCCCGCGACGGTCACCACGGCGGCCCGCTCGTGACGCCGCACCGTGACCAGCAGGTCGCCGGTCTCGGGCACATCCCTGGGAGAAGACATCACAAGATCCCATCGTGCAGGATCGCCGCCGCGCGCGCCACTGCCGGCGCTCAGCGCGGCAGCTTCACGACGGTGACGAAGAAGTCGTCGATCTGGCGCACGACCTCCACGAACCGGTCGAAGTCCACGGGCTTGGTCACGTACGCGTTGGCGTGCAGGTCGTAGCTGCGCAGGATGTCCTCCTCCGCCTCCGACGTCGTCAGCACGACGACCGGGATGCTGCGCAGCTCCGGCGTCGCCTTGACCTCGGCGAGCACCTCGCGCCCGTCCTTGCGGGGCAGGTTGAGGTCCAGCAGGATCAGGCCCGGGCGCGGCGCGTCGGCGTACCGGTCCTCGCGGCGCAGGAACTGCAGGGCCTCCACCCCGTCGGCCACCACGTAGAGCGCGTTGCGGATCTTGTGGTGCTCGAACGCCTCCTGCGTCATCAACACGTCGCCCGGGTCGTCCTCGACGAGCAGGATGTCGATGGGGGCCATGGTTTCGGTCATGCGTCCTCGTTCCCGGTTCGGGTCTCGATCAGGGGCTCGGTGTGCTCGGTCCGCGCTGGTTCCTGCTCGGGCGCCGGATCGGGCGCGGGCAAGGTGAAGCGGAAGCGGCTGCCTTCGGTCACCTCGGTGTCGAGCCAGATGCGGCCGCCGTGGAACTCCACGATCTTGCGGCACATCGCAAGCCCGATCCCGGTCCCGCTGTAGGCCGACTTGCTGTGCAGCCGCTGGAAGATCACGAAGATCCGCTCGGCGTACTGCTCCTCGATGCCGATCCCGTTGTCGGACACGGAGAACAGCCACTCGTCGCCCTGGCGCTCGGCGCTCACGCGGACGACGGGCGGGACTTCGCCGTGGAACTTCAGCGCGTTGTTGACCAGGTTCTGCAGCACGGCGGTGAGCAGCGGCCCTTCGCCCCGGACCCGGGGCAGCTCGTCGCGCTCGATCCGCGCGCCGGTCTCCTCGATCACGGGCTCGAGGTTGCCGAGCGCGTCGTCGAGCAGCTTCCCGGTGTCCACCACGGTCATCTCGCCCGCGCGGCGGCCCACGCGGGAGAAGGAAAGCAGGTCGTTGATGAGGTTCTGCATGCGCTTCGCGCCGTCGACGGCGAAGGCGATGTACTGCTCGCCGCGTTCGTCGAGCTGGCCTTTGTAGCGGCGTTCGAGCAGCTGGCAGAAGCTCGCGACCTTGCGCAGCGGCTCCTGCAGGTCGTGCGAGGCCACGTAGGCGAACTGCTCGAGGTCCGAATTGGACCGTTCGAGCTCCTGCGTGCGAGTGTCGAGCAGCTCGTGCGCCTGCTCCAGCTCGCTGACCTCGCTCACGATCCGCAGGCGCATCGCGTCGACGTCGGACCCCAGCTCCACGAGCTCGCGCGGGCCGGTGCCGCGCACGGGCCGGTGGATGTCGTCGGTGGCGGACACCGCGCGGACCTCGGCGGCCAGCCGCATGATCGGCACCGTGATCACGCGGCGCAGCCAGACCCACAGCAGGACCAACAGGATCACCACGAGCCCGGCGATCACGAGCAGCAGCACGGTGAGCTGGCTGGCGGCGCCGTTGAGGTCGGCCCGGCCGACGTCACGCGCGGCGGACACGTGCGCCGAGAGCGTGCCGAGGGTGGCCCGGACCCGGTCGAACAGCGTCTTGCCGGCATCGGCCGCGCCGACTCCGGGCGGCGGGGCTCCGGGTGACGTCGGCTTCGTGACCGCGTCCTGCCACGCGCCGGCGGCGCGCAGCACGGACTCGAGGTCGTCGCCGACCTGGGTGCCGGGCAGCGCACCGAGGCGGCGCAGCTCGGCCGCGGCGTCGTCCTGCTGCGTGCGGCCCGCCAGGTAGGGGTCGAGGAACTCGCGCCGGCCGGTGAGCAGGAACCCGCGGATGCCGGTCTCCTGGTTCAGCAGCGCCTGCGAAAGCGCGTTGGCCTGCAACAGCTGCGGGCCGCTCTGGTCGAGCAGACGGCTGCGGGCGTCGTTGAGGTTGCCCACCGCGAGGACCCCGCCGGCGACCGCCGCCAGCAGGAGCACCGCCTCGACGAGGCCGACCACCGAAACCCAGCGGCGGATCGGCCAGTGCGGCTGCGCTCGGACGTACCGGCTCACTCCGCGACCTCTTCACGATCTTCGAGGTACGTGAGCATGGTGAGGGCGACGTCGTCGTCGAGCGGGCCGGCGTTGAGCTCCTCGACACAGGTGATGAGCCGGTCGAGCACCACGCCGTGGCCGGTGTCCGGGCCGGCCTCGCCGAGGAGCTCGACGAGCAGCCGCGCCATCTCTTCGTGGCCGAGGCGCTCCGCTCCGCCGCCGACGCGGCCCTCGAAGATGCCGTCGGTGTAGAGCACGAGCGACCAGCCGGGTTCGAGGTCGACGTCCAGCGGGTCCCAGCGCGCGTCCGGGACGACGCCGAGCGGCACGCCCAGCTTTTCGCCGGACAGCAGGCGGCCGGTGCCGTCGCGGCTGATCAGCAGCGGGGGCGGGTGGCCGGCGAGGCTCATCCGCGCCGATCGGCGGTCGGGGGCGACGACGACCGTGCACAGCGTCGCGAACAGCGGGCGGATCCGCTCGTGCACGAGGACGCGCTCGACCGTCGCGAGCACGTCGGCCATCGGCATGCCGGCCAGCACCAGCGCGCGCCACGCGATGCGCAGCGCGACGCCGAGGGCGGCTTCGTCCGGGCCGTGGCCGCAGACGTCGCCGATCACCAGGTGCACGGTGCCGTCGGTGAGCTCCACGGCGTCGTAGAAGTCGCCCCCCAGCAGTGAGCCGTTGCGGCCCGGACGGTACTTCGACGCCAGCTCCAGGCGCGGGTCGGCGAGCAGCGGGGTGGGCAGCAGGCCGCGTTCCAGACGCGAGTTCTCGCTGGCCAGCAGCTGTTGCTGCAGTAGTTGCTGCTCCACCTGCTCGGTGCGCTTGCGCTCCCACGCGTAGCGCAGCGCCTTACCCAGCAGCGGGCCGTCGACCTGGTTCTTGCCGAGGTAGTCCTGGGCGCCAGCGGCGACGGCGGCGACCCCGGTGGTCTCGTCGTTCTGCCCGGTCAGCACCACCACTGCGGTGCCGGGCGCGTGCTGGCGCACCCGCGTGAGCCCGGTGAGACCCATGGCGTCGGGGAGCTGGAGGTCGAGCAGGATGCAGTCGGCGACGACCGGGCCGGCGAGGGCTTCGGCCAGCGTCCGCGCGCGGGCGAGAGTGGCCGGCACCGCGGCGTCGGCGAGCAGCTCTTCCACGATCAGGGCGTCGCCGTCGTCGTCCTCGATCAGGAGGACGCGCAACCGCGAACCCGGCGTGGCCGGAACGGCCGGCGGGAGCACCGGTGAGGTGTCCCGCTCCATGGTGTCCGGCAATTCCCTGTTGGACAGAGCAACCAGCCTTTCGAGAACCGTGCCGTCCCGATACCACCCGCGCGCGATTCGAGGCGACACGAAGGAGAGCCCTGGCGCGGACGAATCCACACCGGGGCTCGAAGGCTGCCTTTTCAACCTCCGCTCACCCTAGCCCGGCCGCAGCGTGCGGCCTATGCCGGACATACCGGAGCGTCCCGCTACACGGTGAACCGGTCGGGGTCCGCAGCCTTCCAGTCGACGGCCCACTCCTCGGGCGGCTCGGCGAGCAGCTGCCCCGGCTCCAGCCAGTCGTACAGCTCGGCGTAGGACCGCACCACGTGCGGGTCGAGGCGGCGGCGCAGCTGGTGCGGCGCGAGGTCGGCCGGGTCGGACACGCCCATCGCGGCCATGATCTGCAGGGCACCGGCGACTGTCGAGTGCTGGTAGCGCTGAACCCGCTGCGACTTGTCCCCGACGTCGAGCGCGCGCCCGCGCCGCGGGTCCTGCGTGGCGACGCCGACCGGGCACTTGTTGGTGTGGCAGCGCTGCGACTGGATGCACCCGACGGCGAACATCATCGCCCGCGCGGCGTTGGTGTAGTCGGCGCCTTGGACCAGGCGCTTCACCAGATCGGCGCCCGTGGCGACCTTTCCGCTGGCGCCCAAGCGGATGCGGTCGCGCAGGCCGGTGCCGACGAGTGCGTTGTGGACGGTGATGAGCCCTTCGGTGAGCGGCGTGCCGAGGTGGTCGGCGAACTCCAGCGGCGCGGCGCCGGTGCCACCCTCGGAACCGTCGACGATGATGAAGTCGGGCGTGACCTCTTCGTCCGCCATCGCCTTGCACAGCGCCAGCACCTGCCGCCGCGAGCCGACGCACAGCTTGAAGCCGGTGGGCTTGCCGTCCGCGAGCTCACGCATGCGCGCGACGAAGTGCACCAGCTCGCGCGGGGTGGAGAAAACGCGGTGGTACGGCGGGGAAATCACGGTCTGCCCGATCGGGACGTCGCGCACCCGGGCGATCTCGGCGTTGACCTTCGACCCCGGCAGCACCCCGCCGATCCCGGGCTTCGCACCCTGGGAAAGCTTGAGCGACACGCACTTCACGGCGTCGTGCTGCGCTTTGTCGGAGAACTCGGCGGCGTCGAAGTCGCCGTCGGAGGTGCGGCAGCCGAAGTAGCCGGTGCCGACCTCCCAGATCAGGTCTCCGCCGCCGCGCAGGTGGTACTCGGACAGCCCGCCCTCGCCCGTGTCATGCGCGAACCCGCCGAGCGCGGCGCCTTTGTTGAGCGCGAGGATCGCGTTGGCCGACAGGCTGCCGAAACTCATCGCGGAGACGTTCAGCAACGCCATGTCGTAGGGCTTCGTGCAATCCGGCCCGCCGATCCGCACGCGCGGCGGCGTCTCCGCCTGCTTGACCGGCGCCATGGAGGGCACGAGAAACTCGTAGCCGTCGGCGTACACGTCGCGCTCGGTGCCGAACGGCTCCTCCGCGTCGGTGCCCTTCGCGCGCTGGTAGACGATGCTGCGCACGCTGCGGTCGTACGGGCGCCCGTCGAAGTTGCGCTCGATGAAGTACTGCTGCAACTCCGGGCGGATGGCCTCCAGCAGAAACCGCGCGTGGCCGAGCACGGGGTAGTTGCGCAGCACGGAATGCTTCGTCTGCAGCAGGTCGTACACGCCGACCACCGTCGGCACCAGCAGCGGCCCGGCGAGGAACCACCACCACGCGTTGCCGGCCGCCAGCACCACCGCACCCGCCGCAACCACCACGAGCAGCGCCAGCGCGCCGAACCTCACCGCACTCAATCCACGCACGGGGAGAACGTAGCCGCAGCACCGCCTTTGCGCAGGTCCGGGCGGCCTTTCGAGCCGCCGGGCCAGATCGTTTCGTCCCGTTCGTGCCCGATCGACTACCGGAACCGGACACAGCCGACGTGGTGTGACCCACGCCGGCCGTGCTTCCGGATCAGTAGGCCAGGTTCGGCCGCAGCCAGCGCTCCACCTCGTCCAGGTCCAGGCCACGCCGGCGGGCGTAGTCCTCGACCTGGTCGCGGCCGAGGCGCCCGACGGTGAAGTAGCGGGACTCGGGGTGCGCGAAGATCAGGCCGCTGACGGCGGCGGCCGGAGTCATCGCGTACGACTCGGTGAGGTCGATACCGAGCTCGCGGGCGCCGAGCAGGTCGAAGAGCTCCTTCTTCTCGCTGTGGTCAGGGCTCGCGGGGTAACCCAGCGCCGGGCGGATGCCGCGGAAGCGTTCGGCGTGCAGGTCCTCCAGCTTGGGCTGCGCGTCGGGCTCGAACCAGCGGCGGCGCGCCTCCAGGTGGATGAACTCGGCGAAGGCCTCGGCCAGGCGGTCGGCCAGAGCCTTGACCATGATGGCGCGGTAGTCGTCGTGCTCGGCTTCGTAGTGGTGCGCCAGATCCTCGGCGCCGTGGATGGCCACGGCGAAGCCGCCGAGGTGGTCGCCGGACGGCGCGATGTAGTCGGACAGGCAGCGGTTGGCGCGACCTTCGGGCTTCTTCGTCTGCTGGCGCAGCATGGGGAAACCGCGGCCGGCGTACTCGCCGTCGAGCAGGATGTCGTCGCCCTCGGAGTGCGCCGGCCAGTAGCCGTACGAGCCGCGGGCGGTGAACGAGCCGTTGGCGATGATCTCGTCGAGCAGCGTGTTGGCGTCGTCGAAGAGCTCGCGCGCGACGGGCTGCTCCAGGATCGCCGGGTACTTGCCCTTGAGCTCCCAGGCCAGGAACAGGAACTGCCAGTCGACCATCTCGCGCAGCTCGGCGATCGTCGGCTCGACCACGCGCACGCCCGTGAACTCCGGCACGGGCACGTCGTCGAACGACACCTGCTCGCGGTTGGCGCGGGCCTGCCCGACGGTGAGCAACGGCGTCGCGTGGCGGTTCTCGTGCTGTTCGCGCAGCCGCTGCTGCTCCGCGCGGTTGGCGACGTCGAGCACGTCGGAACGCTCCGTGTCGAGCAGGTCGGACACCACGCCGACCACGCGCGACGCGTCGAGCACGTGCAGGGTGGAGTGGTCGTAGACCGGCGCGATCTTCACGGCCGTGTGCTGCTTCGACGTGGTGGCGCCGCCGATGAGCAGCGGCAGCTTCAGCCCGCGCCGCTGCATTTCAGTGGCCACGCTGACCATCTCGTCGAGCGACGGCGTGATCAGCCCGGACAGCCCGATCACGTCGGCGCTCTCGGCCACCGCCGTGTCGAGGATCCGCGCGGCGGGGACCATCACGCCGAGGTCGATCACCTCGTAGTTGTTGCAGCCCAGCACCACGCCGACGATGTTCTTGCCGATGTCGTGCACGTCGCCCTTCACCGTGGCGAGCACGACCTTCCCCTGGCCGCGGGAGGTCTCGATGCGGCCTTCGAGGCGCATCTTCTCCTTCTCCGCCTCCATGTACGGCTCCAGGTAGGCCACCGACCGCTTCATCACGCGGGCGCTCTTCACGACCTGCGGCAGGAACATCTTGCCGGAGCCGAACAGGTCACCGACGATCTTCATGCCGTCCATCAGCGGGCCCTCGATCACCTCGAGCGGCCGGTCGAACTGCTGACGCGCCTCTTCGGTGTCGGCCTCGATGAAGTCGACGATGCCGTGCACCAGCGCGTGCGAAAGCCGCGCGCCGACCGGGCCCTCACGCCAAGACAGGTCGACAGTTCGCTTGGTACCGCTGCCCTTCACCGTCTCGGCGAACTCGACGAGCCGGTCGGTCGCGTCCTCACGGCGGTCGAAGAGCACGTCCTCGACGAGCTCCAGCAGGTCCTTCGGGATGTCCTGGTAGACGGCGAGCTGACCCGCGTTGACGATGCCCATGTCGAGCCCGGCGCGCACGGCGTGGAACAGGAACGCCGAGTGCATCGCCTCGCGCACCACGTCGTTGCCGCGGAAGGAGAACGACAGGTTCGAGATGCCGCCGGACGTGTGCGCGCCGGGGCAGCGCTCCTTGATCCGGGGCAGGGCCTCGATGAAGGCCTTGGCGTAGCCGTTGTGCTCGCTGATGCCGGTGGCGACGGCCAGCACGTTCGGGTCGAAGATGATGTCCTCGCCCGCGAAGCCGGCCTGCTGCGTGAGCAGGTCGTAGGCGCGGGCGCAGATGTCCACCTTGCGCTGTGCGGTGTCAGCCTGGCCCTTCTCGTCGAAGGCCATCACGACGACACCGGCGCCGTAGTCGCGGATGCGGCGGGCCTGCTCCAGGAACGGGCCCTCGCCCTCCTTGAGGCTGATGGAGTTGACCACGCCCTTGCCCTGCACGCACCGCAGGCCGGCTTCGAGCACGCTCCAGCGCGAGCTGTCGATCATCACCGGGATGCGCGCGACCTCGGGCTCGGTGGCGATGAGGTTGAGGAACGTGGTCATCGCCTGCACGGAGTCGAGCAGGTCGGCGTCCATGTTCACGTCGAGCAGGTTGGCGCCGCCGCGCACCTGCTCCAGCGCGACGTCCACGGCCGCCTGGTGGTTGTCGCCCTCGATGAGGCGGCGGAATTTCGCGGACCCCGTGACGTTGGTGCGCTCGCCGATCATCACGAACCCGGTGTCCTCGCCGATCGTGAACGGCTCCAGCCCGCTGAAGCGCGAGCGGTGCGCCGGCTCGGGCACCTCGCGCGGTGCCAGGCCCTGCACGGCTTCGGCGATCTTCGCGATGTGCGCGGGCGTGGTGCCGCAGCAGCCGCCGACGATGTTGACCATGCCCTCGCCCGCGAACTCGCCGAGCATGCCGCCGGTCTCGGCGGGCGTCTGGTCGTAGCCGCCGAACGCGTTGGGCAGGCCGGCGTTGGGGTGGCACGCGGTGTAGGTGCCCGCGATCTTCGCCAGCTCCTCCACGTGCGGGCGCATCTCCGCGGCACCCAGCGAGCAGTTCACGCCGACGACCAGCGGTTCCGCGTGGGCGACGGAGCTCCAGAACGCCTCCACCGTCTGCCCGGACAGCGTGCGGCCCGACAGGTCCACGATCGTCACGGAGATCCACAGCGGCAGGTGCGGTGCGACCTCGCGCGCGGCCGTGATGGCGGCCTTGGCGTTGAGGGTGTCGAAGATCGTCTCGATGAGCAGCAGGTCGACACCGCCGTCGGCGAGCGCCTGGATCTGCTCGGCGTAGGACGCCTTGACCTCGTCGAAGGTCACCGCACGGAACGCCGGGTCCTCGACGCGCGGCGAGAGGGAAAGCGTGACGTTCAGCGGGCCGATGGAGCCGGCCACGAAGCGGCCGCCGAACTCGTCGGCCGCCTGGCGCGCCAGCGCGGCCGCGCGCAGGTTCATCTCGCGCACGTGGTCCTGCAGGCCGTAGTCGGCCTGGCCGATGCTGGTGGCGGTGAAGGTGTTGGTGGTCGTGATGTCCGCGCCCGCGGCCAGGTACTGGCGGTGGACGTCGAGGATCACGTCGGGCCGGGTCAGGTTCAGCAGGTCCGGGTCGCCGGTGACGTCCTTGGGGTGTCCCTCGAGCCACTCGTCGCGGTAGTCCTCGGGGGTCAGACCGGCGCCCTGCAGCATCGTGCCCCACGCGCCGTCGAGCACAGCGATGCGCTGGTCGAGCAGGTCCCGCACGCTTTTAGTCCTGCGCTGCTGGGTCATGCGCTGCTGGGTCATGCCACCTCCGTCGTAGTCACGGAGGCGCCCTTCGGTTCACAGTGGAGCCGGCCGAGCGTGGCGGACTCACGTGGTCCGTTGCAGCGCCTCTCGACCTTGGTAGTCGAGACTACCGGATCCCCCTGTTACAGGCAGCCGCCGTTCACACTCCGGGACGGTCAGTCACCGAGCGGCGCACCCCGCCACTTCCACTCCGTCCGCCGTGACCTGCCCGGCAACGCGATCCGGCCCGCGCACCAGCGGAGGCCGTCCCACGGGTCGGACGCCGGGGCCTCACCGGGGAACAGCCGCGCGACGACGTTCGCGCAGACCTCGCGGGGCGGGTCGAGCTCGGTGCCGAGTCCGGTGGCCAGGTCTTCGCCGTGCAGCAGGAGTTCGGCGCAGCCCATGGCGGCGAAGCCGGCCGGATCGGCGCGGCCGGTGGGGTGGTAGGCCCGGGTGTCTTCCGCGCTCGTGCTGACGGCCGCTTGAAGGAGGCGGGCGCCGGTGAGGGCAAGCTCCAGGAGTTCCTGGGGCGTGGCGCCTTCATCGGCCTTCGCGAGGAAGCGCACGTAGTGGTCTTGCGGCGCGCTGACCACCTGGGCGGCGTAGGACATCAGCACGTCCCCGACGTGCTCCGCGGTCTGGCGGCAGTCCCAGTCGAGCTCGCCGGCTGTGCGGGTCCAGTCCTGGGTGACCGTGGGGCGAAGCGTGTTTTCGACGCTTTCCAGCGCTCGGCCGAGGTCCGCGGCGGTGACGGTCATGGGGTCATGGTGCCTCAGCCGGGGTTGAGCTCCTTGCGCAACCGGGTGAGCGCCCGGTGCTGCTGCACGCGGACAGCGCCTGCGGTGAGGCCCAGCGCCTCGGCGGTCTCCTCGGCGGACAGGCCGATGATCACGCGCAGGACGAGGATCTCGCGCTGCCGGTCGGGCAGGACCCGCATGAGGTCGGTCATGCGCTCGTCCAGCGCCTGCCGCTCGACGACCAGCCTGGCACCGCGGCGCGCGTCGGCGACCTTCTGCTGGGCGATTCCGTACACGAGAGCGAGAAACGCCAGGTCATCGACGCGGTGACCGGGCAGCGCCCTGAGTATTTCGAGACAGACCTCCTGCGCGAGGTCGTCCGCACGCGCGAATCCGCCGTGCTGCCGCCCGATCCGGGCCCGGCAATACCGCACGACCAGCGGCCGCACGGTCAGCAGGAGCTGGACGATCGCCTCACGGTCGCCCTTCGCGGCCTCGGCGACGACGTCGAGGCCCGCGGGCACGATGCGGGCCGAGGTGGAGTCGGAGGCCAGGTCCTGGCTCATCACCCGGTTCTTGACCTGAGCCAGCATCTTGTCGAGTTCCAGCTCCTCCCGCAGGGCGCCGGTGAAGGCGCTGTCCGCGGCGGCCAGCCAGCCGGGTACGTACTTCCGGTCAGTCATCGTGGTCTCCTCCTTCCGTTTCCCGCAGTTGCGCGTGGAGGTCGTCGAGCCGCTTGCGCGCGTGGCGCAGGTTGGACCGGACCGTGCTCACCCGCGTGGACAGCAGCGCGGCGATCTCCTCGGTCGAGTAGCCGTCGATGTACCAGGCCAGCACTTCGCGCTGCCGCGACGGGAGCCGGCTCAGCGCCTGCACGATCAGCTCGCGCTCCTCGTACCCGGCCGAGCCGTTCGCAGCGGCAGCCGGATCTTCTTGCGGGGTCCAGTCCTCTCGCTCCTGCCGCCGGCGGTGCTCGTTGGCGATCCGCAAGCCGGCCTTGCGCACCCAGGCTTTCCGGTGCGTGATGCCGTCCCACAAAGCCAACGCCTTCGTCATGGCCTCCTGGGCGGCGTCCTCGGCGGTGGCCCGGTCGTGGCCGTGCTTGCGCAGGAAGCCGACGAGGAGCGGGAAGTCAGCGCGGAAGAAGTCGTCGAAATCGGCACGATCGCTCACCCGGCATCGCTCTCCCTCCCCTGCGCAAGCCGTTCGACAGTAGGAGCGCGACACGGGGCCGAACGTGCAACGACACCGGAAAACACCCGCGCGTCGCAGAGCAGATGCGTCAGGGAGTCACGGGGTGTTCCGATGCCAGAACGTGCAGTGGTGGTCGGCGGCGAAGCCGGGGTCCGGGTGGAGACCGTCGGCCGCGAGCGAGACGACCGAGCCGGCCGGCCAAGACGACAGCGGGCTGCCGTGGACAAAGGCCGCCCAAGCGTCGACCATCTGGTCGGACAGGGACTTCTGCGCCGGGGTGAGGGCGGCCGGGTGGCCGTCGAGGTCGAACAGGTACGGGAGTTCGAACGTGTGCGCCGCGCCGAGCGGGAAGGGGGCCGGGACGCCGGTGGCGGCCGGGGAGGTGGCGTCGGTGAAGTCGTAGCGCCAGACCGACGGCAGGGAGCGCGACAGCTGGTCGGCCACGCAGGAGAAGGACGAGTCCGTGACGGCCGCCGCGTAGGCGCGGGAAGCGTTGCCGCCGAAGGAGGACGGTGGGTATTCGGCCGCGACGGCCGTCGCGTCGGGGAAGTAGCGCGCGAGGGCGGCGGGGTAGCCGGCCGGGGTGATGGGCGGGGCACCGGCCGCGAGCTGCTGGGCGAGGAAGTAGGTGAACTCGTCGTGGGTCGTGCCCATGAGCACCGGCACGGGGGCGGCGGAGCCGTGCCGGACGGCTGTGACCGGGTCGGCCGGCAGGACCGTGCCGCCGGTGACCGGGCCGGGAATCTCGATGCCGGCCAGCGAGTAGTAGACGGGGGCGGTGGCCAACTTCGCCACCGGCAGCGCGCGCAGGCAGGCGGCGGCCGTGGCGCGGTCCGGGCAGCCGTGGGCCGTCGAATAGTCCACACTGGACTTTCCGGCCGCCGCGAGGGTGGCCTGCGCCTGGCACGGGGCGCTTTGGACGATCGCCGCGCGGAAGAGGCCGCGGGAACCGGGGGCGACGAGGTGGTCGCACACCGACATGCCGCCCGCGGACTCGCCGGCGATGGTCACGGCGTCGGGGTCGCCGCCGAAGGCCGCGATGTTGTCGTGGACCCAGCGCAGGACCTGTTGCTGGTCGAGGAAACCGTAGTTGCCGGGCTGCGCGCCCAGGGCCGGGTCGGCGAGGAAACCCAGCGCTCCCAAGCGGTAGTTGATCGTGACGACGACCGCGCCGCCGCGCACGACCAGCCGGGTGGCGTCGTAGCCGTCACCGCCGCCGTCGAGGAAGGCGCCGCCGTGGATCCACACGAGCACGGGGCGTTTCGTCGTCGAAACGGGCGGCGTCCAGACGTTGAGGTACAGGCAGTCCTCGTTCGTGCCGGCCGCGGTGCCCTGCGGGCAGCGTGGACCGGGGGCCGTGGCGTCGCGCTCGGCGGTCCAGGACGCGGGCGGGGCCGGTGGCTGCCAGCGGCGCTCGCCGACCGGTGGCGCCGCGTACGGAATCCCTTGGAACACACGGTGATCCGGAGTCACCGTGCCGAGGACCGGGCCCGACGCCGTGCGCACGACCTCGCCCAGCCGCCCGATCGCCGCGTCCGAAGCCGCGCAGGCCGACGCGGCCACCGCGAGCACGAGGAGCACCACCGCGAACCCGCGCCGCCGCACCAGAGCCTCCGCCACCGCGCGGACGATACCGGGCACCAAGATTTTTTCACGGTCCGGGATCCCCTCGCCGGAGCCGCGAATCGTGTCGGCACTGGTCTCGACGTCGGCCACCCGGCCAAAGTAGCTCACCACTAAGCAACTTCGACAGATCGCTGACGTACCTCACGGCTAAGCCACCCATTAGGCTGACGTCATGGCCGACCACGTGGACTCCGTGCTCGCGCAGTGGGCTGCGCAGCGCCCGGACCTCGACGTGTCCCCGATGGCCGTGATCGGCCGTCTGAAGCGGGTGTCACGCCTGATCGACACCGAACTGGCCCGCACGTTCGCCAAGCACCGCCTCGACGCGGCGTCGTTCGACGTGCTCGCCACGCTGCGCCGCAGCGACCCGCCCCACCGCTTGACGCCGACCGAGCTCATGCGCACGGCCATGGTCACCTCCGGCGCCGTGACGCAACGGCTCGACCGGCTCGAAGACCGCGGCCTGATCGCCCGCAGCCGCAGCGAAACCGACGGCCGCGGCATCGTCGTCGCCCTCACCGTCGAGGGCCGGGATCTGATCGACCGGGCCCTGCCCGACCACCTCGACACGGAGCACCGGGTGCTCGACGCCCTCGACCCGCCCGCGCAGGCCGCCCTCGCCGACGCCCTGCGCGTGCTCCTGGAATCCTTCGGCGACCGCACCGGCTGACTCTGGAGGCGCCGCGTGAGCTCCGACGACCTGGACCCCTTCCTCGGCGAGTGGACGGTCAGCGTCCGGTTCCCCCACGCGCCCGCGGACCAGCCCCCACCCGTCGCCCGGTGTGTCTTCGAACGGATCCTCGACGGCCGCTACCTCACGCAGCGCACCGAAGTCCCCCTGCCCGAGGCCCCGGACAGCTACTCCGTCGTGGCCGCCCACGAGGACGGCACGTTCACCCAGCACTACTACGACGCCCGCGGCGTCAGCCGCCTCTACGCGATGACCTTCCGCGACGGCGTGTGGACGCTGCTGCGCGAAGCCGCCGACTTCTCGCCCCTGCACTTCCGCCAGCGCTTCACCGGCACCTTCAGCGCGGACGGCAACCGCATCGACGGCGCGTGGGAGATGGCAATGCCGGACGAGGACTGGAAGCACGACTTCGAAATGCACTACACGCGGATCACCTGAGCCCGGCCCGTTCACTCCAAGCCCGCTCACTCCAAACCGTAGCGCCGCAGCTTGCGGTACAGCGTCGCGCGGCCGATCCCGAGCAGCGCGGCCGCCCGCATGCGATTGCCGTTCGCGGTGCGCAACGCGTCGGAGATGGCCAGGCGTTCGGCTTTCTCCAGCTCCGTCAGGCGCGGGTGCGCCGGTGCGGAGCGCAGGCGCCCCGGCAGATGGCGTGCGCTGACGGTCGGCCCGGCGGCCTCCGCTTGCGCCGCCGCGACCACGGCCTTCAGCTCGACGAGGTTGCCGGGCCAGTCGTGGCGCTGCAGCGTCGACCGCGCGTCCTGGGTGAAGTGCGTGCCGCGGCCGAACCGCTGCGCGAGCTCCGGGATGTCCGCCGTTCGCTCGCGCAGGCTGGGCACCAGGATCTCGATCGGCGACCATTCGGTGCGCAGCACGTCCGAGTTGTCCGGCCCGGTGCCGGTCGTGAGTGTCGCGATCACCCGCGCGGGATGCCCGGCGGTCAGGAGGGCGGCGAGGCGCGCGGCCCGGCTCGACGGCAGGCGCTCGACGTGGCGCAGCAGCACTGCCGGCGCCGCCAGCGCGTCCGCGACTTCCGCCAGCCAGCCCTCGTCGTCGGCGGCCTCGAGGACGACGGGATCACCGAGCGCCGCTCGCGCAACGACGGTCTTGCCCACACCCGGCTCGCCCAGCAGGAGCACCGGCCGGGTGGCCGCCCGCGCCACTGACCGCTCGAGCGAACGCCAGGCCGGCGAGGTACCCGCCAGCCCGGCGTCGGCGAAGAGGGAAAGCCGGGCGCGTCGGCGTCCCGGCCGCGGCCGCGGTGGCTCGACGACCACGAGCAAACCCCGGCTGTCGTCCGGCAGTGCGGGCCGGAGCCGGACCTTCACACCGTCGTCGAGGATCAGTTCGGTCGTGGTCGGCCCGCCGTCGCGCGCCGCCTCGACCGCACAGGACTCCAGCGTTTCGATGTCGCGGGCTCGCAGCAGCGCGGCGGCGCCGTCGCTGACGAGCCTGGTGCGGCCGTCCAACACAGCGATCGGGTACCGGCCGGGACCGGCCCGCAGGTAGGCCTCGAGCAGACGGTGTTCGTGCGCCGACGCGGCGTGCAGCAGCTCCCGCTCGATCGCGCCGGTCGCCGTGGTCGCGAGCGCGTGCAGCACCCGCAACGGCACGTCGAGCTCGCACACCACCGCCACCGCGCCGCTGACCTTCCGCGTGACCGGGTCGGTCACCGGGGCGCCGACGCACACCGTGCTCTGGTACAGCTCGAAAATGTGCTCCGGTCCCCCGACCACGACCGGTCCGCCCGTGTCCAGGACGTGGCTGATCCCGTTGGTCCCGGTGGAGCGCTCCGACAGGTCCGCACCCAGCCGGGTGTCGATGCGGGCGAGGTGGGCGCCCACCGCCTCCTCGTCGGCCCAGCAGCCGACGACCCGCGCGTGGCCGTCGCTGAGCACCACCGCGGCGCCGAGCCCGACGAGGTCACCGGCCAATTCGGACAGAACCGGGGTCGCGGCGCGGACCAACGGGGTCTCCAGCGACACCGGCACTTCCGGCACGTAGGCACGCGTGACGTCGAGCTCGGCGAAACTCGAGCGGCGCCAGGCGGCGGACAACCAGGCGGGCAGGTCTTCCGGCAGCCGCCGCTCGGTCAGGAAGACTTCCCTGGCGTGGCGCAGGCGGGCCAGCCCGTCGCGTGTGTCGATCTCGTAGCCCATCCGTTGTCACTCCATTGTGTTCACGGACCGAAACCCCCGGCGCACCCATCATGGGCCACCGGCCGGGCGCCACGGCTGTCTCATTGTGAGACACCCGCGCCGCGCGGGGAAACCGCAAGGTGTGTGCATGACGAAGGATTCAGTCGCCCCGCGAGAGAGCGCCCGGCCCGCGACCCTCACGTCCGCGGACGTCGAAGCCGACGTGGTCGTGGTCGGCGGCGGAGGCGCCGGCCTGCCCACCGCGCTGTTCAGCCGGTGGCTGGGCAACGAGGTGGTCCTGCTGGAGAAGGCACCGGAACTCGGCGGCACGGTCAAGAAGGCCGCCTTCTGGTACTGGGTGCCGAACAACGAGCCGATGCGCGCGCTCGGCGTCGAGGACCGGTTCGAGGACTTCCTCCGCTACGTCGCGCGCCTGTCCCAGCCGACCCGGTTCGACCCGGCGAGCCCGACGGCCGGCCTCACCGACTGGGAAGCCTCGATGGCCCGCGCGTTCTACGACAGCGCCGGCCCCGCCGCCGAGCTGCTGGCCGAGCGCGGCGCGCTCACCTACCGGCATTGCCCGGACGTGCCGGACTACTGGTCGGAACTGCCGGAGGACAAGGCTCCGAAGGGGCGCGTGCTGGTGCCGGAAGGCGCCCGGGAATCGATGTCCGACGGCGGCGAAGTGGCGGTCGGGCAGATGTCCGCGGCCGCCGAGCGCGACGGTGTGGACGTGCGCACGGGACACCGGGTCCAACGGCTCGTCGTGGACGGTGTCCGCGTCGCCGGTGTCGAGGCCACGACCGCCGCCGGGCAGACGGTGCGGGTGCTGGCGCGCAAGGGCGTCGTGTTCGCCACCGGCGGCTTCTCCCACGACGACGAGCTGCGCCGCGACTACCTCGGTGTCCCCGCCTACCCGGGCTGCGCGGCGGTGACCAACGAGGGCGACTTCGTACGCATCTCCTCGGCGATGGGCCCGCAGTTCGCCACCATGAACCACGCCTGGATGTGCCCGGTGCCGCTGGAGAAGACCGGGCGGCCCGACCTGGTCGGCATGTTCTCGGTGGCCGGCGACTCGATGATCCTCGTGAACCGGCGGGGCGAGCGCGTGGCCAACGAGAAGCTGCCCTACAACGAGTCCGCACGGACGTTCTTCCGATGGGACCCGGCCACCGGCGAGTACCCGAACCTGGTGCTCGTCCAGGTGTGGGATCAGCGCAGCCAGGACCATTCCGCCAGCGAGGAATACGGCCGTTTGATCGTCCCGCCGGGCAGCGACGACTCCCACGTCGTCAAGGCGCGGACGCTCGACGAGCTCACCGTGAAGATCCGCGAGCGGCTCGCGGCCCACGCCACCGAGACCGGTGGTTTCACCCTCGCCGACGACTTCGCCGAGAACCTGCCCCGGACGATCGACCGGTTCAACCACTTCGCCGCGAACGGCAAGGACGAAGACTTCGCCCGCGGCGAGACCGCGATCCAGCTGGTGTTCAACGGTCCGGTCAAGGAGGAGCCCGACCGCGAGAACCCGACGATGTGGCCGATCAGCGACACCGGTCCGTACTACGCCGCGCTCGTCACCGGCGGCGTCCTCGACACCAAGGGCGGCCCGCGGACCGACCCGGACGGCCGGGTGCAGACGACCTCGGTGCGCCCATCCCGGGCTTGTTCGGGGTCGGCAATTGCGTGGCGTCGGCTTCGGGCCGCGCTTACTGGGCCGGCGGCGCTACGCTCGGCCCGATCATCGCGTTCGCGTACCGGGCCTCAGGCGCCGTGGACCGCGCCTGGCGACCCGCCTGAGGGCAGGAGCCGAAATGGCGTTGAGCACCCAGATCATGACCGATGAGCCGGCACTCTGAAGGCCATCAAGCACCACTACTCCGAGCTGAACTGGATCTTCTCCGGCAGCGACCTCGTCGTCGTCGAAGGCACCAGCCACGGTGAGCACCGCGACGGCCCGTGGCGCGCCGGCGTGCCCGACTGGGCGGCCGGCCGGTGGTGCGACGTGTTCGAGATCCGGGACTGGAAGATCCACCGCTGCTTCATCTACCTCGACCCGGACTACGCCGGGCAGGACACGGCCCGCTACCCGTGGCTGGCCGAGGAGAACTGACGCGGCAGGCGGGCGCCCGAGGACGTGGCGCCCGCCTGCCCCGCGCTCAGCCCATGCTCTTCGCGCCGTCGAGCGACTCGCGGATGATGTCGGCGTGGCCGGAGTGCTGCGCGGTCTCGGCGATGATGTGCATGAACACGCGCCGCGCCGACCAGCTCGCGTTCTCCTCGAACCACGGCGCCTTCGGCAACGGCTGGGTCTCGCCCAGGTCGGGCAGCGTGGCGACGAGCTCGTCGGTCTTGGCGGCCACGTCGGCGTAGACGGCCAGCACGCCTTCCAGCGTCTCGCCGGGCAGCAGGGTGAAGTCGTCGGCGCGCTCGGCGAAGTCGGCTTCGGTCATCTCCGAGAAGTCCGGCATGGCCGCAGGACCCTGCACGATGAACTCCGCCCAGCCGCGCTCCACCGACGTCACGTGCTTGATGAGGCCGCCGAGGCACAGCTCGCTGGCCGTGGTCCGCAGGCGGGCCTGGTCATCGGTGAGGTCGCGCGTCGTGAACCGCAGGAAGTGGCGGTGCTTTCCCAGCATCGCCAGCAGGTCGGCGCGCTCGCCCGTGGTCACCTCGGTCGTCAGGGTCTCGTTCACGGCCTCGTCCTCTCGTCGGTGTCTGTGTCCAAACGTAAGGTAAAACCCATTCCGGCCACTTTGTGACCTCAATAGGAGAGAATCTGGATTCATGGCCAACACGAGCTCGCGAACCCTGCGGTTGCTGTCGCTGCTGCAGACGCACCGGTACTGGCCCGGCCAGGAGCTGGCCGGGCGCCTGGAGGTGTCGATCCGCACGCTGCGCCGCGACGTCGAGCGGCTTCGTGAGCTGGGATATCCCGTCGAGGCGCAGCGCGGCGTCGACGGCGGTTACCAGCTCGCGCCGGGCGCGACGCTGCCGCCGCTGGTGGTCGACGACGAGGAGGCCGTGGCGCTGGCGGTCGGCCTGCAGGCCGCCGCGCAGGGTTCGGTCGAGGGCATCGCGGAGTCGTCGCTGCGCGTACTGGCGAAGGTGGTGCAGGTGATGCCGGCCCGGCTGCGGCGGCGCGTCGACGCGTTGCGCGCGATGACCGTGCCACTCGGCTGGAACGGCGCGCTCGGCCCCAGCGTCGACCCCGGCGTGCTCACGGCCATCGCGCTCGCCTGCCGCGACAGCGAACGGCTGCGGTTCTCCTACACCGCCGCTGGCGGCCGGCAGACCGAGCGGCACGTCGAGCCGCTTCGCCTCGTGCCGGTGGGCCGCCGCTGGTACCTCGTCGCGTACGACCTCACCCGGCACGACTGGCGCAGCTTCCGCGTCGACCGCCTCAGCGACCCGCACGCCACCGGCGCCCCGTTCCGCCCGCGCGAGCTGCCCTCGGCCGACGCCGCCGAGTTCGTCCGCGCCGGACTGGACAACGTCGCGCGGCCGTACCGGGTGGAGGTCGTGGTGGAGGCCCCGGCCGCCGGCGTGCGCGAGCGGATCGGCCAGTGGAGCACGGTGGAGGAGCTTTCGTCGGGCCGCTGCCGGGTGCTGATGACCGCCGACTCGCTGGACTGGCCGACCCTGGCGCTGGGCGTCGTCGGCGCTGAGTTCCAGGTGGTGTCGCCCCCGGAACTGCTGGACCGCGTGCACGAATGGGGCGCGCGCTTCAGCCGGGCGTAGGTATCGTGAGGACTTCGGGAGGCTGCCATGGCCACAGTCAGCGTGCGTTACTTCGTGGACGACGTCGACGCCGCGATCGCGTTCTACCGCGACCACCTCGGATTCAGCGAGGTGATGCACCCCGCCCCGGCCTTCGCGATGCTCGCCCGCGGTGATCTGCGGCTGCTGCTCAGCGCGCCGGGCGGCGGGTCCGGCGGCGGCCAGGCCCTGCCGGACGGCCGGGTGCCCGAGCCGGGGGGCTGGAACCGCTTCGCGCTGCAGGTCGAGGATCTCGACGCCGAGGTCGCGCGGCTGCGCACGGCCGGGGTGGCGTTCCGCGGCCCGGTCGTCGACGGGGTCGGCGGACGGCAGGTGCTGATCGAAGATCCGTCCGCCAACTCGGTCGAGCTGTTCCAGCCCACCCGCGCCGAAGCTCGCCTCGACGCGGACTGAGCCGGTCAGCGCAGGTCGAGCCGAGTCCACCCGCGCCGAGGCGTGAGTCGGCCCGGATGAGCCGCTCAGCGCCACCGGACCAGGTCGGTCCGCACCACAGTCGGGCAATGCACCCGCGCCGTCACGGATGGTGCCAGGACTGGGCTTTCAACCAGGTCAGGTAACCGTCGAAGATCACTGCGGTCCCACCGGGCAGGTCGCGCTTGTCGAGGAAATCGGCCAGCAGCGAGAAGAGCAGGTCCACCGCCGTCTGCCGGCCCTCGCCGGCGGCCTCGTCGCGCCAACCCGAGGTGCGGCCGGGGAAGGCGAGGTGCAGCACCAGGGCGACCCCGGTCAGGTTGTTGCGGGTGCCGACCCGCGGAACCAGTGATTCCCTGAATCCGGTCAGCAGCCCGCCGTCGTTCGTGTCCGGCGCGTCGGTCAAGTACTTTTGTCAGGTGAATTTTGCCTAGCAAGATTACCCTGCGAGCGGCCACAGCGGTACCGCATCGGAAAAGGGGTGATCGTCAGGCGGCCGAGTGCGCGGGCATCCGAGCCTGCGCAGGCACCGGAGTACGCGTCGGCAACGCGGTCGGTGCGGCCGGACGGCGGCGCAGCGAGCCGAGCCACTGGACCAGCAGCACAGCGCCACCGGGAGCCGTGGACACCAGCCCCAGCAACCCGTAGACGACGGCGACCGTCACCCCCTGCTGGGCGCCCAGCCCCGCAGCGGCGAACGCCAGCGCGGCGACACCTTCGCGCGGCCCGAATCCGCCGACGTTGATCGGCAGCCCCATCGCCAGCAGCGCGAGCACGAGCAGCGGCAGCAGCGTCATCAGCGAAGCGGTGGCACCGGCCGCGTGCGCCGCGACCACGAAGAGCGTGAGGTGCCCGGCCAGCGCCACCAGCGACAACGCCGTGACCCGCGGCCAGGTGCGCAGCCCCAGCAGCCCCGCGCGAACGTCCGCCATCGACTCGGCGAACCCCCGCCGCCACTTCGACGCGCTGTGCAGCCGTCGCTCGCCCGTGCCGCACGCGACCGTGAGCACCACGATCGCGACGAAAAGAACCCCGGCACCTGCGACAGTCAGCACATCGTGTGCGACCCCCGGCAACACCGCAGGTCGGAAAATCAACACGGCGAGTCCGGCCGCCACCACCACGACCTGTCCGGCTGTGCGTTCGAGCACAACAGCTCGCACACCCCTCGCCACGTCGCCGGCCTGCCGACCGTGCTCGACCGCCCGGTGCACGTCGCCGAGGATCCCGGCGGGCAGCACCCCGTTCAGGAACTGCGCGCGGTAGTAATCCGCCACGGCCTGGCGCAGCGGCAGCCGCAGGCCCAGCCGCGAAGCGACCACGCGCCAGCGCCAAGCGCTCACGACGGTGGTGAGCAGCCCGATCGCCAGCGCGGCCAGTACCGGCATCAGGCCGATCACGCGCAGGCCGTCGAGAAAGGCATCGGTGCCGAGGCGCCACGCCAGCACCCCGATGATCGCGAACCCGGCGAGGATTCGGAACCACGACCAGAACGTACGCATCAAGCCACCTTGATCGGGATGGAACGCCAGCGGGAAAGGACTTCGGTGAGCCGGCGGGCCGCGCCGTCCCATTCTTCGAGGGCGCTGCCGCGGCCGAGCGCCGCCGTGCGCAGGGCGCGCCGCAGCTCGGCGTTCGTCACCCAGCGGCGCAGCGCGAAAGCGAGGGCGCCCGGGTCGCCGGGCCGCACGAGCAGGCCGGGCACGGCGCCGTCCGACGAGCGGCCGAGCGCGTCCGGCACCCCGCCGACGTCGCTGGCCACCACGGGGATGCCGCGCGCCAGGGCTTCGGTGATGACCATGCCGTAGGTCTCCGCGTGCGAGGGCAGCAGCACCAGGTCGGCGCGGTCGTACGCCGCGTCGAGCTCGGCGCCGGCCTTCGGGCCACTGAAGGTGACGCGGTCGGCGAGGCCGAGGCGGTCGACGGACCACCGCAGCTCGTCGACGTACTCCGGCGCGCGCGTCAGCGAGCCGACGAAGTCCACGGTGAGATCGAGGTCAGGCAGCTGAGCCAGCGCTTCGACGAGCACGTCCTGGCCCTTGCGCGGGGTCACCGCCGCCACGCACAGCAGCCGCGAAGCCCCGTCGGTCCCCGACGCCAGCGGCGCCAGGTCCACGCCCGGCTCCACCACGGCGACCGTCGACGGCCCGAGGCCGTGGCGGCGGATCAGTGTGCGCGCGGCCGTCGGGCTGGTGGCCACGACCTGGCGCACCACCCGCAACGTCTCGCGCTCGCACGCGTCGAGCTCGGCGGCGTGCACAGGGTCCAGGCCGGTCTCGTCGGCCAGCGGCAGGTGCACGAGCACGCCCAGGCGCAGCCGCCGCGCGTGCGGCACCACCACTTCGGGCACCCCGCACGCCACCAGGCCGTCGATCAGCACGGTCGTGTGGTCCGGCAGCGCCGCGAGCGCCCGCGCCAGCCGCGCGCGCCCCGTCGGCCCCGGCTCGGGCCACGACCCGGGCACGGCGACCTGCAGCACGGGCATCCCCGCGCCCGGCAGGCTCTCGCACATCCGCCGGTCGTAGGTGTTGCCCCCGCTGGGCTCCGTGACGTCGTCCACGTTGCCCGGCAGCACGAACGCGACCACGTCCCCGGCCCGTTGACTCCGCACGTTGCCTCCTCACGCCGCTCTCACCCAGCAACACGGACGACACGGGCCGGCGGTTCAATCACGCCCGGAATTCCCACCTCACGAACGGGCGATGGCCGGACACCGAGGCACCTCGCCCCGGCACCCGGCCGCCGTTCGTGGTCACCTCGCCGCGCGGCCTACAGCCACTTCGGCGCGTCTCCCTTTTCGAGCTGCTTCCACCGGCTCACGAACTCCCGCTGCATCCCGGCCCGCACTCCCCCACCGGTCCCGTACAGCACGCCGAACGTGAAACCGACTCCTTCATCGCGGCCATCGACGCCGAGGCGGTACACGACCGGCCCCGCGACCACCCAGTCCTGGTGATCGCCCAGCAGCTGCTGCACGTTCTTCACGTTCTTGCGCCACACCCGCACCTTGCCGCCGAACACGGGCCGCACCACGTCCGCCGCGTAGCGGGCGCGCTTGGCCTTCTTGCGCACGTCGTGCAGTGCGTGCTCCAGCTCCCGGCCGGACAGCCCGTGCGCCGCCTTCTCCGCCTTCCGCAGCTTCCCCGCGGCCTTGCGCACCGGCTTGCGCAACACCTTCTTCGCAGGTCCGGCATCGGTCGGCACACCCGACACCACGGCGTCCAGCTCCTGCACCAGAGCCAGGTATCGCTTACCGCGCAACGCTTCCAGCGCCTTCGTGCGCGCGTCCACGGCCTCGCGGGAGAACCGCCGCGTCAGGAACTGGTCGACCGGCCCGACCACGAGCTCGGCCGACGCGCCGTCCAGCCACTCGCGCACGAGCGCCTCGACGACCTCGCCGTCGCGGGCCGGGCCCAGCTCGCCGCCCAGCCACTTCAGCTCGCGCGTCACGCCCGGAACCCGGTCGTCGTCCACAATGGACGAGAACGTCCGCAGCGCGCTCCGCAGCTTCCTCGACGCCACGCGAAGCTGGTGCACGGAGTCCTCGACGTCGCGCCGCACCCCGACGTCGGCCCGCTGCAGGGCCGCGAACTGCTCCCGCAGGTAGGCCCCGGCGACCTCGCCGGCGTCGGGCCGGTTGCCCACCACCTGCCCGTCGGGCACGCGGTCGCCGATCAGCCGCCGCAGCTTCGAAGGCCACTGCGACGTCCGGGCGCCCGCGTCGACCAGCGTGCTCTCCAGCTCGTCGAGCAGGTCCGGCGCGGCGTCACCCTTCAGTTCCACTTCGAACTCGCGCCACCGGTCCAGCCGCGCGGTCTTGCCGCCGACCTCGCCGGTCACGTGGTCGTCGGTCACCGTCGCCACGATCTGGCCCGACGCGTCGGTGAGGCGATGCTCGAACCGGTCGGTCTTGAGGTGCGCGATCGGCAGCAGCTTGCGCCCCAGGGTGTGGGCGCGCAGCAGCTGGTTCAGCTCGTGGGGCACTCTGCCGTCGTCAGCGCCGAGCGGTACCTGCAGCTCCTCGCGCTCGTCGGGCCCGACCGGCAGCTTCAGGTGCCACCCGGCGTCGTGCCCGCCCAAGCGGCGGCGCAGGGTGATCCCGGCGCGCACGAGGGAAAAGCCGGCGGTGTCGTAGTACGTCGCGTCGAGCTGCTCCTCCGCCGGAGCGTCCTGGCCCTGCACCGTCCCGCAGCCGACGAACTCGGGGACCACCAAGTCCTGCGCGACCTCGTACTTGCGCTCGCGTTCGATTTCGACCACGGGTCTGTTCATTCCGTCACTCCTCAGGTTCGTTCACGAAAGTCTGAGGCATGAAGGGCATTCACGGCGCGCGATGCTCCAGCGGTGGGCTCACGTCCGGATAACTCGCCTCCTGGGTCGGCACGGCCGTGGTCACCGCCGTTCCGCGCTGCTCGGCCTCCCGGCGCGAGATCCTGCGGTTCACCACGGCCTCGCCCACCTGTTCGCCGCGGATGCGGCCCAGCACGGTGAGCGTGATGGCGTGCACGATCGCCAGCACCAGCAGCAGCACGCCGACGCGGCCCACCACGCCGGGCAGATCGCTGTCGCCCAGCGGAATCGTGGACAGCAACGCCAGCAGTCCCAGCGTCACCAGGTGGAACAGCACCGTCACCAACCGGGTCATCGACGCGCCGGCGGCCGGGTCACCATAGGAATTCTCCAGGTACCCGCGTCCGCTGCGGTAGATGACCTGCCCGTCGATCAGCACGAGCACCACACCGATGGCGAGGAACGAGACGTACGCTTCTGTGCTCATCCCGGCACACTCCTTCCGGCCTCTTCCGAAGAACTACCCCTCGACCAGCGGGGGAAAACCCGCAGCGACGGTTCAGCCGCGGAATGTGTCGGGATGCGGGCCCGTGCGGTGGTCGGCGTCGAGCTTGCCGATCGCTTCCAGGTCCTCGTCGGCGAGTTCGAAATCGAACACGTCGATGTTCTCGCGGATGCGCGAGGGCGTGGCCGACTTCGGGAACACGATGTTGCCCAGCTGCAGGTGCCAGCGCAGCACCACCTGAGCCGCGGTCTTGCCGTGCTTGTCCGCCAGCCCGGTCAGCACCGGGTCGGACAGCACGGCCGCCTGCGCGAGGGGGCTCCACGCCTCGGTCGCGATGCCGTGCGCGCGGTGGTAGGCGCGAAGTTCGGTCTGCTGCAACGCGGGGTGCAGCTCGATCTGGTTCACCGCCGGCACCGTGCCGGTCTGGCGGGCGAGCTCTTCGAGGTGCTCCACCTGGAAGTTCGACACGCCGATCGAGCGCGCCTTCCCGGCGCGCAGCAGCTCTTCGAAGCCTTCCCAGGTGCGCACGTACTTGTTCTGGTGCGGCAACGGCCAGTGGATCAGGTACAGGTCCACGTATTCGAGCCCGAGCCGGCGCAGGCTGCCTTCGAGCGCGTTGATCGCGTTGTCATGGCCCTGGGCGTCGTTGGCGAGCTTCGTGGTGACGAAGACTTCTTCACGAGGCACACCCGACTTCTTGATGCCCTCGCCGACACCGGCTTCGTTGCGGTACATCTGCGCGGTGTCGATGTGGCGGTAGCCCGCCTCGAGCGCGGTCCGCACGGCGTCGGCGGTGTCGTCCTCCGGGATCTGGAACACGCCGAACCCGAACTGCGGGATGCGCACGCCGTTGTTCAGCTCGAGGTCCGGGACGTTCGTCGTGTGAGCAGTCATGATCTCGGCCTACCCGAGGCCCCGGGCCCCGAAACTCGCTCAGGACACGACCGCGGCCGCGAGCGCTTCGGTGAGCGTCGTGTGCACGGCCAGCGTGTCGGACGCGCCGGTCAAGTCGAGGCAGCGGCGCACGCTGCGCACACCGTCACACACCACGGTGAACGAAAAAGCCCGATCGTGCGCGGCGAACAACGCGCGGATTCCGGCGCAGCCGAGGAACTCGACGCGGGAGAGATCCGCCACCACAGGCCCGCCGAGCCGCGCGGCATCCGCGAGTGCTTCGGCGAAATCGTGGGCGGTGGCGGAGTCGAGGTCGCCCACCGGGGTGAGCACGCGAGTGCCCTCGTGGTCGGTGGTCGTGATGGTGAGCTCCGCCGGTATCGAAACCGCGGAAAACGGGGTGTTCATGGAGCGCTCCTCTCGCAGGAACCTGCAGGGGCGCTGACCGGAGCACGTGTCTGAACAACAGCCAACACCTCCGACCGTACGCCGGTGTGCTGTGAGGTCAACCCTCGTCGAACACACGTTTCAGTGCGGCGAGCCCAGCCGCGATCTTCTCCGGGGCCACGGCGCCGTACCCAAGGGCCAGCCCGGACGGCGCAGGTTCCCCGCAGAGCCCGGCCAGTGTCTGCACACCGAAACCGGCCTGGTTCGCCCGCGCCGCAACGGGTTCCACGTCCACTTCGGACAGCGCACACAGGTGCAACCCGGCGGCCGAGGGCACCGGCGTGAGCTGTTCCGCGAACTCCTCGTGCAGCAGCGTCGTGATGTGCTCGTGGCGCGCGGCGTATTCGCGCGTCGCTTTGCGGATGTGGCGGGCGAACAGGCCCTCGTCCAGAAACCGGGCGAGGGCGGCCTGCGCGTAGTGGTCGCCGTGCCAGTCGGCCAGCTGCCGGGCGCGGAGGAGCGCGCCGCGCAACGAGCGTGGCGCGATCAGGAAACCCAGGCGCAGCACGGGAAGCAGCGTCTTGGCGAACGAGCCGACGTAGGCGACGCAGCCGGCGCGGTCGAGGCTCTGCCACGGTTCGAGCGGCCGGTCGGAGAAGCGGAACTCGCTGTCGTAGTCGTCCTCGATCACGAGCGCGCCGGCGCGCTCGGCCCAGCCGAGCAACGCGGTGCGGCGCGCGAGCGACATCGGCGTACCCAACGGGAACTGGTGCGACGGCGTCACGTACACCAGGCGCGTGCGCGCGGGCAGCGCCGAAACCTGCAACCCTTCGCTGTCCACGGGTACGCCGACGATTTCGGCGCCGTGCGAACGGAACAGCAGCCGCGCCATGCGGTAACCGGGTTCTTCCATCGCGACCCGGTCGCCGGGTTCGAGCAGCACGCGGCACAGCAGGTCGAGCGCCTGCTGAGCGCCTTGCGTCACGAGGACGTCGTCGGCGTCGGCGCGCACGGACCGCGAAACGCCGACGTGGCGGGCGATCGCCGCCCGCAGCCCGGCGTGGCCCGCGGGGTCGCCGTACTGCGCGAAACCGGTTCCCCGCAGCTCCGCCAACAGCAGCCGGCGCCAGGTCTGCATCGGGAAGAGCCGCGCGTCGGGGATGCCGACGCGGAAGTCGTACTCCGGATCGGCGCGCGTCGGCTCGAGCGGGGGCAGCGTCCGCCACACCTCACGCGGGCGCAGGGCCGCACCGGCGGGTGCGTGTCTCGTCCGGGCGGCGGGCAGCTCGGCGGACACGTAGGTGCCGGAGCCGACGCGGCCGGAAAGGAACCCGTCGGCGGTGAGCCGGTCGTAGGCCACGGCGACGGTGTTTCGGGAGACCGACAGGCGCTTCGCCAGCTCACGGGTGAGTGGGAGGCGTGCGCCGGAGCGCAGCCGGCCGTCGAGGATCGCGTCGCGCGGCTCGCGGTAGATGCGTGTGCCGAGGTCGCCGCGCCCGGCGAGCGTCACGTGGAAGTCCACCTCCGGGAGCCTACATTGGCCCGGTCTGGCTGCGTGGAATTGGATCTGGTGCAGGGCCAAATGCTCTTCTACCGTCGCGGCATGACGACGATCGAGCGCCTCGCTTCCGTGACCAGTTCGCGGCCCGGCCGCCTGCTCGCGGGCGCGCAGCTCGCCGCCTCACTGGGCGATGGTGCGTTTCTCACGTGCTCGGTGCTGTATTTCACGCGTGTTGTCGGATTGACACCAGGCCAGGTGGGGCTCGGTCTCACGCTGGGCTGGGCGGTCGGCACGGTCGCCGGCGTGCCGCTCGGGCACGCGGCCGACCGCCGGGGTGCGCGGAGCGCGGCGGTGCTGCTGTCGGTGGCGACCGGGCTGGCGATCACGGCGTTCCTGTTCGCGGGTTCGGCGTGGACGTTCACGCTCGCCGCTTGTTGTTATGCCACCGGTCAATGCGGCGTCGGCGCCGTGCGGCAGGCCCTGCTGGCCGCGGTGGCGGAACCGCAGCAGCGCACGCGGATCCGCGCGTACCTGCAGTCGGCCGGCAACGCGGGGCTGGCCGTCGGCGCGGGACTCGGCGGGCTCGCGCTGCTGGCCGACACGCGCGGCGCTTACGTCGCCGCGTTCTCCCTCGACGCGGCCGCGTTCGTGGTGTCCGCCGTGCTGCTGCGCCTGCTACCGGCCGTCGCGCCGGTGCCGCGGGTCAAGGGCGAGCCGGCGCGGGCCGTACTGCGCGACCGGCCCTACGCGTTCGTCACACTGCTGAACGCCATCCTGTTGCTGCGCATGCCGTTGCTGAGCGTCGCGATTCCACTGTGGATCGTCTCGCGGACTGCCGCTCCCGAGTGGACGGTGTCGGCCCTGTTCGTGCTGAACACGATCGTGGTGGTGCTGGGCCAGGTGCGCGTGGCGACGCGGGTGACCGGCCTGCGTTCGGCGACACGGCCGGTGCGGCACTCCGGGGTGCTGCTGGCCGCATCCTGCGTGGCGTTCGCACTGTCGGCGGCGGGCTCGTCGGCAACAGTGGCCGTCGCGGTGCTCGTGGCCGGAGCGCTCCAGCAGGTACTCGGGGAGATGCTGCAGTCGGCCGGTACCTGGGAAATCGGCTTCGACCTGGCGCCCGCCGCGCGGCAGGGCCAGTACCAGGGGTTCTTCGGGACCGGCACGTCCGTGGCCCGGATGGCGGGCCCGGCGCTGCTGAGCACGGTGGTGGTGCAGTGGGGCACCCCCGGCTGGCTGCTGGTGGGCGCGGTGTTCGTGGCCGCCGGGTGGGCGATGGGTCCCGCCGTCCGGTGGGCCGGACAGCGGCGCTGAGAACCCGGCGGCGCGGCGGCTTTGGTACCTGCCGCCAAGGCCCCGGTGGTGCGGGGCCTCGGTGGTGCGGGGCCTCGGTGCCGCTGAGGCCCCGGCGATGCGGAGAAGTGCGAGGGCCTCGGCGAAGCTCGGTGATGCGGCCGACCGGTGGTGCAGACGGCTCAGTGGTACGAGCCAATCGGCGGCACCGAGCTTCGATAAAGCGGAGCCTCGATCAAGCGGAGTCCCCAATGGTGCCGGGGAGCTCAGTCCCGCAGAGCCAGCTTCGCGAGCTCCTGATCGAAGTCGAACCACAGGGCCTCGTCGCCGGCCGGCACCTCGTCGTAGGTGCGGTCGAGGAAGTCGGCCAGCTCGTCGGCCGGCGCTTCCAGCACGGCGGAGCCGTCGGGGGCGTTGAGCTCGACGACCACTCGGGCGTCGTCGGCGGCCGGGCGCACTCGCACATCGCCGTCTCCGGCGGGGGCGATGAGGCCGTCGGCGAGCAGGTCGCGGCCGAAGAGCCAGCGGACGACACCGGGGCCGGCGTGGTAGCCGACGGAAATGGCGTACGGGTCCGACGGGTCGTACTCGAGGTCAGCGCGCACCGGCAGCGGAACGCTCCCGAACGTGCGCAGCCCGAAGACGATCGTCGCGTGGACGACGGGGGGCTCGGTGCCCATGGCGGTACCTCCTTCATCTCGTTCTTGGCTCGAAGCAACTCACGGCTCAACGTGAATGTTCCTCTATGAGTAACGCCCCGTAAGAGTACGAGCTGCCCGACAACCGATCTTTCACCCCTTTGGTGGAGACGGACGTCTCATGCGCTCACTCATCGGTATGAAGAGCGTCCCCGATCGATGTCCGGAAGCTGCCGAGAGCCCCCGCGGGCCGTGCTCCCCCGTCGTCGTGAGCCGCCCGAGCCCGGGCAGGACCGACGACGACCACAGGCCTGGAGAGGGTGATGATCGACGTGCCGGCCCGCCGCATGGACCTGGCGCTGCCGGACCGCTCGCCGGTCGCGGAGCTGCTGCCCGGCCTGGTGCGCCGCGCCGGCGCCGCGCTCGCCGACGAGGGCGTGCACGACGGCGGCTGGATGCCGCGCCGCCCCGACCGCACCCCGGTGATGGAAGCGAGCACGCTGGGCGCCCAGCGCGTGCGCGACGGTGAGGTGCTTCACCTTGTGCCGAGGGGCACAGATCGGCCGGAACCGGAGTACGACGACCTCGCGGCCACGGTCACGGCCGGCGCCGCGCGCACCGGCCGGCTGTGGGCTTCGCGGCACACGCGGGCGCTGGGCCTGGCGGGAGCGGGCGCGGCCGCGGGCTCCGCGGCACACGCGGGCGCTGGGCCTGGCGGGGGCGGGCGCGGCCGTGGTGCTGACGCTGGTCGCCGTGCTGCGCTCAGGCCCGCCGTCAGCGCGGCCGCGCGGACGGCGGGTGGGGGGGTGGGGCTGCGGGCGGCGGGCACGGTGCAGACGCGCGCGCGGGGTGTTTCCGGCGCGCGTACCGCGCGCGCGTCC
>NZ_JBFBAE010000037.1:0-92314 GCF_040689465.1 Amycolatopsis sp. NPDC051373 | reverse complement strand
TGGTCCCACTTCCGGCGCCGACGACAACACCAAGCCCGCCTCAGCCACTACAAACGACGCGGCTACCCACTTACCTAACTGCCGTTGCAGTACTAGGCCGTGTTGCCCAAGGAAGCTGGTGGGCCGGGTGCGCCCGGGACTTCGCCGTCGAGCAGCGTCATTCCCAGTACGGGCCACGCCTCCCGCCTGCGATGGTGCAGCCGCCGGTGTCCATCTCGCTGCACAACTGTTGGCTTGTGTGCCGTCTGTGATGTCAACGTGCACATTGACGGTTTCCCGTTCGACCGAAGGACTGAGCCGTGCCCGACCGACCTGAGATTGTCTGCATCTGCGGCTCTACCCGGTTCGTGGACGAGATGCGTGCGGCGAACCGTGATCTGACCTTCGCAGGTGTCATCGTCGTCGCTCCAGGCGAAGCAGACGAGTTGATCACCAACGAGCAGAAGACCGCGCTGGACGCCCTCCACCTGCGCAAGATCGACCTGGCTGACCGGGTTCTGGTCGTCAACCGCGGCGGGTATATCGGCGAGTCCACAAGCAGGGAGATCGCATATGCCCACGCCACCGGCAAGCCGATCTCGTTCACCGATCCCGGCTGACCAGTAGACGCTCGCCCGAGCTGGGTGATGCCGCGGGCTTTCAGGCAGGCACTGTCGTTCGCGCGACTCTGGAGCACGTGCGCGGCCCGGGGAATTCGTTCTCCAGCATTGGCCGCTGACGTGTCCGCCTCAGCCGATGAACTCCGCGTGGTCAGCTTCCGTTTGATCGGCGTACCGCAAGGCGTACGCCCCGATCGCCTCGTCCAGGTCCTCGTCGTCGGCGAAATACCCGGCGAGCAGTTGGGGGTGCAGCGAGCGCGTGTGGGCGCGGGCGAGCAGGGCGCCGGCGAGGCGGCCGTAGTCGTCGAGGTGGTTCTCGCGCAGGGCGGCCGGGTCGATGGCGCCCTTGAGGTTGCGGAACTGGCGGACCACGAAGGGGATGCCGTCGATCGTCGTCCAGCCCAGGAGGATGTCGGTCTCGGCCTGGACGAGGCGGGCGCCGTTGACGATGCGGCGGCCTTCGTGGTCGGCGGGGGAGAGGCCGAGGTAGGGCGCCAGCGCCGAGGGCTGCGCCTGTTTCACTTGCAGCACCAGGTCTTCGTCCTCGTTGCCGTGCAGCAGCACGACGTAGCTGCGCAACCCGACGCTGCCCGTGCCGACCACCCGGAACGCGACGTCGGCCACGCGGTAGCGCGACGCGAGCGTGCGCCGCGACTCGCGCAGGGTGTCCACATAGGACGCCAGACCGGCCACGACCGAGGCGGCCGTGGTGTCGTCGACGTGGGTGAGCACCGGCGGGTCCTCGACGAACCGGTGGCGCGCCAGGCCGGTCTCGTGGTCGTCGACGTGGCGGGTCCATTTGGCCACCACTTTGGCACTGGTGTTGCGGCGCGCCTTCTCCTCGGCTTCGGCGAAGTCGTCGATCAGCTCGTCGGCGCGCGCCCGCGACACGGCCGACGCGTCGGGCAGCGCGTTCCACGACTGCAGGAACGGCAGCTCCGCCAGCGCGCGGATCGTGCGCCGGTAGGACTTCACCGCGTCCTCCGCGGCTTCGCGGCACGCCGCCTCGCCGATCCCACCCTCGCGCCCGGCGAGCACGAGGCTCGCCGACAGCCGTTTGAGGTCCCACTCCCACGGCCCGGGCGCGGTTTCGTCGAAGTCGTTGACGTCCATGACGATCCGGCCCTCGGGCGTGCCGTACAGCCCGAAATTGGCCGCGTGCGCGTCACCGCACAGCTGCGCCGTCAGCCCCGACGACGGCGACCCCTCGAGGTCCGCCGCCATCAATCCGGCCGCCCCGCGGAAGAACGTGAACGGCGACGCCGCCATCCGCTCGCGCCGCAGCTCCACCAGTTCGGGCAGCCGCGCCGCGTTGCTCGCCGCGAAGTACTCCTGCACGCTCGGCCGGGCCGCACCCGCCGCCGCGTGGTCGTGCGCCTCGACCGGCGTACGCACCCGCAGCTGCTTGCCGCGCGCGTACAGCTGCGCCGGGTCGACGTCGTCCGTGCCGACCAGCGGCCGTTCCACCCAGTCCCCTCGTCCCATACGGGACTCAACGAGCGAACCGGGCGAAACGCTCCCGCGAGCGGGCTACCTGCGCACCACCTGGGCGATCGCGTCGATGCCACGGTCCAGCTCCTCGCGGCTGATCACCAGTGGGGGAGCGATGCGCAGCGTGTGGTCGTGCGTCTCCTTGCACAGCACGCCCAGTGCGGCGAGCGACTCGGAAGCAGCCCGGCCCGTGGGCCCGCCAGGAGCGATGTCCACGCCCGCCCACAGACCGCGGCCGCGAACCGTGGACAGGCCGTGCCCGACCAAGGCCGACAGCCGTTCGTGCAGGTGCGCGCCGAGTTCGACCGAGCGCTGCTGGTACTCCCCAGTCTGCAACAGCCGCACCACGGTGCGGCCGACGGCACAGGCCACCGGGTTCCCGCCGAACGTCGAGCCGTGTTCGCCCGGCTTCAGCACGCCCAGCACGTCGCGGCTGCCGACCACGGCGGACACGGGCAGGATGCCGCCGCCGAGGGCCTTGCCGAGGGTGTAGACGTCGGCACGCACGCCCTCGTGGTCCAGGGCCAGCACGGTGCCCGTACGGGCGAGGCCCGACTGGATCTCGTCGGCGATGAGCAGCACGCCGTTCTCGTCGCAGGCGCGGCGCACGTCGGCGAAGTAGCCGGCCGGCGGCACGATCACGCCGGCCTCGCCCTGCACCGGTTCCAGCAGGACCGCGGCGGTGCGGGGAGTGATGACGGCGCGCAGGGCGGCCGCGTCACCGTAGGGGACCGTGACAAAGCCCGGTGTGAACGGACCGAAGCCGGCACGCGCGGTGTCGTCGGTGGAGAACGAGACGATCGTGGTGGTGCGGCCGTGGAAGTTCGAGCCGGCGACCACGATCTCGGCCGTGCCGTCGGGCACGCCCTTGACCTGGTGCGCCCACTTGCGCGCCACCTTGACCGCCGACTCCACGGCCTCGGCGCCGGAGTTCATCGGCAGCACCATCTCGGTGCCGGTCAGCTCGGCGAGCTCGCGGCAGAACAGCCCGAGCTGGTCGTGGTGGAACGCGCGCGAGGTCAGCGTGACCCGGCCCAGCTGCTCCACGGCCGCGGCGATCAGCGCGGGGTGGCGGTGGCCGAAGTTCAGGGCGGAGTAACCGGACAGGAAGTCGAGGTAGCTCTTGCCCTCGACGTCGGTCACCGTCGCGCCCTCGGCTTCGGCGATCACGACAGGCAGCGGGTGGTAGTTGTGCGTGCTCCACCGCTCGTCGAGCTCGATGAAACCGTCGGCGGAGGCAGGGATGGCGGTCTCCCGACCGGCGAGCGTCGTCATGCGTTCAGGCTAGATCCAAGCGGCGGGGACTTCAGCCGGGAAACGTTGCTTTCACCCGTCGTTCGTTGCGCAGTCGAGCGGTTCGACCGGCGAATCGATGCGCGGCGTTGACAACTGTCATTGGTAAGCTGTAACTTACCGTTCGTGGCGACTTACGGAAGCGACCAGCTCTCCGCCCTCGCCGACCCGTCGCGGCGCGCGATCTTCGAAGCGCTCCGCGAAGGGCCGCGCGCGGTGGGAGAGCTGGCCGCGACGTTGCCGATCAGCCGTCCGGCGGTCTCGCAGCACTTGAAGGTGCTCAAGGAGGCGGGTCTGGTCGTCGACCAGGCGGCCGGGACGAAACGGCTGTACCGGCTGCGGCCCGACGGGATCGCCGCGCTGCGCGCCTACCTCGACGAGATGTGGTCGGACGCGCTGAGTTCGTTCGCGAAGCAAGCCGAAGCCACCGCCCCCGAGCGAGGAAGCGAAGAGCCATGACACTCGAACCGATCCGCAAGACGATCACCGTCGCCTGCTCGCGCGAGCACGCGTTCAAGGTCTACACCGAGGGTTTCGACAGCTGGTGGCCCCGCGAGCACCACCTGGGCGAGGTTGCGCTCGCCGAGGTGGTCCTCGAATCGGGAGAAGGTGGACGTTGGTACGAGCGGCTCACCGACGGATCCGAGTGCGTCTGGGGCCACGTGCTCGTCTGGGAGCCACCCGGCCGAGTGGTTCTGTCGTGGCAGATCGACGGGGACTGGAAGATCGATCCGGACCCGGCACGTGCGAGCGAGATCGAGGTTGTTTTCACGGAGGAGGGGCCCGGGACCACGCGAGTCGACGTCGAACACCGCGCGTTCGAGCGGCACGGCGCCACTGCCGAAAAGGTTCGCGACGGCGTGAACACCGAGGGCGGCTGGAACGGACTGCTGAAGCTCTTCGCCGCGAAGGCCGCTTCCTGAGGTTATCGTCGCCGGATGGCGAAGAACGACAACGGGACCCGGGTCCGCGACGCGCTCCGTGCCACGGCGGAGCTGCCGGATCCGGGGTCCTCACCCGTCGGGCCGGGCAAGAAGGGCAAGGGCGAGAAGAAACTCGCCACCGCCGGCGAGCGGCTCGATGCCTTGCAGGAGGCGCTGTACGCCGAGGGCACCAGCGGAGGCGGCCGCAGCGTGTTGCTCGTGCTGCAGGGCATGGACACCTCCGGCAAGGGCGGCACCGTCCGGCACGTGCTGGGTCTGGTGAACCCGATGGGCGTGCGCTACAAGGGCTTCAAGGTGCCCACCCCCGCCGAACGCCGCCACGATTTCCTGTGGCGCATCCGCAAGGAGCTGCCGGCGTCGGGCCAGATCGGCGTGTTCGACCGGTCACACTACGAGGACGTGCTCGTGCCCCGCGTGTCCGGTCTGCTGACCGCGGCCGAGCGGCGCAACCGGATCTCGCAGATCAACGCGTTCGAGGAGGAGGTCGTGGCGGGTGGCACCACGATCGTCAAGGTGTTCCTGCACATTTCGCCCGAGGAGCAGCTGCGCCGGCTGGTCGCGCGGCTGGAGCGGCCGGAGAAGATCTGGAAGTTCGCACCGTCCGACGTCGAGGCCCGCGGCCGCTGGGACGCCTACGCACAGGCGTACGCCGACCTGGTCGCGCGCACGTCCACCGAGCACGCGCCGTGGTACGTCGTGCCGGCCGACCGCAAGTGGTATCGCAACTGGGCCGTCGCCGAGCTGCTGATCGAGACGATGACGGAGATGGCGCCGCGGTTCCCGGAGCCGCACTTCGACATCGCCGAGCAGCTGGCGATGCTGAAGGGTGATGGCGTGCCGGCCTGATCGTCTGGAAGAGTGCGGGCGTGACCGACTCTGCTCTCGACGACGTTCCGTTCCTCCGCCGCCAGGCCCGCACGCAGCGCTTCACCCTCGGCGCCCCCAAGCAGTTCCGCGTGGCCCCGGACGGCTCGCGCGTGCTGTTCCTGCGCAGCGAGACGGGCACGGACCCGCGGCACAGCCTGTGGTCGCTCGACCTCGCGAGCGGTGCGGAGTCCAAGCTCGTCGACGCCGCGGAGCTGCTGCCCGGCGAGGAGGACCTGCCGCCGGAGGAGCGGGCGCGGCGCGAGCGCGCGCGGGAGACCGGCGGCGGCGTGGTCGCCTACGGCGTGGACGACGCGTTCACCGTCGTCACCTTCACGTTGTCCGGCAAGCTCTACACGCTCGACCTGGCCACCGGCTCCACCGCGGTGCTCGTCGACGGCTCGGTCGTCGACCCGCGGCCCAACCCGACGGGCACCCACGTCGCCTACGTGCGCGACCGCCGCCTGCGCGTGATCGAGCTGGCCACGGGCACCGACCGCACGCTCGTCGGGGAAGACGGCGACGACATCGCGTGGGGCCTCGCGGAGTTCATCGCCGCCGAGGAGATGGACCGCACGCGCGGCTACTGGTGGGCGCCGGACGGGCAGAGCCTCATCGTCGAGCGCTCCGACCGCGGCCCCGTGCCGCGCTGGACCATCGGCGACCCCGCGAACCCGGACCACCCGGCCAACGTAGTGGCCTACCCGTCGGCGGGCTCGCCCAACGCCGTCGTGTCACTCGCGGTGCTCGGCCTGGACGGCAGCCGCGTCGACGTCGAGCGCGGCGACTGGGAGTACCTGGTCACGGTGCACTGGTCGGCCGGCGGCGCGCCGCTGCTCGCAGTGCAGCCGCGCGACCAGAAGCGCCTCACCGTGCTGGCGCTCGACCCGGCCGACGGCTCCGTGACCGAGCTGCACACCGAGACCGACGAGCACTGGGTCGACATCGTCCAGGGCGTGCCGGCGTGGACTTCCGACGGCCGGCTCGTCACCGCGAGCGCGGCCGACGGCGACCACCGGCTCGTGGTGGCGGGGGAGCCCGTCACTCCGCCGGGCACGCAGCTGCGCGCGGTGCTGCACGCGGGCGAGCAGGTGCTCTTCACCGCGTCGGAGGCCGACTCTACGCAGATCCACGTCTACCGCACCGGCTCCGGCGGCGTGCAGCGACTGTCCACTCAGGACGGCGTGCACGGCGGCTCGGGCAGCGCGGAGTTGACCGTGCTCACGGAGTGGAGCCTCGCCCACAGCGGCCCGGTGGTCACGGTCCTGCGCGACGGCACCGAGGTCGGTCGCATCACGTCGTCCACTGTGGACCCCGAGATCGAACCGAACCTCAGCTGGCTCACGCTGGGGGAGCGCGGCCTGCGCGCCGCCCTGGTGCTCCCGCGCGGCTACGAACCCAGCGAGGGCAAGCTGCCCGTGCTGCTCGACCCGTACGGCGGCCCGCACGCCCAGCGCGTGCTCCAGAGCCGCAACGCTTTCCTGACTCCGCAGTGGCTCGCCGACCAGGGCTTCGCCGTGCTCGTCACCGACGGCCGCGGCTCGCCCGGCCGCGGCCCGGCCTGGGAGCGGGAGATCGCGGGCAAGCTCGCCGACGTCACCCTCGCCGACCAGGTCGACGCCCTGCACGCCGCCGCGGCCGACCACCCGGAGCTGGACCTCGAACGCGTCGCGATCCGCGGCTGGTCCTACGGCGGTTATCTCTCGGCCCTCGCCGTGCTCCGCCGCCCGGACGTCTTCCACGCCGCCGTCGCCGGCGCGCCCGTCACCGACTGGGCCCTCTACGACACGCACTACACCGAGCGCTACCTGGGCAAACCGCAGGACGCCCCCGCGGTCTACGAGCACAACTCCCTGATCGCCGACGCCGGCGAACTGTCCCGCGCCCTGCTCATCGTCCACGGCCTCGCCGACGACAACGTCTTCCCGGCGCACTCCCTGCGCCTTTCCGGCGCGCTGCTGGCGAAGGGCCGCCCCCACGTCTTCCTCCCGTTGGCCGGGGCGACCCACATGACCCCGCAGGCCGAGGAGGTCGCGGAAAACCTGATGCGCACGCAGGTCGACTGGATCCTGCGTGAGCTCGCCGCCGTCACCGTCGACAAGGAGAACGCATGAACCGGTGGGGCCTGACCATCCCGCTCACCGGGGTGCCGCTGCTCGAGCACCGCGCCCTCGTGGAACAACTGCCCGACCTGGGCTACACCGACGCGTGGACGGCCGAAACCGCCGGCACCGACGCCTTCACCCCGCTGGTTCTGGCGTCACAATGGGCACCGCAGCTACGCCTGGGCACCGCCATCGTGCCGGTCTACACCCGCGGCCCCGGCCTCCTGGCCATGAGCGCCTCGACCCTCGCCGAACTCGCCCCGGGCCGCTTCGTCCTCGGCATCGGCGCCTCGTCCCCGGTCATCGTCGAAGGCTGGAACGGCGCGGAGTTCAAGGACCCCTTCGCCCGCACCCGCGACACCCTGCACTTCCTCCGCGGCGCGCTGGCCGGCGAGAAGGTCACCGAGTCCTACGAGACCTTCTCCGTCAACAAGTTCCGCCTCGAACGCGCCCCCGACCCCGCCCCGTCGGTCATGCTCGCCGCCCTCCGCCCCGGCATGCTCCGCCTGGCCGCCGCCGAAGCGGACGGCGCCATCACCAACTGGCTGGCCGCCACCGACGTCCCCAAGATACGCAAGGTCATCGGCCCCGACGTCGAACTCGCCGCCCGCATCTTCGTCTGCCCCACCGAAGACAAAGACGCCGCTCGCGCCCTGGGCCGCATGATGATCTCCAGCTACCTCACCGTCCCCGTCTACGCCAAATTCCACGACTGGCTGGGCCGCGGCGACGCCCTCGCCCCCATGCACACCGCCTGGGCTGCCGGCGACCGCAAGAAAGCCAACGAAGTCATCCCCGACTCCGTCGTCGACTCCCTGGTCATCCACGGCAGCGTCGACTCCTGCCGCGACCAGATCCAGTCCTATGTGGACAACGGCCTCACCACCCCCATCATCGCCCTCCTCCCCACCGGCAACGACCCCTTCGACCTAGCCAAGGGCCTGGTCCCCAAGCGCTGACCCCAGTCCCACTCCCATCGCCCCAATGCGGCATTCGTTGCACCCCACGCACCGAACGCCACATTGGGGCGCTTTTGTCGCTCCTCAACTGCCCCCCGGCAACGCAACTCGCCCACACCCCAAGCTCCCCGCGCTCTTGCCTTTGCCCCACCGTTCACCCGGCAGCGCAACTTGCTTACACCCCAAGCTCCCCGCGCTCTTGCCTCTGCTCAACCTCCGCCCGGCAGTGCGACTCATTGCCCCACCTGAGGTCCCCGTGTTCTTGCCTCTACCCCACCCTTCACCCGGCAGCGCAACTCACCGCCCCGCTCACCTCCCCGCGTTCTTGCCCCTCCCCACCCCTCACCCGGCAACGCAACCCACCAGCGCACTATCCCCTCCCCGCAACCTTCCCCCGGCCGGCCCCCGATTCTTTTCCCAACACGGTAGAGATCGGCTTGTCAAGGTACTCTTTCCCGCCTTGACAAGCCGATCTCTACCGTCGTGACAATCAAAAATCGGGGTGCCCCACCACCCACCCGAAAATCGGCAATGGTGCGCCCCGCGCACCGAGCCGTCCCCAAACCTCCCACCGACCCCCCAATCGGCCGACGCAACAACCCCACCGCCCACTCCATCCTGAACACAGAGGACCCGCCCCGTCCTCTAGCAGTGGGTATCCGTATTGTTGCATAGGGTAGGCAAGGTTACCCTAAGAAAGGCGGCTCCATGGGTGGAGATTCAGCGACCTGGCTGGCCGGCGGTCGCGACGGTGCAGCACACCTCACCGAACTCCTCCCCGCAGCCCTGCGCGGTATGGCGACGGGCATCACCGAACGCAACGGCCCCATCCCCTCCGGCGGCCCCGCCACCGTCGCCGCCTCCCTGGCCGCCTCGGGCGGCACCCAATACCTCCCCAAAACCGGCATCGGCGCCGAACAAGCCCTCCACCACTACTCAACTCTCCTGGCGGCAGGCACAGCCGACCCGGCAGACCCGGCCTGCGCCGCCCACCTCCATTGCCCCCCACTGGCCGTCTCCGTCGCCGCAGACGTAGTAGCCGCAGCCATGAACCCCTCCATGGACTCCTGGGACCAAGCCCCCATGGCCAGCGAACTCGAAGCAGAGTTCCTTTCCGGCATCTCCCACCTCTGCTTCCCTGGCACCCCCACCGCCGACGCGGTGGTCACCTCCGGCGGCACCGAATCCAACCTCCTCGGCCTCCTCCTGGCCCGGGAAACCACGGCCACGACCATCCGCCCCGTCTGCGGCGCGAACTCCCACCACAGCGTCGCCCGCGCCGCCTGGCTCCTCGGCCTCCCCGCGCCCGTCGTCGTCCCCTGCCAAGACGACCGCATGATCCCCACCGCACTCGCAGAAGCCCTGGCCCCCCTCGGCGCCTCCGCCGTAGTAGTCGCCACCGCCGGCACCACCAACACCGGCCGCATCGACCCGCTCCCGGAGATCGCCCGCATCTGCCGCCTTTCCGGCGCCCGCCTCCACGTCGACGCGGCCTACGGCGGCATGCTCCTCTGCAGCGAATCCCTCGCCCCTCGCGTCGCCGGCCTGGAACTGGCCGACTCCGTCGCCCTCGACATGCACAAGTTCGGCTGGCAACCCGTCGCCGCCGGCCTCTTCGCCGCGAGAAACGGGGCTGACCTCTCCGCGCTGACTGTCCGCGCCGAGTACCTCAACGCCGACGACGACACCGAAGCCGGCCTACCCGATCTCCTCGGCCGTTCGATCCGCACCTCCCGCCGCCCGGACGCGTTCCGCATGGCCGTGACCGTCCGCGCGCTCGGCACCGAAGGCCTCGGCGCCCTCGTCGAACGCTGCTGCGCCACCGCGACCCAGGTCAACGAGCTGGTGGAACGCCACCCGGCCCTTCAGTCGTGGGGCAAACCGGAGCTGTCCACGGTCGTCTTCCGCCCGCGTGGCGCCGACGACGACCTCGTCGCCCGCGTCCGCCGCACGCTGCTGGAAGCCGGCACGGCTGTGATCGGCCGCGGCGCCCTGCCGACCGGGCCGGACGGCGCTTCGCAGCTGTGGCTCAAGCTCACCCTGCTGCACCCGCACACCACGGCCGAGGACTACGTCGCCCTCCTCGACCAGGTCGCCGCCACGGCCGCGGCCGAGCGCGGCGTGACCGCACCGCAAAGCCCGGTCGCCTCGTGAGGCGCTTCGACCTCGCGGGCGTGGGGATCGGGCCGTTCAACCTCTCGCTCGCCGCGCTGGCCGACCCGCTCGACCAGCTCGACGTGGTGCTCTTCGACGCGCGCCCGGAGTTCCGCTGGCACCCCGGGCTGCTCGTCGACGGCGCGACACTGCAGGTCCCGTTCCTCGCCGACCTGGTGTCGCTCGTCGACCCCACCAGCCGGCACTCGTTCCTCAACTACCTGCGCGAACGCGGCCGCCTGCTGCCGTTCTACTTCGCCGAGCGCTTCCACCTGTCGCGCGCGGAGTACGACGACTACGGCCGTTGGGCCGCCGCCCGCCTGCCCGCGTGCCGCTTCGGCCACGAGGTCACCGGCCTTCGCTGGGTGGCGGCGGAAGAGGCGTTCGAGCTGACCGTGTCGGGCACTGAGCCGGTGCTGGCGTCGTCGGTCGTGCTCGGCGTCGGGACCCGGCCGAGAGTGCCCGAGCCGTTGGGGGACCTCGTCGCGGCGCCGGACGTGCTCGCGCTGCACTCGGCCGACTACCTCACCCACCGCGCCGAGCTGCTGGCCGCGCAGACGGTGACCGTGGTCGGGTCGGGACAGTCGGGCGCGGAGGTGTTCCTCGACCTGCTGCGCTCGCGGTCCACTGTGGACGGTCTGCGCTGGCTCGCGCGCACGCCCGCGTTCGCGCCGATGGAGTACTCGAAGCTGGGGCTGGAGCAGTTCACGCCGGACTACACTGCCTACTTCCACGGCCTGCCCGAGGCGGTGCGCGACCGGCTGCTGCCGTCGCAATGGCAGCTGTACAAGGGGATCGACACGGAGACCATCGCCGCGATCCACGACGAGCTCTACCGCCGCAGCATCGGCGGCGGCTGGCCCGGCGCGGCGCTCACGCCCGGCGTCGAGGTCGTCTCGGCCACGGCCGGCGAGGGCGGGATCGAGCTGGGCCTGCGGCACGCCCAGCAAGGGAGCACCGCCACGCACCGCACGGCGGCCGTCGTCTCCGCGACCGGTTACGCGGAAACGCCGACGGCTCCGTTGCTGCAGGAGCTCGATGCGCGCCGCGACGACCACGGCCGCCTCGTCATCGGGGCCGACCACCGGCTGGAGCTGGGCAACGGCGTCACGGGCTCGGTGTTCGTGCAGAACGCCGAGCGTCACACCCACGGCCCCGGCGCGCCCGACCTCGGCCTCGGCGCCTGGCGCGCCGCGGCGATCCTCAACGCGGTGTGCGGCAAGGCCGTCTACGACCTGCCCGACCGCACCGCGTTCACCACGTTCGGCCTGAACAACACCAGCCTCGACACCACCCGCACGGACAAAACGGAGGAGCAGTGACCCTGACCGACGCCGCCGCCTGGCGGGCCGCGGGCTCGCTCGTGACGCACAAAATGCTCGGTGAGCTGTCCTACGAGGCGATGCTGCGCCCGCGGCCCGGCGAACCGACCCGCGACGGCCACCGCACCTGGCTGCTCGACCTCCCCGGCGACGTCTCGTACCGCTTCGAGGCCCGCCGCGGCGCGTTCGAGTCGTGGACGGTCCTGCCGGGCAGCGCCGTCCGGCTCGCCGACAGCGCCGAAACACCCGCCGACGACCCGCGCACCCTGGTCGTCGACGCACGGGAGACGCTGGGCCTCACCGGGTTGCGCCTGGCCGACGTGCTCGCCGAGCTCACCGCCACCGTCACCAACGAGGCCGCCCGCCTGCGCCGCGCCCCGACGGCCGCCGAACTGTCCACAATGGACTACAGCCTCGCCGACGGTCACCTCACCGGACACCCGCGGCTCGTGCTGAACAAGGGCCGCGTCGGGTTCTCCGCGCCCGACCGCGCCCGCTATGCGCCGGAGGCTGGCGAGGACGTCCGGCTGCGCTGGTATGCCGTGCACCGCGACCTGGCGCAGTTCCGCTTCGTCGCCGATCTCGACGCCGCCGCGCTGCTCCGCCGAGAACTGGACGACGCTCAGCGTGAGGAGTTCACCACGCGCGTCGCCGCCGTCGGCGACCCGGCCGACTACGTGTGGGTGCCCGTGCATCCATGGCAGGCCGACGAGATCCTGGGCACGCTGTACTCCGCCGAGCTGGCCACCGGCCGGATGATCGAGCTGGGGTGCAGCGCCGACGCCTACCGGCCGCACCAGACGGTGCGCACGCTCGCCAACCGCAGCCACCCCGATCGCCACGACGTGAAAACCGCTGTGTCCGTGCGCAACACGCTGGTCTACCGCGGCCTGAACTCCGCGGCGACGCTGGCCGGACCGTCGGTCACCGAATGGCTGCGGCGCGTCGACGCGGCCGACCCGCTGCTGTCGGAGAAGTACCGGTTCGCGCTGCTGGGCGAGGTGGCGAGCGTGTCCGTGCGCCACCCGCTGTTCGGCGCGCTCGAAGAGCTGCCCTACCGCTTCCACGAGACGCTCGGCGCGCTCTGGCGCGAGCCGCTCGTCGCGACGCTGGCCGAGGGCGAGCGCGCGATCTCGTTCGCCGCCTTGCCCTACCGCGACGCTTCGGGTGAAGCCGTGCTCACGCGGCTGATCACCCAGGCCGGCGACGGCGCCGAAGTGTGGCTGTCGTGGCTGTTCGACCTGCTGCTCACGCCGCTGCTGCAGTGGCTGCTGCGCTACGGTGTCGGGTTCTGCCCCCACGGCCAGAACCTCATCCTCGTCGTCGACGCCGACAGCCGGCCCGTGCGCGTGGCCATCAAGGACTTCGCCCAGGGCGTGGACCTGATGGACGACGAACTGCCGTGTTACGCCGACCTCCCGCCCGAGGCCGACGCCGACATGCTCCGCTGGCCCGCCCACCTGCTCGCGCAGTCGCTGTTCAGCTCGGTGTTCTCCGGCCAGCTGCGGTTCTGGGCGGAGATCCTGCTCGACGACGTCGGCCTGGCGCGCGGCGACTTCTGGGCCCTGGTGCGCGAGGTCGTCGGCCGCTACCGCGACGAGAACCCCGACGTCGCCGAGCGCTTCGACGCGTGCCGGCTGTTCGCGCCCGACGTGGAGCGCGTGACGCTCAACCGCGAGCACTTCGCCGGGCAGGGCTTCGACAAGGTGGAGCGCGACGACGAGTTCGACGTCCGCTGGGGCCGGGTGCCGAACCCGTTGCACGCGCCGGATCCGGACGGCGCGTGGTGACGCCGTTCGACCGGCCCGTCGGCGCGCGCTCGCTCACCGTGCGCGCGGAGGCCGGCTCGGCCGCGGCGGCCGTGCTGCGGCACGTACTGGCCGAGGAGGGCACGCGGCTGGTCCTGCTCGTGCCCGATCCGCACGCGCGGTTCGCCGCGGTGGAGCTGGAGGCGCCGTTCGCCGCGTCGGTGCTCGACGACGGCTACGGCGTGTGCAGCTACGTCTTCGCCTGGACCCCGGAGCGGGAACCGTTGTCGGACAACGGTTCCCTGAGCTCCTACCTCGGCGGCTTCGGCGACCTGCGCATGCGCGCGGACGCCGCGACGGCCGTGCCGCTGGGCGATCGCACCTGGGCTGTGGTGTGCGACGCCGAACTGCCCTCGGGCGAACCGGCGGGCCTCGCGCCGCGCACGGTGCTGCGAACGCAGCTGGCCGCGCTCGAGGAGTTCGGTCTGGTGCCGTCGGTGGGGATCGAGCACGAGGTCGTGTTCCGCGACGGCTCCGGCACCCCGCTGACCGGTCACGGCGTGGACTACGCGGTGGGCGGCACCGAACGCCTGGCCCCGCTCCTGGCCGACCTGCGCTCGGCCGCCTCGGTCCTGGGCGTGGAGTCCGCCCGCGCCGAATGCCACCCCGGCCAGTACGAGGTGGTGCTGCGCCACCGTGACGCGCTCACCGCGTGCGACGACGCACTGCTGCTCCAGCTGCTCACCCGCCGCGTCGCGACCCGGCACAACGCGAGCGCCGACTACCTCGCCGCTCCGGAGACCGGGCAGGGCAACTCGTGCCACGTCCACCTGTCACTGTCGACCCCGGACGGTCCGGCGGGTTTCCCGTTCGGCCTCGGTGCCTTCCTCGCGGGTGTGCTTCGCGACGCGCGGGCTTTGACCGCCGTGTGGGCGCCCACGTGGAACAGCTACGTCCGCCTGCGCACCGCGTCGTTCTCCCCGCGCGTGCTGCGCTGGGGCCTGGACGACCGGACCGCCGCCGTCCGGCTCTGCGGCACCTCCGCGTCGCCGCGGCTGGAGTTCCGCTTCGCCGGTGCCGATGCCCAGCCGCACCTCGTCGTGGCCGCCCTGGTGGCGGCCGGTAACGCCGGCGTGGCCGACGGCCTGACGCCCCCGGACCCGGGCACGGCCGTGGGCGAACTCGCCCCGACGCCGTGGGAAGCGCTGGCGGAGCTGGAAAAGGGCCGCCTGAGCGAGCTGCTGGGGGAGGATGTCTCCACCCAGCAGCTCGCCTTGCTGCGTCAGGAACTCCACGCCGGGCTGGACGCCGTCACCGACTTCCAGCGCCGTCGCGGCTCCCTCCGTTCCTGACCGCCCAGTGCTGCGGTGCGGCCCCGACCGCCGCGCCACAGCCACCCGGCTGGGCCGCTCACGAACCGGACGGCCGGATGTTCTGGTTGATGTGGAACAGGTTCTCCGGGTCGTACCGGTTCTTGACCTGCGCCAGCCGCTCGTAGTTGCCGCGGTAGGCGGTCTTCACGCGGTCGTCGCCCTCCTCCATCATGAAGTTGACGTACGCGCCGCCGGCCGAGGTCGGGTGCAGCTCGGTCCAGTAGTCCTTGGTCCAGCGCGTGATCTTCTCCCGGTTGTCGGGCGAGGGGTCGACGCCCACGATCACGCCGGACCAGCCACCGTCGCGGTAGGGGAACGCCGTGGCGTCGGCGGCGACCCGGGCGGCGGCGCCGTCGATCGGGTACATGTGCATGGACGAGTGTCCGGTGGGCAGCAGATCCCCGTAGCGGCGGTGGATCGCGATCGCCTCATCGGAAATCTCCGTGGTGACGTCGGCGCGCCAGTACCACTGCAGCCCCGGCGGGTACAGCGCGTCGAACGCGGTTTGCAACACGTTGAAGGGCATCGGCTGCAGCCCCACGACGAGCGGGGAACCGAAGGAACGCACCGGCTCCAGCACCTCGTCGGCCCGGGCGTGAGGCCCCGTGTAGCACCAGACGATGCCGCAGGCCTTGCGGCCCCACAGCTCCTCTGGGAACGGCGGTGCCGGCGGGATGGTGAGCAGGCCGAACCAGCCGCTGAGCTCTTCGGGCAGCGAAGGCAGCAGCTCGCGGTACCAGCGCAGCACTTCTTCGGTGTCCTCGATCGCGTAGAGCACCGGGCCGCCGATGATCGTGCCGTACTCGCCGATGTCGTTGCAGCGGAAGGTGAACGACGTGACCACGCCGAAGTTCCCGCCGCCGCCGCGCAGCGCCCAGAACAGGTCCGGGTGCGACTTCTCGCTCGCGTGCACGAAACTTCCGTCGGCGAGTACGACGTCGGCGGAGAGCAGGTTGTCGACCGTCAGCCCGAAGCGCCGCGCCAGGTAGCCGATCCCGCCGCCGAGGGTGAGCCCACCGACACCGGTCGTGGAAAAGAACCCCGAAGGCGTGGCCATGCCGAAGGCGACTGTCGCATGATCGACGTCGCCCCACGTGCACCCGGCGTCGACGCGCACGGTGTGCGTCTCGGGGTCCACGGTCGTGCTGCGCATCGCCGAAAGGTCGATCACCAGCGCGTCGTCGGCGATGCCCAGCCCGCCGGCGTTGTGCCCGCCGCCGCGCACGGCGAGGTCGATCCGGTTCTCCCGCGCGAAATTCACACACGTGACGACGTCCGCGGTGTCCGTGCACCGCGCGATGGCGGCCGGGTGCTTGTCGATCATCCCGTTGTAGACGGCGCGCGCCTGGTCGTAGCCGTCGTCGCCGCGCGTCACGAGCTCGCCCCTCAGCGCGAGTGCCAGCTCGGGAAACGGTGCGGTGATGGTGGTCATGCGATTTCTCCCTGATGTGGAAAGGCCTCCCGGTCGGGCTGCCTGCCCCACCGAAGTTAGGTACGGGGCGTTCGCGCAGCGTTCGGGTTCGCCGAGAGGCCCGTTCGCGGCGTTCGGGGCGACGAGTTTTTTGCCGGTGACGGAGACCGGCTGCCGATTTTTTGGCGGTCTGCCAGGACTTCTCGACGGGGCGCACCGCAGGCTGATGAGTCGAGTCGGCGCGGGGGTCACCGGGTGTGCCCACCGTCGGCGTGCGCCCGACTACCGTGGCTGGGCAGGAGGCACCCCGGGATGCTCTACGTGTCGCTGCTGGGCGAGCAGTCGGTCACCCACGGTGCGACCGGGCCGGCGGTGACCCGGTCGCCGCGGGCGATCGCGCTCGTCGGCTACCTGGTGACCCACGCGGGGATGCCGCAGCCGAGGCAGCGGATCGCGTCCCTGTTCTGGCCCGATTCCTCCGACGCGCAGGCCCGCACGAACCTGCGCCGCGAGCTGCACCACCTGCGCCAGGTCCTGGGTGAGGACTCGGCGCTGCTCGCGACGGCGACGGATCTGTCCTGGCAGGACACTCCCCGTTGCCGCGTCGACGTGCGCGTGTTCGACGCCGAACGCCGCGCTGCGCTGGCCGCCGGCGAAGACGAGGAAGTCCGCGCCCACGCCGGCGCCGCGCTGGCCGAGTACCGCGGTGAGCTGATGCCCGGGCTGGGCGACGAGTGGCTCTTCGCACCCCGCGCCGAGCTGGAACAACAGTGCGTGGCGCTGTGCGACCTGCTCGGCGACGCCCAATGCCGCCTGGGCGACCTCGCAGGCGCCGCCGAGACGGCCCGCCGCCGCATCCGCCTGCGGCCGTTGGAGGAGCTGGGCTACCGCACGCTCATGGAGCTGCAGGCCGACCTCGGCGACCGCGCCGGGGCCGTGAGCACCTACCACCAGTGCGCGTCGGTGCTCGAACGTGAGCTGGGTGTGGTGCCCGACCGCGCCACGCAGGCGGCCTTGCGGCGGCTGCTGGCCGATGCCGTGCCCAACCGCGAATCCCTGCTCGTCGGCCGCACCCGCGAGTTCACGCAGCTGCGGGAACGGTGGCAGCAAGCCGCGCGCGGGCAGCCGTCGGTGGCGCTCGTGCGGGGCGACGCCGGCGTCGGCAAGACGCGGTTGGTGGTCGAGCTGGCCCGGCTCGCGCGCAGCCAAGGTGCGGTGGTGGCGGGGACGCAGTGCTTCGGGACGTCGGGCCGGCTCGCGCTGGCGCCGGTGGCGGACTGGCTGCGCAACCCCGTGCTCCAGCCGTCTTTGGCGACGCTCGCGCCGGTGTGGCGCGCCGAAGTGGACCGGCTCGTCCCGGCCGGCAAGGGCAGCGGACCGGCCCCCGTTGTGCGCACAGTGCGCGCGGTGGCCGACGCGTGGCAACGACACCGCTTCTTCGAAGGCCTCGCCCGCGCCCTCACCGGCGCCGGCCGGCCGACGTTGCTCGTGCTCGACAACGCGCAGTGGTGCGATCAGGAAAGCCTGGCGTTCCTGCTGTTCTGCCTCGGCCTCGAACCGCGCGCGCCGCTGCTGCTCGCCGCGACGCAGCGGTCGGATCACGGCGACGGCACCCTGGCCGGCTGGACCGAACGCCTGCGCGCCACCGGCCGGCTGTCCGAAGTGGATCTGAGCCCGCTGGACCTCGACGACACCGCGCGCCTGGCCGAATCCGTCTCCGGCCTCCTGCCCACCGGCGACGAGCTCACCCTTCTGCACGTCGCGACCGGCGGCTTCCCGCTGTCCGTGGTGGAGGCGTTGCGCTCCGGCGGCCCGCCCGGCGACCTCGACGCCGTGCTCACCGAACGCCTGCGACAGCCGACCCCCGACGCCCGCGAGATCGCGGGCCTGGCCGCCGCCGTCGGCCGCGATTTCTCGCTCGACCTGCTCACCGAGGCCAGCGACCTCGACGCCGAAGCCGTGGTGCGCGCCGTCGACGAGCTGTGGCGGCTGCGGATCCTGCGCGAGTTCCGCGACGGCTACGACTTCTCCCACGACCTGCTCCGCGACGCCGCCTACCGGCAGGTGACCCGCGCGCGGCGCTGGCTGCTGCACCGCCGGCTCGCCCAGAGCCTCGAACTGCTGCACCCCGGCGACACCGGTTCCGTCTCCGCGCAGCTGGCCGAGCAGTACGCCCGCGGCGGCCGCCCCGACCGTGCGGTCGAGTTCTACCGCCGGGCCGCCGAGCTCGCGGCCGGCACCTTCGCCCACGGCGAGGCGATCCGGCTGCTGCGCGAAGCCCTGTCGCTGCTCGCCGGCGCCCCCTCCGGACCGGAGACCGACCGTCGTGAGCTGGAGGTGCTCGAAGCCCTCTCCGGACCCCTCAACGCCCGGCTCGGCTACGCGTCCCCCGACCTCCAGCGGGCCCTCGAACGCTCGATCGTGCTCGCGGAACGCCTGGGGCAGCAGGATTCCACGCTCGTCGCCTTGGTCGGGCTGTGGACGTCGCGGTTCGTGCAAGGCCGCACCGCCCGTGCGCACGAGGCCGCGAGACGCGCGCTCGAACTCGTCGTCGACGACCGCACCAAAGACGAGCTCAACGGCTCCGCGCACTTCGCGTTCGCCGGCTCGTCGGTGAGCCTCGGCCGGCCCGGGGAGGCGCTGCGCCACTTCGACCTCGCCGCCCGCCTCACGCGCGGCGCGCCGTCGCTGCCCATCGGCACGCGGCCCGAGGTGCACAGCCCGGCCTGGGCCGCGCACGCGCACTGGCTGCTGGGGCACGAGGACGAAGCGCTCCGCAGCAGCCGTGAAGCCGTGCGCCTGGCGCGCACGAAGACGCACCCGTACAGCCTCGCCGTGGCCCTCGCGTACGCCGGCATCACACACCAGATGCGCGGCGACCTCGACGACGTGAAGGAGGTCTCGGCCGAGCTGCGCGAGCTCTGTGACCGCTACGGCTTCGCCTACTACCGCGAATGGGGCCTCGTCCTGGGCGGCTGGGTGCGCGGCGACGCCGACGGCCTCGCCGACATCCGCCGCGGCGTCGCCAACCTCAAGGCCGAGGGCTCGCTCGCCCGCATGCCCTACTGGCTCGCACTGCAGGCCGACCTGATGGCGCGCCACGACCGCCCCGGCCCGGCCCGCGCCGCCCTCGACGCGGCCCTCGTCGTCGGCCAAGCCCGCGACGACCTCTGGTGGCTCCCCGAGGTGCTGCGGCTGCGCTCCGCCTACGACGGCCGCGAACAGGGCCGGATCCGCCTGAAGACGGCGGTGGAACTGGCTGCCGCGCAGGGGAGTACGACGCTTCGGCTGCGTTGTGAACGGGACCTCGACCGGTACTGACAGACCGGTACTGACAGACCGGGACTGACAGACCGGTACTGACGGCCGGTTGAGAATGGTCCGGCGGGTCCCTCGTGCGGGATCCCTCAGACGGGTCGCTCAGGTTCGCCGATCCGCTCGTGGACGAACACCCGACAATCGGTGGGTCTCATCGCCGACTTGATCGAGGAGATGGAGGGTGGAGATGACCGGTGACCGCCTTTGGCGGAAATCGTCCTACTCGGGAAGCGCGCAGGGCGACTGTGTTGAGGTCGGGTTCCCCGCGGCGGGTCCGCTCGACGCAGTGGCAGTTCGGGACTCGAAGGACCCCGGCGCGGGTCACTTCGAGCTTTCGCCGGCCGGCTGGCGAGGGTTCCTGGCGACCGTGAACCGGGAGACCTCGGCCCGCTGACCGAGGCGAGCGAGCGTGCCCCAGCATCCCGACGATGCTGGGGCACGGCCGATTCCGCGGGTGGTTTGGGCCTTTCGGGTCAGCCGCGCGCGAACACGGCGTTAATGCGGCGTGGCGGGCGCGGGCCAGGGCTTGCGGCGCGGGGAGTGAGTGCGCAGGCTCGCACCGTGAGCGAACACGACTACGACCTGATCGTCATCGGCTCGGGCCCGGGTGGGCAGAAGGCCGCCATCGCGGCCGCGAAGCTGGGGAAGAAGGTGGCGGTCGTCGATCGCCACGACATGGTGGGCGGGGTGTGCGTCAACACCGGCACCATCCCGTCCAAGACACTGCGCGAGGCGGTCCTCTACCTGACGGGGATGAACCAGCGCGAGCTCTACGGCCCGAGCTACCGCGTGAAGCAGGACATCACCATCGCCGACCTCATGGCGCGCACCCAGCACGTGGTCGGGCGCGAAGTTCAGGTGGTCCGGGCCCAGCTGCTGCGCAACCACATCGACCTCGTGCCGGGCACGGGGTCGTTCGCCGATCCGCACACGGTGCTCGTCGAGGGCAAGCACGTCGGCGACCGGCGCACGGTGTCGGGCGACCACATCGTGATCGCCACGGGTACCCGGCCCGCGCGCCCCGCGCACGTCGACTTCGACGCCGCGCGCGTGCTCGACTCCGACGAGATCCTGCGGCTCGAGGCGATCCCGTCGTCGCTCGTGGTGGTGGGGGCAGGGGTGATCGGGATCGAGTACGCGTCGATGTTCGCCGCGCTCGGCTCGCGCGTGACGGTGGTGGAGCAGCGCGACCAGATGCTCGACTTCTGCGACCCGGAGATCGTGGAGTCGCTGAAGTTCCAGCTCCGCGACCTCGGCGTCACGTTCCGGTTCGGGGAGAAGGTGGCGAACGTCGCGGTCTCGGACGCGACGACCGTGACCACGCTCGCCAGCGGCAAGCGCATCCCGGCCGACGGCGTGATGTACTCCGCCGGCCGCCAGGGCATGACCCACGAGCTCGCCCTGGAGAACGCCGGCCTGCTGGCCGACCAACGCGGCCGCCTGTCGGTCGACGAGCACTACCGCACCGAGGTCGAGCACATTTACGCCGTCGGCGACGTCATCGGCTTCCCCGCGCTCGCCGCCACCTCGATGGACCAGGGCCGGCTCGCCGCGTACCACGCGTTCGGCGAACCGGCGAACGGCCTCGGCGCCCTGCAGCCCATCGGCATCTACACGATCCCGGAGATCTCCTACGTCGGCGCCACCGAGGCCCAGCTGACGTCGTCCTCGGTGCCGTACGAGGTCGGCATCTCCCGCTACCGCGAGCTCGCGCGCGGCCAGCTCACCGGCGACAGCTACGGCATGCTGAAACTCCTGGTGTCCACAGTGGACCGAAAACTGCTGGGCGTCCACGTCTTCGGCACGGGCGCCACGGACCTCGTCCACATCGGCCAGGCCGTCATGGGTTGCGGCGGCACCGTCGACTACCTGGTCGACGCGGTGTTCAACTACCCGACGCTCTCGGAGGCCTACAAGGTCGCGGCCCTGGACGCGACGAACAAGATCCGGGCTCTGGACCGGTTCCCGATCTGAGGTCTTCGAACACCTGTTTGACACTCGATAGAACATGTGTTCGACTGGACGGGTGCGATGGGAACGACAACGAGCGGGGGAGGGCGAGCCGATCCTGCCTGGTCTGGACGGGCTGCTGCGGTCCGTGCGGTCACCGGAGTTCGACGGCGTCACCTTTCACGAGGTGCACGCCAAGTCCGTGCTGAACCGGGTTCCCGACGGGTCGCAGGTGCCGTTCCGGTGGACCGTGAACCCGTACCGAGGGTGTTCCCACGCGTGCACGTATTGCCTCGAAGGCGGCACGCCCGTGCTGATGGCCGACGGGCGCGCGAAGCCGATCGCCGACCTGCAGGTGGGGGAGCGGATCCTCGGCACGCGCGGCCACGGCGTCGCGCGGCGGCTGGTGCCCACGGAGGTCCTGGCGCACTGGACGACGGTGCGCGAGGCGTACCGCGTGACGCTGGACGACGGCACCGCGCTCGTCACCGGGCCCGACCACCGGTTCCTCAGCGCGCGCGGCTGGAAGTACGTCACGGGCAGCAAGCTGGGCGCGGCGCAGCGGCCGCACCTGGTCGAGGGCACGGAGCTCGTCGGCGGCGGCAAGTTCGTGCGCACACCCGACGACACGCTCGGCTACCGCGCCGGTTACCTGTGCGGGATGTTGCGCTCCGGCGGCTTCGCGACGGAGAAAGACGCCGCGGCGCGAGCGGTGCGGTACCTGCCCGATTTCGGTTCGTCCGTGGGATTCATGAGCCTGCCGCGGAAGCCCGACGCGCACTGGGCGCGCGGGTTCCTCGCCGGGCTGTTCGACCTGGCGGGCGCGTACCGGCGCGGGGTGCTATCGATCGCGCACGACGAGACCGACGTGGTCGACGCGATGTTCGCCGCGCTGGACCGGTTCTCGTTCGGCTACGACACGGTCGGCCACCGCGAGTACGCCGGCCGGCGCCAGGCGCGGCTGACCGGCGGCGCCGGGGAAGTGTTGCGGTTCCTGCATCTGACCGATCCGGCCGTCGCGTGGAAGCGCTCTCTCGACGGCACGACGATCGGGTCCGTGCGGCGCGTCGTCACGTCCGTCGAGTCGCTCGGCCTGGAGCTGCCGCTGTTCGACATCACCACCGGCACCGGCGATTTCGTGGCCGACGGCATGGTGTCCCATAACTGCTTCGCCCGCAACACCCATACCTACCTCGACTTCGACGCGGGCCACGACTTCGACACCCAGGTCGTGGTGAAGATCAACGCACCGGAAGTCCTTGCCGCGCAACTGAAACGGCCCAGCTGGCAGCGCGAGCACGTGGCGATGGGCACGAACACCGACCCGTACCAGCGCGCCGAAGGCCGCTACCAGCTCATGCCCGGCATCATCCGCGCCCTGGCCGATTCGGGCACGCCGCTGTCCATCCTGTCGAAGGGCACAGTCCTCACCCGCGACCTACCGCTGCTGGAGTCGGTCGCGAACGACGTGCCGGTGAGCCTGGCGGTCTCCATCGCCTTGCTCGACCGCGAACTGCAACGCCGCCTCGAACCCGGCACACCGAGCCCTCAAGCGCGGCTCGACCTCGTCCGCAAGGCGCGCTCGGCCGGCCTGCCGTGTTCCGTGCTCGTCGCGCCGGTGCTGCCGTACCTCACCGACTCGGTCGAGGCGCTCGACGCGCTGTTCACCGAACTCGCCGCCGCGGGCGCCGACAGCGTCAGCGTCATCCCCCTCCACCTGCGCCCCGGCGCGCGCGAGTGGTTCACCGCGTGGCTCGGCCGCAACCACCCCGCGCTGGTACCGCGCTACAAACGCCTCTACGCCCGCGGCAGCTACGTCGACCGCGCCTACCGCCAGCAACTCGGCGAACGCGTCGGCCCGCTGCTGCGCCGCCACGGCCTGGCCCCGAAAACGGGCTACAACCCCCGCACGGCCGCCGAACCGGAAGCCCCGGAGCCCCGGGTGGAAGCCCCACCACCCGCCGAACAGCTCCGCCTGCTCTGACCGCGCCACCCGGCCTTCCCCGACCGGCGCGCTCAGCAGCGGTGACCCGGCCGTCAGGCCCCCCGAGCGGCCGGGTCACCGTCCCCTCTCGCCTTTGGCGCGGCGTTCCCGGCGCTCGGCGCATGACCGTTGGCAGAGTTGTCCACACCTGCCCCGAGTTGTGGACAGCTCGGCGGTCCAGCGGCGTTCTCGCCGTTTTGTCGGGGGTGCCGGATAGACTGGACAAGAGACGCCCCCAGGGAGGGCGGGGCGTGTCTTCCCCCGGCCGATGCCCACAACCGGATCTCCCCCTCTTCGGATCTCCGCCACCCCCGCTCAAGGCGACTCGAACAGCGACTCAAACCTGGTCGCGCCCTTCTCCCCACCATTCGTTAGCCTCTGTGTTCGGCGAAAACCCGTCGACGAACCCGTGAACCCGTGGGCTAAGGAGAGCAGTCGCAGTGCTCCGCACTCATCAAGCCGGCACCCTGCGTGCCGAGCAGGCCGGTCAGACCGTCACCCTCACCGGCTGGGTGGCGCGGCGGCGCGATCACGGCGGAGTCATCTTCATCGACCTCCGCGACGCCAGCGGGGTGGCCCAGGTGGTCTTCCGCGAGGGCGAGATGGCCGAGCGCGCGCACGCGCTGCGGTCGGAGTTCTGCGTGAAGATCGTCGGCGAGGTGTCGAAGCGGCCCGAGGGCAACGCGAACGCCGAGATCCCCACGGGCGAGATCGAGGTCCTCGTGACCGAGCTCGTGGTGCTGTCCGAGGCCGCGCCGCTGCCGTTCCCGATCGACGACCGCGTGGACGTCGGCGAAGAGGTGCGCCTGAAGTACCGCTACCTCGACCTGCGCCGCAGCGGCCCGGCGGCCGCGATGCGCCTGCGCAGCCAGGTCAGCCGGGCCGCGCGCGCCGTGCTCGACGAGCAGGACTTCGTCGAGGTCGAGACACCGACGATGACCCGCTCCACCCCCGAGGGCGCCCGCGACTTCCTCGTGCCGGCGCGCCTCAAGCCCGGTTCCTGGTACGCGCTGCCGCAGTCACCGCAGCTGTTCAAGCAGCTGCTCATGGTCGGTGGCCTCGAGCGCTACTACCAGATCGCGCGCTGCTACCGCGACGAAGACTTCCGCGCCGACCGCCAGCCGGAGTTCACGCAGCTCGACATCGAGATGAGCTTCGTCGACCAGGACGACGTGATCAAGCTCGGCGAGGACATCGTGTCCGCGCTGTGGAAGCTGATCGGCCACGAGATCCCGCGCCCGATCCCGCGCATCACCTACCACGAGGCCATGGCCAAGTACGGCTCCGACAAGCCGGACCTGCGCTTCGACCTCGAGATCACCGACATGACGGAGTTCTTCGCCGACACTCCGTTCCGCGTGTTCCAGGCGCCCTACGTCGGCGCGGTCGTGATGGCCGGCGGCGCCGACCAGCCGCGCCGCCAGCTCGACGCGTGGCAGGAGTGGGCGAAGCAGCGCGGCGCCCGCGGTCTCGCCTACATCCTCGTGAACGAGGACGGCACGCTCGGCGGCCCGGTCGCGAAGAACCTGTCCGAAACCGAGCGCGAGAACGTGGCCAAGGCCGCCGGCGCGAAGGCCGGCGACTGCATCTTCTTCGCCGCCGGCAAGACCGCCACGACTCAGGGGCTGCTCGGCGCCGCGCGCGACGAGATCGGCAAGCGCCTCGGCCTCATCGACGAGGACGCCTGGTCGTTCGTGTGGGTCGTCGACGCGCCGCTGTTCGCGCCGGTCGAGGACATCGGCGACGACGTGGCCGTCGGCTCGGGCAAGTGGACCGCCGTGCACCACGCGTTCACCTCGCCCACGCCGGAGTGGGTCGACAAGTTCGAGCAGGACCCGGGCGCCGCCCTGGCCTACGCCTACGACATCGTCTGCAACGGCAACGAGATCGGCGGCGGCTCGATCCGTATCCACCGCGGCGACGTGCAGAGGCGCGTGTTCGCGCTGATGGGCCTCGGCGAGGAGGAAGCGCAGGAGAAGTTCGGCTTCCTGCTCGACGCGTTCGCCTTCGGCCCGCCGCCCCACGGTGGCATCGCGTTCGGCTGGGACCGCATCGTGATGCTGCTGGCGAAGGCCGACTCGCTGCGCGACGTCATCGCCTTCCCCAAGACCGGCGGCGGCTACGACCCGCTCACGGCCGCGCCCGCGCCCATCACGGCGCAGCAGCGCAAGGAAGCCGGCATTGACGCCAAGCCCCAGGGCGCCAAATCCGAGAGCGCCAAGTCCGAGAACGCCAAGTCCGAGAGCGGCAAGTCCCAGGCCGCCGAGTCCCAGAGCGCGAAACCGGCCCAGCCCCAGGGCTGATGCTCCACCTCAGGGCCTTGTGCCCGCCGGAGCGGACCCCCGAGGTGCTCGCTTATCTGCGAGCACACTCCGGGACCGCACACCTCGTGGTGCACCACGGGGCCGCCCTTGTGCCCGAGGGCGACCTCGTGGAGGCCGACGTGGCCCGTGAAGCCGCGGGCGAGATCGTCGACTCGCTGTGCGCGCTGCACCTCGACCGCACCGGCGGGATCACGCTCGAGAACCTCGACACCGCGGTGTCCGACGCGGCCGACGCCGCCGAGGAAGCCGCGCCCGGCGAGGGTGCCGACGCGATGGTGTGGCAGGAGCTGCTCGGCCGCACGGGCGAGGAGTCGCGCTGGACCGTCACGTTTCAGGCGTTCCTCACGATCGCCTGCCTGCTCGCGGCCGTAGGTGTGATCACCGACTCGCCGGTGACGGTGGTCGGCGCCATGGTGGTGGGGCCGGAGTTCGGCCCGCTCGCGGCGATCGCAGTCGGGCTCGTGCTGCGGCGCTGGGACCTGGTCCGGCAAGCGCTGGTCGCGCTCGCCGTGGGGTTCCCGGTGGCCATGGTGCTCACGGGAGTGGCGGTGCTGCTGGGGAAGGTGACCGGCGCCGTCGACCCGGCCGACATCGTGAACAACCACGAAGTCGACTTCGTCTACCAGGTCGGCGAGGCTTCGTTCATCGTCGCTCTGCTCGCGGGAGCGGCCGGGATGCTCGCCATGACGTCGGCGAAGTCTGCCGCGCTGGTCGGGGTGTTCATCTCCGTGACCACCGTGCCCGCCGCCGGTTACGCGATGGTGGCGGCGGTCGCGGGCCGCTGGGACCGGGCCGGGTATTCGGTGCTGCAGCTGTTCGTGAACTTGATCGGGATCGTGCTCGCTGCGGCCATTGTGCTGATACTTCGACGGCGCAAGCAACGTTCCGGCGCCCTGTTACGTCCGCTTTCACGCGGGTGATGAACTACGCGTCGGTTCGCGTGTTCTTGCCCGGATCACTGTGGTCATGGTTGCTCAGTCACGAGTAGGGTCGGTGCCAATGACAGTCGACACCTCCTCCGCCGGCGACGCGGGCGTCGGGGCAGGAGCCGGGCAGCTCGCTGTTGCCGCGGCGGTCGCGGCGGGCGAAGCGGTGCTCTCGCGCCGCTTCGGCAGCGCGATCACCCTGGTGTCACCGGAAGGACTCGAAGGCAGCGGACCGGCCACGGTCGTGCGGGCCCGGGTCGTGTCGTCGTCGTTCGCGCTGCCGCGCACGCTGGTCATCAAGCACTACCCCGACCCGCCCGAGTCCGGCGAGGCCGACCCGTTCGCGCAGGAAGCGGTGAGTTACCAGCTCTTCACAGCGTTGGCGCCCGACGAGCGCATGTGCCCCGAGCTGCTCGCCCACGACGGGCGCCACCGCGTGCTCGTGATCGAGGACCTCGGCCGCGCGCCGACGTTGCAGGACAAGCTCGCTTCGCGTGATTCCCGCGCGGCCGAGCGCGCGCTGCTGTCGTGGGCTCGCTCGCTCGGGCGCCTGCACGCGAGCACCGCCAGCCGCGAAGCCGACTTCAACGCGCTGCTGCGCCGCCTCGGCGGCCCGGTGCGCAACCAGGACGCGGGTCTCGCCGACCTCACCGCTGAGGTGCCGCCGATGCTGGCGGACCTGCTCGACGTGGTGGTCGCCGAGCCGGTCCACGACCGCGTCGCCCAGGCGGCCGCGCAGGCGCGCTCGGCGTCGTTCCGCGCGTTCAGCCCGGTGGACCTGAGCCCCGACAACAACCTCGTGACCGGCTCCGGCGTGCGGTTCCTCGACTTCGAACGCGGCCGTGTGCGCACGGCCCTGGTCGACGCCGCGTACCTACGCCTGCCGTTCGCCTCCTGCGAAGACGCGCTGGCCCTGCCCGCGGGCATGAGCGAGGCGATGATCGCGGCCTGGCGCGCCGAGGTCGTGTCGGTGTGGCCCTCGTTCGCCGACGACGAGGAGCTCGCCGCGCAGCTCACGATCAGCGAGCTGCTGATGGTCTGGCTCATCACGCGCGAGACGCTGCCCAAGCTCGACCTCAGCCGCCACGCCACGCCCGTGAGCCGCGAGGCGGCGCTCGTCACGTGGTGGCGCGAGCTGGCCAAGCACGCGGGATACGCGCGCCTCACCGACATCGCCGAGCACGCCCAGCGCGTGGCGGCGGCGCTCGGCGCGCGGCTGGGACCGCACGCGGACCTCGCGTTCTACCCCGCTTTCCGCTAGCCCGCGTCTGACAAAGCCGCGGCGCCTTGTCGGCGTGCTGCAGGGGCGTGGCTTGGCCACTCGCTACGACAAAATCCCCGTCGTCTACCGTCCCGCGGCGCTCCTCCGCGCACGGCTATCAGAACCAAAGCATTGCCGGACACGGCTGGCCCGATTTACCCGAAAGATCCCGGTTCGCGCGGGTGAACACGGGAAACCGGCAATCCCGACCCCGCCGGGCGGACAGGACATGCCAAGAGTTTCAGCCCCCGTCCATGCCGCGTTACCTGGTCATCACCGCAGGTGAGTTTCGGTGCCGGATGGTCTTCTGCGTGACCGTGATCAGCGTCGAAGTCACCCGCTTCCCCGAACCCGCCGATCCCGCGCCGCAGCGGCAGACCACCGACGCCGCGCCGGCCGACGAGCCGCGCCGTGCGCGCCGGCTGGCCATGCTGGGGGACTCCACCGCCGTGGGTCTGGGCGACCCGCTGCCGAACCGAGGCGGCTGGCGCGGAGTGGGGCCGCTGGTCGCCGCCGCGCTCGGGGTGGACGAGGACGGGTACCTCAACCCGTCGTTCGAAGGCGCGCGGATGAAGGACGTGCTCACCCAGCAGCTGCCGGCGGTGCTGGAGTTCCGGCCCGAGGTCGCGCTGCTCGTGGTCGGCATGAACGACACGCTGCGGCCCGATTTCGACGCCGAGCAGATCTCCGCCGACCTCACCGAGCTCATCCGCACGCTCGCCGCCCACGGCACGCTGCTGGTGCCGGTGCGCTTCCACGACCATGGCAAGGTGTTCCGCCTCCCGCCGTCGATCAAGCGCGCGCTCAGCGCCCGCGTCGCGGAGCTCAACGAGATCATCGACGCGGTCGTGGCCGCCGAAGCCGTGCCGTGCCTGGACCTCGATGCGATGCCCGGCGCCTACGACCTGCCGTCGTGGAGCGTCGACCGGCTGCACCCGTCGGAGCTGGGCCACCGGATGCTGGCGCTCGGCTTCACGGCGCTGCTGGCCGAAGCCGGGTTCGCGGTGCCGGATCCGGTGAGCCTGACCTGCTCGGGCGGCGTCCAGCCGAGCACCGCGAGCCACGTCGTGTGGCTGGTCGCGCGGGGCGTGCCCTGGCTGTGGCGCCGCGGGCGCGAGTTCCTGCCCTACGCGGTGGCGATCATGTGGCGGTCGTTCCGCGAGCGCGTGGACTGAACACGCGCAACGCTTCCACGTCGGACACCGGGTTGCGCACGAAGTAGTCCGCCCATTCTTCGATGTCGGCGTACCCCGAGCCGGCCAGTACCTCGCACGCTTTCGCGGTGTCGTAAGGGGTTCGGCGCAGCTGCACGCCGGGGCCGAGCAGGGCCCAGTGCGCACCCGTTGTGCCGTACGGCATTCCGACGCTGCCGGGGTTGACGATCCGCGTGCGGTCCGCGAGCCGCACGAACGGCATGTGCGTGTGGCCGCACACCACGGTTTCCGCCGTGACCCCGGCGAGCACCTCCGCCCAGCGGGACAGCGGGCTGTCGACGAGGGCGACTTCCTCGTCGTCGCGTGGGGTCGCGTGGCAGAACAGCACCTCGCCGAGCCCGTCGACGTCGAGCGTGACGGTCGGCGGCAGCGAGGCGAGCAGCTCGACCTGGTCCGGGCGCAGCTCAGCCGCGGCCCACGGCGCGATCGGGTCGGGGATCTGCGTGGTGCCACCGCCGGCGAGTGACACGAGTTCGCGGTCGGCGTTGCCGCGCACCCACACCGCGCGTTCGCCGAGTGCCCCGAGCCGGTCGAGCGTCTGCCGCGGCAGGGGACCGGCGGCGTGGTCGCCGCACAGCACGACCACGTCGGCCGCCGCGACGTCCGGCTCCGCGAGCACGGCGTCGAGCGCGGGCAGCACTCCGTGGATGTCCGAAAGCACGGCGACGGAAGAGACCATCGGCCCAGTCTGCCTGCCGCGGCGCCACCGGCGAGGGATGTTCGCCGGTGGCGCAACGGATTACACCGAGAGCGGCAGCTTGGTCACACCCGTCATCGCCGGGTTGGGCTGGAACGCCGGCGGCTCACCGGGAATCGTGCGCAGCGAGGGGTAGCGGCCGAGCAGGATGTTCAGCGCCGTGCGGCCTTCGAGCCGCGCGAGCGGCGCGCCGATGCAGAAGTGGATGCCGCGCCCGAACGCCAGGTGCGCGTGGGTGATGTCCTCGCGCGTCGGGTCGAACGAGTCCGGCTCGGCGAACACGCGCGGGTCGCGGTTGGCCGCGGCGACCCAGACCATGAGCATCTGGTCGGCCGGGATCGTGGTGCCGCCGACCGTCACCTCGCGGTTGGTCACGCGCGCCACAGCCCCGAACGGCGACAGGTAGCGCAGCGACTCCTCGATCACCGGCGCCAGCAGCGATCGGTCCGCGCGCACGCGGGCGTCCCACTCGGGGAACGCGTCGAGGCACAGCACGGTGTTGCCCAGCAGCATCGTGGTGGTGATGTGCCCGGCCAGCAGCAGCACCTGGGCGAAGTTCACGATCTCCGAACGCGTGAGCCGTTCTCCGTCGACCTCCGCTTCGACGAGCTTGGTGAGCAGGTCTTCACGCGGGTTGCGGCGGCGCTCGTCGGCGTGCTCGCCGAGGTAGTCGGTGAACTTGCGGCTCACGGCCAGCTGTTCCTTCAGCCGCTGCTGCTGTTCCTCGGAGTCGTCGGTGAGCGAGAACTGCTCCGGGCTCTCGAACAGCCGGTCCACCCACTCGCGGAACAGGTGGCGGTCGCTCGCCGGCACGCCGAGCAGCTCGGCGATCACGATCACCGGCAGCGGGTAGGCGAGGTCGGCGACGAGCTCGAGGTGGTCGCGCCCGGCGGCCTCGTCGAGCAGCTCGTGGGTCAGTTCGGCGATCCGCGGCTCGAGGTCGGCCACGACCTTCGGCGTGAAGGCGCGGCTCACGAGCTTGCGCATCTTGTTGTGCAGCGGGGGATCCAGCTGGAGCAGGTTGCCGGCCGAGAGCTCCTTGGTGTCGCCAAGGGTCTTCTCGGGCAGCAGCCGTGCGGTGTCGGAGGAGAACGTGGCCGGGTCGGACAGGATTTCGTGGGCCTCCGGGTGGCCGTAGACGTTCCACGTGCCCAGCTCGGGCTTGAACTCCACGGGGTTTTCGGGACGGTGGCCCCGCAGCCAGAACTGTTCCTTGTGGATGGTCCAGGCTTCGGGAAGTGCGGTGCTCATGGTGCGACAGCCCCAATCTGTCTTCACGGACGGGCCGGGATCAGCCGGCGCCGGTGGTGGGTTTCCCCGGGTAGATCACCGCGCGGGCGGCCGAGGCGTAGGCCTCGAACACCGTGCGGAGCTCGTCGGCCGCCTTCTCGACCGTGCCCGGGTCGGGTTCGCCCGGCGGTTCGAAGGCGGCGCGGATCACGCGGGCCAGCGCGTCGGCCCTGGCCTCGAGCGGCGTGTCCGCGAACTCGGGATTGATGTTGCCGTAAAGGTAAAACCCGCTGGACGCGGCGCCGAGCGCGAAGCGCACGTCCGGGATGTCGCCGCGCAGCAGGCCGCTGCCGAGGAACAGTTCGAAGGTGCGCTCGACCGCCTCCGCGGCCTCCCGCTGGGTCTCGGCCGCGCTGATCGCGTAGTCGCCGAGCAGCTCCGTGTCGTTCGCGAGCATCGCCGACAGCAGCGGGTCTCGCGTCGTGAGCAGGAACGTCGAGCGGAAGTAGCGGTGCGGCACGACCGTGTGCGGGTCGGCGCGCAGCTCGGCCACGGACGCTTCGAGCAGCCGCACCGAAGCGCGCATCAGCAACGCGCCGAACAGTGAGTCCTTGGTGCGCCAGTGCAGGTAGACGGTGCCCTTGCCGATGCCGGCGCGGCGCGCGATGTCCTCGATCGTGACCTTGCGCGAGCCCCAGCGCACCAGCAGCTCGGCCGCCGCGTCGAGGATCCGGTCCGCGCGGTCGCGGTTCGGCTCGTCCGGCACCTTCGTCTCCCTTGATCGTTGACCATGTGACCGGATTTGCTCATCTGGTCACGGGGTCAACGGTAGCGCGGGTACGCGGGCCGGGCAAGCGAAGTTGTCGGGGTGGTCGGTTAACGTCAACGGTGTGGCACAGGACGAACTCTTCACGGTGAACCCCGACCTGGGGCCGCCGCCGGAACCGACGCGAGCTGGTTCGTCGGCCGAACCGCAGGCCGACCCGGCGAGCTCGCCGCTGGCCGTGCGGATGCGGCCGCGCACGCTCGACGAGGTGGTCGGGCAGCAGCACCTGCTGCGCGAGGGCGCGCCGCTGCGTCGCCTCGTGGAGGGGGCCGCGCCGGCGTCCGTGCTGCTCTACGGTCCGCCGGGCACGGGCAAGACCACGCTCGCGAACCTCGTCTCGATCGCGACGGGCCGCCGGTTCGTCGCGATGTCCGCGCTGTCGGCGGGCGTCAAGGAGGTGCGCGGCGTCATCGAGGAGGCGCGGCGGCGCCGGCAGTACAACGCCGAGAACACCGTGCTGTTCATCGACGAGGTGCACCGCTTCTCCAAGACACAGCAGGACGCGTTGCTGGGCGCGGTCGAGGACCGCACGGTGCTGCTGGTGGCCGCGACGACCGAGAACCCGTCGTTCTCCGTCGTGTCCCCGCTGCTGTCGCGGTCGCTGGTGCTGCAGCTGCGGCCGCTGACCGACGAGGACATCGTGAAGCTGCTCGACCGCGCGCTGACCGACGAACGTGGCCTGGGCGGCTCGCTCAGGTTGACCGACGAGGCGCGCGACCACCTCGTGCGCCTGGCCGGCGGCGACGCGCGCCGTGCGCTCACGGCGCTGGAGGCCGCCGCCGACGCCGCGTTGGCCACCGAGGCCAAGACGATCGACCTCGCCACCGTCGAGTCCACTGTGGACAAGGCCGCCGTGCGCTACGACCGCGACGGCGACCAGCACTACGACGTGATCAGCGCGTTCATCAAGTCCATCCGAGGCTCCGACGTCGACGCCGCGCTGCACTACCTGGCCCGCATGATCGAAGCGGGGGAGGACCCGCGCTTCCTCGCGCGGCGGCTCGTGGTCCACGCGAGCGAGGACGTCGGCCTGGCCGATCCGACCGCACTGCAGGCGGCGGTGGCGGCCGCCCACGCCGTGCAGTTCATCGGCATGCCCGAAGGCCGCCTCGCCCTCGCGCAGGCGACCATCCACCTCGCCACGGCGCCCAAGTCCAACGCAGTGGTCACCGCGATCGACGCCGCCCTGGCCGACGTCCGCGCCGGCCTGGCCGGCACTGTGCCCCCGCCCCTGCGCGACGGCCACTACGCGGGCGCCAAGAAACTCGGCAACGCGCAGGGCTACCGCTACCCGCACAACGTCCCTGAAGGCGTCCTGGCCCAGCAGTACCCGCCGGACGAACTCGTCGGCCGCGACTACTACGAACCCACCCAACGCGGCGGCGAACGCCCCCTGGCCGAGCGCGTGCCCCGCCTGCGCCGCACCATTCGCGACGAGCGGCAGTAAGACTCACTCGGTCCGGATGGAGTCTGGCCGCATGGCGGTGCGCAGGGCGGGCAGCGCGAGGGCGGTCACCAGGAAGACCAGGGCCACGCAGGTGCCGGCGAGTGCGGCGATGGTGGCCCAGTCGACGGTCACCGACGTGCCGAGCAGGCGCGTCACCAGGGTGGCGAGGCCGATGCCCGTGCCGGTCGCGGCGAGCACCGCCAGGACGAGCGACACGGCGGTCTGTCACAGCAACGACTTGGCCAGCACCGACCTCGGCGCGCCCGCCGCGGCGAGCAGGGCCAGCGGGCGGCGGCGTTCGCGGACCTGTTCCAGCGCGAGCACCCGCATGCTGACCCCGGCCAGCAGCAAGGTGAACAGCGACGCCGCGTCGAGTCCACTGCGGACGGTCGCGAACGACTTCCGGTCGGCGGTGAGCAGTTCGCCGGTGCTGTCGGCACGACCCGCCACCACACCCGCCTTCGCGCGGGCTTGCTGTCGCGGACCACGCCGAGCGGTTCGATGATCGTGCGGCGCATCGAGGTCCGGCGCGACGATCCCGGCGAGGCAGTGCAGCAACGTCGACTTGCCCGAGCCCGACGGGCCCATCACCGCGACCACTTCCCCCGTGTGGATGGCGACGCTCGCGTCGGCCAGCGCCGGCGTCGCGCCGAACGACTTGGTCAGCCCCGTCCCGCGCAGCAGCACCTCCGTGCATTCGGCCGAAGCGTTCATGCTTGCCCTTCCTCGGGTGATCCGTGCGAAGCGTGCGTGGCGGCGAGCCTCCCGGCGAGCCGGTCGAGGCGGGCCGCGGCCGGCTCCAGCAGCGCAGGTCGGCTTCGAGATGGAACAGGGCGTAGTCCCCCATCAGCGCGTCGACGAGGTCGCCCGCGCGCTTGCGCCGGGTCAGCTCGCGCATCACGCGCAGGTGCTCGGCGCGCTGGACGTCGAGCACGTCGGCGGCGTCGCGGCCGGACAGCAGTGCGAGCACGACCTTCGTGCAAAGGATGTTCTGCAGGTGCGCGACCGGCTCTTCCGGCGTGCGCAGCCATGTCTCGACGTCGGTGATCCCCGCGTCGGTGATCGTGTAGCGCTTGCGGTCCGGCCCGCCGCCGGCATCGACACCCGCGGCTTCGACGAGCCCGTTTTTCAACAGCCGCGACAACGTCGAGTAGACCTGCCCGTAGCGCAGTGGCCGGTCCTGGCCGAACCATTCGTTGTAGGTCCGCTTGAGGTCGGAGCCGTGGCGCGGGCCGGCCTCAAGCAGCCCGAGCAGAGCGTGACTGATCGACACGCCGACGACTATACATGCCAGGTATACTCGCAGAGTATAGTCGAGTTGCGCAGCTCACCGCACGTGGAGTGATCATCTGCCCCGCCAGGGCAGTGTTGGTTCCCCCTTCGATCCCGCTCGGCGAAACTCCCGTGAACGTCGCCACGTTCTTCCGTATAACGGCGGGAGTGGGAATGTCCGGCCGTCAGGCCGGTTGATTCCCGGTGACGGAGGGGGTGGCGATGACGCTGCTGACGGTGTGGCCCGACGACCAGCCTGGGCACGTGCTGCTGAGGACCGAAGACCCGGGGACGATCACGGCCGAGCTGGCCCGCATCGGGATCGAGTTCGGCCGCTGGCCGGTGGACGGGCCGCTGCCCGGCGCCAGTGAGTCCGAGGTGCTCGCCCGTTTCCAGGACCGCATCGACTCGCGCACCACGGCCGTGGGCTACCACGCCGTCGATGTGCTGACGGGCGACTTCGGCGCGGCCGAACGCAGCCTGCCGCGCGACGAGGACCGGTTCTTCGTGACCGGCTCCGCCGTCTGGTACCTGCACGCGGGCCGCCAGGTCCACGCCGTGCTGGGCGAGCCCGGCGACCTGCTCGGCATCCCGGCGCACACCCGCCACTGGCACGACGGCGGCTCGAACCCCGGTCACGTGACCATCCGCGTGCGCCACCCGGCGTCGGGCTCGCGGACGCCGTCGGCCGAGCCGTTGCGCGCCACCGGGTTCCCCGGCTTCGACGAGCTGGTGGCCGGGCGGGCGTCGACCTGGCCCGCGCTGAGCCACTGACGGCACCGACCCCGCCTGCGGGCCGGGGCGCCGACGGGCACGATGGGGCCATGACCACTGTCGCATTCCTGGGCACCGGAATCATGGGCCACCCGATGGCCGCCAACCTCGTCCGCGCCGGCGTCTCGCTGCGCGTGTGGAACCGCACGCGTGGCAAGGCCGAGCCGCTGGCCGCCGACGGCGCCACGGTCGCGGACACCCCGGCCGAAGCCGCGGCGGGCGCCGACGTGCTCGTCACGATGCTGTCCGACGGGCCCACGGTCGCCGAGGTCTTCGCCGCCGCGGAAGTCAAGGCCGGCACGGTCTGGCTGCAGATGAGCACGGTCGGCACGGAGTGGATCGCCACGCTGGCCGAGGCCGCCGAGAAGGCGGGTGTCGTGTTCGTCGACTGCCCGGTGATGGGCACGAAGGTCCCCGCCGAGCAGGCGCAGCTGCAGGTCCTGGCGGCCGGGCCGGACGACGTGCACGAGACCGCCGCGCCGATCTTCGACGCTGTCGGTTCGCGCACGCGCTGGCTGGGCACCGAGCCGGGCACCGCCACGCGGCTGAAGCTCGTCATGAACGCCTGGGTGCTCGCGCTGACCAACGGCACGGCCGAGAGCCTCGCGCTCGCCCGAGCCCTCGGCGTCGACCCGCAGCTGTTCTTCGACGTGATGGAGGGGACCGGCTTCGACGTCGGCTACGCGCGCATGAAGGGCCCGCTCATGCTCTCGGGCGACTACCCGACGAGCTTCCCCGCCGCGATGGCCGCCAAGGACGCGCGGCTCGTGGTGGAGGCCGCGGGAGACGCCGTCGACGTGGCCGGGGCCGCGGCGACGCTCGCCCACCTGCAGGCCGCCGTCGACGCCGGCCACGGCGAGGAGGACATGGCGGTGCTGTACCGGGCGGTCGCCAAGCAGGACGACTGACCACCACCACCGGACCCTCCGCCGACTCGCCCGGTGGAGGGTTCCGTGTGGCGCACAACCGCAGGTCGGAACCGGTTCGGCTGCGCTGAGTGACCGACCGGCGGGGCGACACCGCCGAACGGCTGGCCAGGCGGTAACCTCACTGACACCGAAGACCCGTGCAACCCCGAGGAGGGCCCGTGTCGGCAGGGCAGATCGCCGCGCTGATCGCCGCAGGAGCATTCGTGGTGCTGGTCTTGCTGCTGGCGATCCCGCTGCTCAAGCTCGGCCGCACGCTGGACGAGGCGACGATCGCGATCCGCAAGGCCCACGAGAACAGCGACCCGATCCTGTTGGGCGCCAACGAGACGATCACGCACGTGAACACCCAGTTGGAGCGCGTCGACGGGATCACCGCCAACGCGCAGGCGGTCACGGGCAACGTCTCGGCCCTGTCCTCGGTGTTCACCGCGACCCTCGGCGGCCCGCTCGTGAAGACCGCCGCGCTGTCCTACGGGATCAGCAAGGCGATCCGAGCGCGCCGCAAGAAGCAGGAAGCGAAGGCCCAGCGACCCGCTCGCCGGAGGAAGAAGTGAAGCGTCTGTTCTGGCTCGGAGTCGGCGTGCTCGCCGGCGTCGCGCTCACCCGCAAGGCCGGCGAAACGGTTCGTCAGGCCACGCCCTCGGGGTTAGCATCGAACCTGGGCGAGGCCGTGCGCGAGCTGGCCGGCGCCGTCGGTTCGTTCGGCGCCGAGGTGCGCGCCGGGATGAGCGAACGGGAGCAGGAGCTGCACGACATGGTCGAGGAACGGACCGGCTACACCGCGCCGCCGGGTGGCGCGGGCCGGCACGCCGCCGCGCGCCCGGTCCGGCGAGCTCGCCGGGCGGAAGGCTGACCTTCTCGCGTCCGCGAGCAGTGCTTTCCGCCGTCGCCGCTCCCCCTTTTCCCGGTCCGATCTTCGCGCCGAGCGGTGCGCGGACCCCAGCCCGAGGACACACCCGTGGACACACACGAGATCACCGAACGATTCCTGCGCCATTACGAGGAGAAGGGGCACACCCGCGTGCCCAGCGCCTCGCTGATCCTCGACGATCCGAACCTGCTGTTCGTGAACGCCGGCATGGTGCAGTTCAAGCCGTACTTCCTCGGTGAGGCGCCGCCGCCGTACTCGCGCGCGACCAGCGTGCAGAAGTGCGTGCGCACGCCCGACATCGACGAGGTCGGCAAGACGACGCGGCACAACACGTTCTTCCAGATGGCGGGCAACTTCTCGTTCGGCGACTACTTCAAGGAAGGCGCCATCGAGCTGGCCTGGGAGCTGATCACCGGGCCGCAGTCCGAGGGCGGCTACGGGCTCGACCCCGACCGGATCTGGGCGACCGTGTTCGAGGACGACGCCGAAGCGGCGGGGCTGTGGCGCAAGCTGACCGGCCTGCCGTCCGAGCGCATCCAGCGGCGCGGCATGGAGGACAACTTCTGGTCCATGGGCATCCCCGGCCCGTGCGGACCGAGCTCCGAGATCTACTACGACCGCGGCCCCGAGTACGGCCGCGAGGGCGGGCCCGTCGCGGACGAGGACCGCTACATCGAGATCTGGAACCTGGTGTTCATGCAGAACATCCGGGGCGAGGGCGCGGGCAAGAAGAGCTTCCCGATCCTCGGTGACCTGCCGGCCAAGAACATCGACACCGGCATGGGTGTCGAGCGCGTCGCGACGATCCTGCAGGGCGTCGAGAACGTGTACGAGACCGACCTCGTCCGCCCGGTGATCGGCCGCGCCGAGGAGTTCTCGGGCCGGCGCTACGGCGCCAACCACACCGACGATGTCCGCTTCCGCGTGATCGCCGACCACGCGCGCACCGGTGTGCTGCTGATCGGCGACGGCGTGACACCGGGCAACGACGGCCGCGGCTACGTGCTGCGCCGGCTGCTGCGCCGCATCGTCCGCTCCACGCGCCTGCTGGGCGTGCAGGAGCCGGTGCTGCAGGCGTTCGCCGAGGTCGTGCGCGACACGATGGGCCCGACGTACGCGAACCTCGTCACGGATTTCGACCGCATCTCCGAGGTCGTGCGCGTGGAGGAGGAGGCGTTTCTCGCCACCCTCACCAGCGGTTCGCGCATCTTCGACCTCGCGGCGGCCGAGACGAAGAAGTCCGGGGGCGACCTCCTCGCGGGCGACAAGGCGTTCCAGCTGCACGACACCTACGGCTTCCCGATCGACCTCACCCTCGAGATGGCGGCCGAGCAGGGCCTGACCGTCGACGAGGACGGGTTCCGCACGCTCATGGAAGAGCAGCGCACCCGGGCGAAGGCCGACGCGGCGCAGCGCAAGCACGGCCACGGCGACCTGTCGGAGTACCGCAAGCTGCTGGAGCGCAACGGCGAGACCGAATTCCTCGGCTACACGGACCTGCAAGCGTCCGCGAAGGTCGTCGGCCTGCTCGAAGACGGGCAGCCGGTGCGCAGCGTCGCCGCGGGCCACAAGGCCGAGCTGGTGCTCGACCGCACGCCGTTCTACGCCGAGAGCGGTGGCCAGGTCGCAGACATCGGCGTGCTGCTCGGCGACGGCGTCAAGATCAACGTGCTCGACGTGCAGAAGGTCGTGCCGGGTCTGTTCGTGCACCGCGTCGAGGTCGCCGAGGGCGAGGTCGGCATCGGCACCGAGCTCACCGGCTCGGTGGACGGCGCGCGGCGCCTGTCGATCGAGCGTTCGCACTCGGCGACGCACCTCGTGCACGCGGCCGTGCGCGGGGCCTACGGCAAGCGCGCGGCGCAGGCCGGTTCGCTGAACTCGCCGGGCCGGATGCGGTTCGACTTCACCACGCCCGCCTCGGTGTCGACCGACATCCTCACCGAGGTCGAGGAAGAGGTGAACGACTACCTGCAGACCGACGTCGAGGTGCAGAGCTACATCACCACCAAGGACAAGGCGCTCGAGCTGGGCGCGCTCGCGCTCTTCGGCGAGAAGTACGGCAACGACGTGCGCGTGGTCGACATGGGCGACTACTCGCGCGAGCTGTGCGGTGGCACGCACGTGGACCGCATCGGCCAGCTGGGCCTGGTGAAGCTCGTGGGCGACTCTTCGATCGGGTCGGGAGTGCACCGCGTCGAGGCGCTGGTCGGCCCGGACGCGCTCAAGCACGTGCGCAAGGAGCAGCTGCTCGTGTCGCAGCTGGCGAACACCTTCAAGGTGCCCACCGACCAGCTGCCGGGTCGCATCGAGGACGTGCTTTCGCGGCTGAAGAACGCGGAGAAGGAGATCGAGCAGCTGCGCACGCAGCAGGTGCTGGGCTCGGCGGGCGCGCTCGCCGACAAGGCGCACGACGCCGGCGGCGTGTCGGTGGTCGCGGAGGTCGTGCCGGACGTCGACGGCAACGGGCTGCGGGCGCTCGCGTCCGACGTCCGGGGCCGGCTGGGCGACCGGCCCGGCGTGGTGGCGCTGTTCGCGCCGTCGGGCGACAAGGTGGCGTTCGTCGTCGCGACCACCGCCGCGGCGCGCGACCAGGGCATCGCGGCGGGCAAGCTCGTGCCGTCGTTCGCCGAGGCCATCGGCGGCCGCGGCGGCGGCAAGCCCGACATGGCGCAGGGTGGCGGCAGCAACCCGGCCGGCGCGCAGCAGGCCGTCGAGGCGCTGCGTGCGGCGGTCGCCGGCGTTGGCCGCTAGTTCCCGGCGGGGTCCGGATCGGCCCGGTGAATCCGATCCGGGCCGCGGCAGGCGGCTCGGGGTCGATGTCGGGTCTGTCCGGGTGGGGGTGGCGCTGAGCGATCCCGCCCCCATCCTCGCGAGCCCGCTCGTTACCCTCTCCCGTGATGCGAAGGACGACAGCGATCTGGACAAGCTTGCCGAACTCGTCACCGAACACGAGGTGGTCGAGGTGATCGTGGGCTTGCCGAAGACACTGGCGAACCGAGCCGGACCCGCCGCGCAGATCGCGGTGGAGTACGCCGACAAGCTGGTCACGCGGGTCGGCGACGTGCCGGTGCGCCTCGCCGACGAACGGTTGACGACGGTCACGGCGTCCCGAATGCTGTCCCAGCGGGGGGTCAAGGGACGCAAGCAGCGGGCGGTGGTCGACCAGGCCGCCGCCGTCGAGATCCTGCAGGCCTGGCTCGACGCCGCCGCCGCGCAGCGCGCCCGGAAAGGCGAGTCATGACCGAGCCCCGCGGTCCCGAGGACCAAGGCGGCCGCCGACGGTTGCGCGATCCCGGCACCCCACCGCCGGGCGGGCCCCGGCGCGCCCGCCGGACGCCGCCCCCGTCCGGCGCCCACGAGCTGCCGCCGCGTTCCCACCACGCCGCGCCCGAGCCGTACGACGAGGCCCCGCCGCCCCCGCCGAGCGGCGGCCGACGGCGCCGTCGCGAGGCCTCGGACGAGGTGCCGCCTCCTCCGCAAGCCCCTCCGCCGGGCCCACCGCCCGCCACCGGCCGTCGCCGCCGGCGCGATCCCGCCGACGTGCCTCCGCCCGAGCCGCAGCCTTCGGGTGACCCCCGCCGTGGCGATCTGCCGCAGCCGTCCGGTGACCCGCGGGGTGCTGGTGACATGCCGCCTCCGCCTCCGCCTCCGCCTCCGCCTCCGCCTCCGCCACCGGGCCCGCCGCCCGCCGCGCCGCGCCGCCGTCGCCGGCCCGAGCCGGGCGAGGTCCCTCCGGCACCCCCGCGCCGCCGTCCGCGCTCGGACACCGGCGACCTGCCGCTGCCTGGCGACCCCGGCCCTTCGCGTCCGCTCCGCCGCCCCGCCGGCCCTCCGGACGGCTCCATGCCCCCGGACCCGCGGTTCGCCGGCCCGGTCGATGGCTCCATGCCGCCGGATCCGCGTTTTGCCGGTCCTGCGGACGGTTCGATGCCGCCGGATCAGCGGTTCGCCGGCCCGGTCGACGGTTCGATGCCGCCCGACCCGCGGTTCAACGGCCCGGTCGATGGCTCCATGCCGCCGGACCCCCGGTTTGCCGGCCCGCCTGACGGCTCCATGCCTCGCGACCCCCGTTTCGCCGGTCCCGTCGACGGTTCGATGCCGCCCGACCCGCGCTTCGCCGGCCCGCCCGACGGCTCCTTGCCGCCCGACCCGCGGCTCGGCCGGCCGGGTCCGTCGCCGAGGCGCAGGCCGCAGCCGGTCGAGCACCCGACCGACGTGATCCCGGCCGTGCCGGACTCGGCGCCGCAGGAGCGTGAGCAGCTCGACGATCTGTTCGGCGACGACGACTACGAAGACGAGTACCGCGAAGACGGCGAGTACGACCAGGCGTACGACGACGAGGAGTACGGCGAATACGAGGACGCCGAGTACGAAGACGAGGAGTACGCCGAAGAACCCGCGCCCGCCAAGAAAAAGAAGAAGCGCAAGCGCAGCAAGCGCGCGCTGGGCTGGGTCGCGGCGCTGCTGGTCCTCGTGGTCTTCGCCGGCGGCGCGTACTACGGCTATCAGAAGATCTTCGGCTACAACGACTTTGACGGCACCGGCGAAGGCAGCGCGCTCATCCAGGTCGAAGACGGCGACACCACCTCGGCGATCGGCGGCAAGCTGGTGGACGCGGGCGTCGTCGCGAGCACCTCGGCGTTCGTGAAGGCCGGCGCGGAGAACACCGCGCTGAGCCGGATCCAGCAGGGCTACTACCTGCTCAAGCAGCACATGTCCGGCGAGAGCGCGGTGTCGCTGATCACCTCGCCGGCCGCGCACGTCGGCCGGCTGGAGATCCGTCCGTACATGCAGCTCGACGACGTGAAGCAGCCCGGCGACAAGGTCGCGCCGGGTGTCTACTCGCTGATCTCCAAGGCCTCGTGCGCCGAGCTCGACGGCAAGAGCACCTGCGTCTCCACGGACGCGTTGCGCAAGACCGTCGCGGACGCCGACCTCAAGACGCTCGGCGTGCCCGACTGGGCGGTGGACCCCGCGCAGAAGGCCCTGAGCAAGGACAAGCGCATCGAAGGCCTGATCGCGCCGGGCCTCTACGACGTCAAACCGGGCTGGACCGCGTCGGAGCTGATCACGAACATCGTGAAGCAGTCGGCCTCGGCCATCCAGGCCGCGGGCTTGAGTGCCCAGAGCACCGGGCCCAAGCAGACGCCGTACCAGACGCTGATCGTCGCGTCGCTCATCGAGCGCGAGGCGATCACCCCCGACTTCCCCAAGATCGCGCGGGTCATCTACAACCGGCTCGACCAGAAGATCAGACTCGGCTTCGACTCGACCGTGAACTACGTGGTCGACAAACCGACCTTGCTCACGAGCAAGGCGGATCGAGAAGCTCCGGGGCCGTACAACACGTACCTGAACTACGGTCTCCCGCCGACCCCGATCGGGGTGCCCAGCACCGACGCCATCAAGGCGGCGCTCGACCCGCCGGACGGCGACGAGCTGTACTTCGTGAAGTGCGAGAAGGACGGGCACTCCTGCTTCGCCTCGACGCTGACCGACCACAACAAGAACATTGATCTGGCGCATTCCCGTGGCGTCTTCTGACGGGCCCCGCAAGGCCGCGGTGCTGGGCAAGCCGGTCGAGCACTCCCTTTCGCCGGTGCTGCACCGCGCGGCGTTCGACGCGCTCGGGCTCACGGGCTGGACGTACGAGCGCGTGGAGACCGGCGCCGACGAGCTGCCCGGGTTCGTCGACGGGCTCGGCCCCGAGTGGGTCGGCCTGTCGGTGACGATGCCGGGCAAGCGCCGCGCGCTCGACCACGCGGCCGAGGTCACGCCGCGCGCGGCGGCGGTCGGTGCGGCGAACACGCTGGTGCGCGTCGAGGGCGGCTGGCTCGCCGACTGCACCGACGTCGACGGCGTCACGGGCGCACTGCGGGCCGCGGGTGGGTACACGCCTTCGCCAGGTGACCGGGCGGTGGTGCTCGGTGCCGGTGGGACGGCGGCGGCCGCGGTGGTCGGGCTCGCCGCACTGGGCGTGGCGTCCGCGAGTCTCGTGGTGCGGGAACCGGCGCGGGCAGGGGAGACGCTCGACGCGGCCAAGAGCGCGGGCCTCGACGTCGAGGTGCTCCGGTGGTCCGAAGTGGACTTCCCGGCGCTGTCGGCGCGCACGGCTGTGCTGGTGAACACCGTGCCACCGGAGGCGGTGCTGGCTCAGGTCTCCGCGCTCGCGGGCGTGCCCAGCGTGCTGGACGTGATCTACCACCCGTGGCCGACGCCGCTGGCCGAAGCCGTCGCCGCTCGCGGTGGCCGGCTCGCGACGGGGCTGGACATGTTGCTGCACCAGGCGTTCGGCCAGGCGGAACACTTCACGGGCCGGCCCGCGCCGCGTGAGGAGATGCGGGCTGCCCTGCGGGCGGCGACCGGGGACATCCTGCCGCTGCCGATTTCCTGAGGCGCGCCGGCGGCCGAGTCGCTATTCTGGCCGACTGCCCATTCGCCGTTGATCAGGGGGGGTCCATGCCGTCCACGAGCCAGCAGCCGCACACCGACGACGAAATCCGCGCGTCCTGGGTCGACGAGCCGCCGTGCCTCGACACCACGGTGACCCTCGCCGAGTACGACTCACAGTGGCCGGTGTTGTTCGAACGCGAAGCTGAGCGAATCCGCACAGCGCTGGGGGAGAAGGTGGTGCTGCTCGAACACGTCGGGTCCACTTCGGTTCCCGGCCTCGCCGCCAAGCCGATCATCGACATCCTGCTGGAAGTCCCGGACTCCGGCGACGAGGACGCCTACGTGCCGGCGCTCGAAGCCGCCGGCTACCGGCTCGTGATCCGCGAGCCGGACTGGGAGAAGCACCGCTACTTCACCGGGACCGACCCGAAGGTCAACCTCCACGTCCATTCCCCGGGCAACGGCCAGACCGAGCGATACCTGCTCTTCCGTGATCGGATGCGCACACATCCTGAAGAGCTGGCGACATACCTTGCGAAGAAACGCACACTGGCTGCGAAAACCTGGACCTACATCCAGCACTACGCGGACGCCAAGAGCGAGGTCATCGACGAGATCGTCGGCCGCGCTCGCGCCGCGCGACTCGAAACGGCGCAGTACGACGGGTTCAGCCTGGCCTACGCCGAGCACGCGGCGAACAGCGTCACGAATGCGCTGTACGACCGCCCGGCGATCGTGGAGCTGGCCGGTGACGTGGCCGGCAAACGGGTGCTCGACGTCGGGTGCGCGGCGGGTCACCTGAGCGCGTTGCTCGCCGGCCGCGGTGCCGACGTGCTGGGTGTCGACGTGAGCGAAGGCCTGAGCTCCTTGGCGCGCAAGGAGTTCGGTGACCTGGCGAAGTTCGAGGTCGCGGACATCGCGAAGACACTGTCCCTTGAGGACGGTTCGATCGACGTCGTCACCGGGTCCCTTGTCCTCCACTACCTGGAGGATTTCGGACCGACGTTGTGCGAATTCCACCGCGTGTTGCGCCCGGGCGGACAGCTCGTGTTCTCCGTGCACCACCCCGGCGAGGACTGGCACTGGTTCGAGCGCGAGAACTACTTCGAAACCGAGCTGCTTGACGACGAGTTCGTGCTCGGATCCAACCATCAAGCGGTGCAGTTCTACCGCCGGCCGCTCAGCTGGACGTTCGCCGCGGTGCGCGCCGCGGGGTTCACCGTCGACGGGCTGGTGGAACCGATGCCCGTGGCCGAGGCCGACGAGGCCGACCCGCGGATCGCGAAGGGGCTGCGGACGAAGCCCCGGTTCCTGTACTTCCGTTGTGTGGCAGGAGAAGCATGATCCTGGAAAGCCGTGCGGTACTGTTCGACGTCGACGGGGTGCTGGTGGACTCCACAGCTTCGGGCGAGCGGTCGTGGACGCGGTGGGCGCGAGAGCACGGGCTGGACCCGGCGGCCGTGCTCGAGGGGGTGCACGGCCGCCGGTCCACGGAGACGGTGCGGATGTACCTGCCCGAAGCCCAAGCCGGCGAAGGCCTACGCTGGATCGACGAGCTGGAGATCGGCGATGCCGGCACCACCGTCGCGATCCCCGGCGCGGCCGAGCTGCTCGCGAGCCTGGCGGGGAACTGGGCCGTGGTCACGTCGGCGTCGCGGCCGTTGCTCGAAGCCCGGCTCGCCGCCGCGGGCCTGCCGCTCGCGCCCGTGGTCGTGACCGCCGCCGACGTGTCGCGGGGCAAACCGGACCCCGAGGGCGATCTGCTCGGCGCGCGGCGGGTCGGCGTGCCGATCGGGGAGTGCGCGGTCTTCGAGGACAGCGGCAACGGCCTCGCCGCGGCGGTGGCGGCCGGCCCCGCCGCCGTCGTGGGCGTGGGCCGCGGCGCGCTGGACTCGCCCGCCGCGCCCGTGGTCCAGGACCTGGCCGGGATCCGCTGGTCCGGCGCCGGCTTGCGGGTGGACGCTGTTCTGCGCGCGTGAGCGGACTACGGTGGGGCGCATGAAGATCGCGATCCTCGACGACTACCAGAACGTCGCGCTCAGCTACGCCGACTGGGACTCCCTCGGCGCCCACATCGAGGTCTTCACCGACGCCTTCACCGGCCCCGACGACGTCGTCCGGAAGCTGGCCGGTTTCGACGTCGCCGTGGCGATGCGTGAGCGCACGCGGTTTCCGGTGGAGGTGCTCGATCGACTGCCGGATTTGCGCCTTTTGGTGAGCACCGGCCGTCGCAACGCGGCGATCGATGTCGCCGCGGCGAAGCGCAACGGGGTCGTCGTGTCGGCGACGGGGTACCTCGGCCCGCCGACGCTGGAGCACACGTGGGCGTTGATCCTGGCCGCGGCGCGGAACCTGCCGGCGGATGTGCGGTCGATGCGGGAAGGCGGGTGGCAGGTCGGGGTCGGGACCGTGTTGAGCGGGAAGACGCTGGGCCTGCTCGGGCTGGGGCGCCTGGGGAGTGCTTCGGCGAAGATCGGGCAGGCGTTCGGGATGGAGACGATCGCGTGGAGCCCGAATCTGACGCCCGAGAAGGCCGCGGAACACGGGGTGACGGCTGTCGGCAAGGAAGAGCTGTTCGAGCGTAGTGATGTGTTGTCGGTGCACGTGGTGCTGTCCGACCGCAGCCGCGGCCTGGTCGGCGCCCCCGAACTCGCCCGCATGAAGCCGTCCGCGCTGCTGGTGAACACCTCACGCGGCCCGATCGTCGACGAGGCCGCGCTGCTGGCCGCCTTGCGGGACAAGAAGATCGCGGCCGCGGCGCTCGACGTGTACGACGTGGAACCCCTGCCCGCCGACCATCCGATCCGCGGCCTCGACAACGTGATCCTCACGCCCCACGTCGGCTACGTCAGCCGCGAAACCTACGAGATCTTCTACCGGGATGCGGTGGAGGATATTGCGGCTTTTCAGGCTGGGGAGCCGATTCGCGTCATGGAGTGACGCGGAGCACCCCGGAAAACCGGCTCAGCCGCGCAGCTCCGCCAGTACCGCATCCGTAAACGGGGGCCACACCTCGGCCGCCCACGGGCCGAACGAGCGGTCCGCCAGGGCGACGCAGGCGTGGCCCGCTTCAGGGTCCACCCAGAGGAAGGTGCCGGACTGGCCGAAGTGGCCGAAGGTGCGCGGGGAGCTCGCCGAGCCGGTCCAGTGCGGGGACTTGTGGTCGCGCAGCTCGAAGCCGAGACCCCAGTCGTTGGGTTTCTGGTAGCCGAAGCCGGGGAGGACGCCGTTCAACCCCGGAAACGCGACGTCCGTGGCGGCGGCGAGGGTGGAGGGCGCGAGCAGCTTCGGGGACTGCAGCTCGGCGGCGAAGCGCAGTAGGTCGTCCACAGTGGACGCGGCGCCGGAGGCGGGGGAGCCGTCCAGTGCCGTGGCGGTCATGCCGAGCGGGTCGAGCAGGGCTTCGCGCTGGTAGTCGGCGAAGGCGATGCCGGAGTGTTCGGTGAGGGTTTCGGCCAGGACCTCGAAGCCGGCGTTGGAGTACAGGCGCCGGGTGCCAGGCGGGGCCATCTCCTTGTGCGCGTCGAAGGCGAGGCCGGAGGTGTGGGCGAGCAGGTGCCGCACGGTCGAGCCCTCGGGGCCGGCGGGCGTGTCCAGCTCGACGACGCCCTCCTCGAGCGCGATGTGCGCCGTGTACGCGGTGAGCAGCTTGGTCACCGACGCCAGCCGGAACACGCGGGCGGAATCGCCGCGGCGGTCGCGCACCGCGCCGTCGGCGGAAACCACCCCGGCCGCGGCGTTGTCCACCGGCCACTTGTCGATGAGGCGCAAGCTGTCCATGCCGCCAGCTTACTGTGCTGCTTGTTGCCGATCCGACCACAGTCACGGCGGAAACCGTTGGCAGGCGCGGTGACTTCCGGTTGGGTGTCCGCCTCCTTTTGGTCGGATCGGCAAGCACCATGGAAACGCGCGAAGGGGCCACCCGGCGCCGGTTTCCCGGCGACGGACGGCCCCTCGCGGCTGCCCCTGGAGCGGTACCTACTGAGCGTCGAGATCCGTGGCGACGAGCTCCGCCACCGCGTCGATCGCGGCGACGGCGCCCTCGCCCTCGGCGCTGATGACCACCTCGTCGCCGAACCCGGCGGCGAGCGTCATCAGGTTGAGCACGCTGCCGGCGGCCACCGGGTCGCCGCCGGCCTTGGCGATGGTCACCGCGACGGATTGCGCCGCGGCCGCCTTGGCGACCAGCGCGGCCGGCCTGGCGTGCAGGCCCACCTTGCTGGCCACGGTGACTCGTTTCTCCGGCATGGTCATCCTCTCTCGGTTTCTGCTGGTGAGCTTACTTCGCGGCCGTGCGGTCGAGGTCGGCCTCGATCGTGTCGTCCTCACGGCCCGGGGTGCGCATGTTCCACTTCGTGATCACGAACCGGAACACCACGTAGTAGATGACGGCGAAGACCAGGCCGATCGGGATCAGCAGCCACGCCTTGTGCGCGGTGTCCAGCGACGAGTTCAGGGCGAAGTCGATCGCACCGCCCGAGAACGAGAAGCCGAGGTGGATGCCCAGCGCGTTGCACACGGCCAGCGAGACACCGGTCATGATCGCGTGGAAGATGTAGAGCGGCCACGCGACGAACATGAACGCGAACTCGATCGGCTCCGTGACACCCGTGATGAACGAGGTCAGCGCCGCCGAGATCATGATCGAGCCCACGATCTTCTTCTGGCCCGGCTTCGCGGTCTGCCAGATCGCCAGCGCCGCGGCGGGCAGGGCGAACATGAAGATCGGGAAGAAGCCGGTCATGAACGTGCCGGAACCCTGCACGTGGCCGAAGAAGTTGTTGAGGTCGCCGCCGCCGAAGATGAACCACACCGGCACGTTGAGCAGCTGGTGCAGACCGATCGGGATGAGCAGGCGGTTGAGCACGCCGTAGATGCCGCCACCGATCACCGGCGAGCCGACGACGGCCTGGCCGATGGAGTTGATGCCGTGGTCGACGTACTTGAAGAGCAGGCCGAAGATCACGCCGAGGATGATCATCGAGAACGCGGTGATGATCGGCACGAACCGGCGGCCGCCGAAGAAGGCGAGCCAGCTCGGCAGCTTGATCCGGTAGTAGCGCTGCCACAGCAGGGCGGCGACGATACCGCTGATCACACCGGTCAGCACGCTGTAGGGCCAGTGGATCGGCGCGCCCTCCCAGCCGGGCTTGTAGCCCTCCTGGCTGCTGATCGGGGCGATGGCCTGGATGACCTTGTTGAACACGACCCAGCCGACCACCGCGGCGACGGCGGTCGAACCGTCGCCCTTGCGCGCGAAGCCGACCGCGATACCGATGGCGAACAGCAGGGGCAGCCAGTCGAACAGGCCACCGCCCGCGGCACCGATCACAGCCGCGACCTTGTCCCAGCCGAGGCCGGTCTTGCCGAACACGTCGTCCTGGCCCAGCCGGTTGAGAAGACCGGCAGCGGGCAAGACGGCGATGGGCAGCATCAGGCTGCGGCCGAAGCGCTGCAGCCCGGCGAGCCCGCCGCCGCTCTTCTTGCCCTTCGCCCCCTCTGTGGTGGTGGCGCTCATCGTCGGGTACCTCCGTAGTGGGGTTGGTGGCCGGAATCCGGGGTGTTCCGGTCCAACTGCATGGTCACCTGGTAGTGGTCTCCCCGGTACCAGGACGTCATGTCCTCCACCGGCTCTCCGCCTGCGCTGGAGACCCGGCGGAAGACGAGGAGCGGAGTGCCGGTGCGCATGCCGAGCAGGCGCGCCGTCTCGCGATCCGCGGACTCGGCCCACACCGTCTGGTACGCCTGGTCCGGCCGCAGGTCGTAGGCCTCGGCCAGCTGGGCGTACAGGGAACGGGTGAGGTCGAGGTCGAGCAGTCCGGGCGTGCGGCCCGCGTGGTACCAGCCGCGTTCCACGGCCAGCGGCACGCCGTCCGCGCGCCGCAGCCGCACCAGCCGGTGGGCCGCCACACCCTCGGTGAGGCCGAGTGCGTGCGCCGAGGTCACCGGCGGGACCTCGAGCGACGTGGACACCACCTCCGTGGTGGGGGTGAGCCCGCGCCGGCGCATGTCGTCGGTGAAGGACATCAGGTAGAGCTGCAACTCCATGCGGCGCGCGGCGGTGAACGTGCCCTTGCCGCGCACCCGGGCCAGCAGGCCCTCTTCGACGAGCTTGCCGATCGCCGAGCGGACCGTGAGGCGCGAGACACCGTAGCGCTGGGCGAGCTCCCGCTCCGACGGGATCGGCGAACCGGGCGGGAGCTCGCGCTCCACGGACCGGCGCAGGATCTCGCGCAGCTGGGCGTGCTTGGGCGTGGGCCCGTTGATCACCCGCTCCACCCGGTCGACGCCGTCGGGCGGCGGGACGTGCGCGGCAGCGCTCATCGGTGTCACCCTCCTCGTGTCGTCGCACCGGGCGACCGGTGCTCGCGTCTTCGCCGGAAGATTGGTACGTTCCGGTCTAGACCAATGATTCCGATGGGGCAGGATGCTCCGCCTCGCGAGCGGGTGTCAACCACCGTTATGCGTTCGTGGCCTGCGGCGACGTGCATGCCGACGAACGGCGTAGTAGTGGTGGAGCGCACTGGCTCACGTGGGGAACCAACGGGAAACGAGGAGGCCGCGATGGCGGATGACAGGCCTGAGAAGATTCTCGCGGCGCTCGGCGGCGTGGACAACGTCGTCGAGATCGAAGGCTGCATCACGCGCCTTCGCTGCGAACTGGAGGACACCAGCCTCGTCGACGAGGCGGCGCTCAAGGCGGCCGGCGCGATGGGCGTGGTGAAGATGGGCTCCGCGGTGCAGGTGATCGTCGGCCCCGAGGCGGACACGATCGCCAGCGACATCGAGGACCTGATGTGAGCCTCGAGATCCTGAGCCCCGTCGCGGGCGAGGTCGTCGCGATCACCGAGGTGCCCGACCCGGTGTTCGCCGAGGCGATGGTCGGCCCCGGCATCGCCGTGAAGCCGAGCGGCGGGCGTGCCGACGCCGTCGCGCCGGTGGACGGCACCGTCGTGACCCTGCACCCGCACGCCTTCGTGGTGGCGACCGAGGACGGGCGCGCCGTGCTGGTGCACCTCGGTATCGACACGGTGAAGGAGAAGGGCGAGGGCTTCACCCTCCACGTGGTCAAGGGCGAGTCGGTGCGCGCCGGCCAGCCGGTGATCGGCTGGGACCCCGAGGCCGTGGCGGCCGCCGGGTACTCGCCGATCGTGCCTGTGGTCGGGCTCGACGCCCAGGCCGACGTGCTCGCGGGCCTCGAGCCCGGGCGCACGGTCGCGGCGGGCGACCCGCTGTTCAGCTGGAGCGGCTGAGGCTTTCCACGTCGAAGGGCCCCTTGTGGACGGTGATCGTCCACAGGGGGCCCTTCGCGTGCGTTGGGTGGTTTACGTCGTCAGGCGGTGACGACCTCTCCGTTGTCGACCTTCACGTTGATCTTCGGCAGCGGCTTCTCGGCCGGGCCGTTCTTCACCGCGCCCGTGAGCGAGTCGTACACCGACCCGTGGCACGGGCAGTGGATCTCGGCGCCCTGCGGCGGGTTCACGGTGCAGCCCTGGTGGGTGCAGATGGCGCTGAAGCAGTTCACGGTTCCGGCGGTCGGCTGGGCCACGATCACGTCCTGGCCGTCGGGGGTCTTGGCGGACTTCGCCTGGCCGACGGGCACGTCGGACAGCGCGATCACCTTCCCGCCGGGCTTGGGGGCGTCGCCGCCCGAGGAGCCCGAATCCGAGCCGGCGCCACAGGCCGCGAGGGCGACGGTGCCCACGGCGACGCCGGCGACGGCGGCCCCGGTGGTGAGAACGGAGCGGCGGGTGTGCAGTTCGGCAGTCATGCCCCTACTAACGAGATGATCGCCCGGCTGGTTCACCCGTTCACCGCAAAGCGTTGTCCGGTGAACCGGATCGCCCGTGTCTCCGTGTAATGGGGGAGAGGGATTCAGACGGGGTGAAGGAGAACATCATGCTGGCCAACTGGATGCGAGGGTTGGGCGCGATCGGGCTGGTCGGGTCCGCCGCGGTCCACTTCTACCTGTACTTCGGCAGCGGCTACTCGGACATCGCCGTGGTCGGTCCGCTGTTCCTGGTGAACGGGATCGCCGGGATCGTGATCGCCGTCGCGCTGCTGTTCTGGCACCACTGGGTGCCGCCGTTCTTCACGCTCGGCTTCGGCGGCGTGACGCTGCTCGCGTACCTGCTGTCGGTGACCGTCGGCTTCTACGGCATGCACGACCAGTTCAACAGCCAGTTCGAGTACTGGGGCGTGGTCACCGAGGCGTTGTGCGTGATCTGCGGCCTGGTGCTGCTGGTGCAGGAGGTGCGCGCCAGGCAGTCTTCCGGCGGGCACGCGGTGCCGGCCGGACGCTGACCGGGGCTTGCCGTGGGGAGGAGCGACGTCGAGGACCAGCTGATGCGCACGCTGCACGAGGAACACGCGGCCGCGCTCTGGTCCTACGCCCTGCACCTGACGGGCGGCAACCGCAACCACGCGGAGGACGTGGTGCAGGAGACGCTGCTGAGGGCGTGGCGGCACACCGACGTGCTGGACCAATCACAGGGTTCGGCCCGCGCGTGGCTGTTCACGGTCGCGCGCCGGATCGCCATCGACGGGTGGCGGTCGGCGACCTCGCGCTCGGAGGTCGTCACCGACGCTCCGCCCGAGCGCGCGGTGGCCGACGGCACCGAGCGGGCCGTGCAGGGGTGGCTGGTGGCCGACGCGCTCGGCGAGCTCTCGGTGCGCCACCGCGAGGTGCTCGAACTGTGCTACTTCCAGGGGTACTCGGTGGCCGACGCTGCCCACCGCCTGGGAATTGCCGAGGGGACGGTGAAGTCCCGCACGCACTACGCGCTACGGGCGCTTCGCCTGGCTTTGGAAGAGCGGGGGGTGACGCAGTGACCGCCGACGAGTTCGCGACCTACGACGCCGCGTACGTGCTCGGTGCGCTGTCACCGGAGGACCGGCAGGCGTTCGAGGAGCACCTCCAGGAGTGCGACCGGTGCGCCGCCGCGGTCCGCGAGCTGGCCGGGCTCCCGGGTTTGCTCGCGCAGACCAGGAGTGGTTCGCCGGGGGGAGCCTTCGGGCCCGGCGAACGTGACGGCGGCGGCACGGGGACGCCGTGGGATCCGGGGCCGGTGCCCGATCTGGTGATCGTGCCGGGTTCGAAGCCGGTTTCGAAGCCGGTTTCGCGGTCGGTGTCGGAGCCGGTTCTGCCGGAGCCGGATTCGCGGTCGGCGCCGGGACCGGATGTGGCGGGTTCGCGAGGGCCGGGCTCGGTTGCGCCCGATGTGCCGGTGCTGGGCTCGGTTGTGGCGGGCGGGCCGGGCTCGGATGTGCCGGGTGTGCCGGGATCGGGCTCGCGGTCGGTGCCCGACCTGCGGGCGACGTCTTCGACGCCGGGTTCGGATTCGCGGTCCGCGCCAGGACCGGATCTGGCGGGTTCGCGAGGGCCGGACTCGGATGCGCCCGATGTGCCGGTGCTGGGCTCGGTTGTGCCCGATGTGCCGGGATCGGACGCGCTGGATGTGCCGGTGCTGGGCTCGGATGCGCCCGATGTGCCGGGCTCGGTTGTGCCGGGTGTGCCGGGATCGGGCTCGCGGTCGGTGCCCGACCTGCCGGCGACGTCCTCGACGCCGGGTTCGGATTCGGTTTCGGAACCCGATCTGCCGGCTGTGCCGTCGATGCCGGACCTGCCCGCTGTGCCTTCGGTGCCGCGCTCGCTCGCGCCGGGCTCTCAGGCGATGCCGGACTTGCTGCCGGTGCTGATGCGGAAGGTTCGGCGCCGCCGGCGGATCCGGAACGGGGTGACCGGGGGAGTGGCCGCGCTGGCCGTCGCGGCCGGGGTGGCTCTGGCGGTGTCTGTTTCGCTGCCGGACGTGTCCCCGCGGCCCGCCGCGCCCGCTGTCGCCGCACCACCGCCCTCGCTCGCCATGTCGGCCCTCGGCGAATACCCGATCCAGGCCGCGGCCCGCATCGACCCCCAGTCGTGGGGCACCGAGGTCGAAATGTCCTGCAGTTACCGCGGCGGCAAGGGCGGGGACTACTCGCTCGTCGCCCTCGGCCGCGACGGCACCGAGGCCGAACTCGCCACCTGGAAGGCCCTGCCGGAGAACACGGCCAAGGTTGTGGTGGGCACGCCGATGAAGTCCCAGGACATCGCGTCTCTGGAGATCCGGAGCGTACGGACGGGGAAACCGTTGATGCGCCTGGTTTATCCATGACTCGCTGACTCGCGGACTCGCTTCGACCCACCCCGAATGTGGCGTTGGCTGCGTTCCACGCACCGAACGCCGCATGGGGTGCGCCCAGCGCACCGAACGCCGCATCGGGGCGCTTGGCGCGACCTCCGGATGCGGTGAGTGGCTGGCTCGAGTTGTTGGCGCATAGTTGCTGGCCGGCTCGGGTTGCTACCGCGGCCGAGGGCCGGGGCGGCTCGATTCGTGGTGCAGCTTCGCTCGGCTCGGGTTACCGCCGATCTGGCCCGCGGCGATCTCGGGCGGCAGGGTCGCCCGCCGGTCGCGGTGGCGGCGGAGGCTCGCGGTGGCGATTCCTGGCATCGGCGATCTGTGCGGGTTGTGGCCGCGCGGGCGCCGGCCAGGCGTGGTGTCAAGCGGCTCAGGTGGTCCGCGCCGGCGGCGGTTGGGGCGCTTGGGGCGACCTTCGGATGCCGTGAGTGGCCGGCTCGAGTTGTTGGCGCGTAGCTGCTGACCGGCTCGGGTTGTTACCGCGCGGCCGAGGGCCTGGCGGGCTCGTTCGCTGTCTGCCGGCCGGTTCGGGTTCCCCGGTCGAGTGAATCGAGCGGGTTTTCGGCGCGAGCGGTCCACTCGCGACAGGCGCGGCTTGGCGTGGCGGGCGGGCGCTGCGAACGTGGGTGCATGTCCTGGGGAATGGTCGTTGTGGGTGGGGCGGTGGTGCCCCTCCTGGTGTGGTTGCTGAGACGGGCGGGTGCGCCGGTGTCGCCGGTCGTGGCTGTCGTCGTGGTGGTGGCTGCGCTGCTCGTCGTCGTGTGGCGGTGGCGGGAGGGGCGCTGGGCCCAGTGGTGGTGGCCGGTGCCGTGGGTGCTCACGGTGGTCGGGGTGCCGTTGTGCCTGGCGGATGTCCGGCATCGGAGGTTGCCGGATGTGTTGACGTTGGCGGCGTATCCCGTAATGGCGACCGCACTGACCGTCGCCGCCATGAGCGGGGGCGGGGCGACGCTGCTCGTGAGCGCGGCGGAGGGCGTGCTCGTGTTCGGTGGTGTCCACCTCGCCGTCCACCGGGTCGGGCCGGCGCAGCTCGGGGCGGGAGACGTGAAGCTCGCCGGCGTGCTCGGCGCGGTGCTGGGTGCGCTGGGCTGGGCGTCAGTGGCGGTCGCGGCGGTGGCGGCGGCCGGCCTGAGTGCCGTCGTGGCTGGGGGAGCGCAGGTGCCGGCCATCGCCGAGCGGGTGCGCCGTATCGGACCGCCGAGCCGGCTGCCGGCGTCGGCCGCCTCGCCGAAGGGCATATCCCGCGCAGGTAGGCGTCCCGCATCGGCTACCTCACCGAACGACGCGCCGGGCGGGCATCCGGCATCGGCCACCAACGAGACATACCCACCACAAGCCAGGGACGGGCCTTACGCCCGACGGGCGATTCGGTGTGGTGTGCCCCACGGGCCGGCGTTGGTGGTCGCGGCCTGGACGTGCGCTGTGTTCCCCGGGGTGGGTTCGGGGGTGGTGCCGAGCTGAGGGGCTGCTGGTCAGGCGCCCCGCGAGCCGTGACAGGATTGCCGGGTGTTGCGCTGGATCACCGCAGGAGAATCGCACGGACCCGCCCTCGCCGCTGTGCTCGAGGGCCTGCCCGCTGGTGTGGAGGTGACCACCGGAGACCTCACCGCGCAGCTCGCGCGGCGCCGCCTCGGGTTCGGTCGCAGCCCGCGCATGGGGTTCGAGACCGACCACGTGCAGTTCCTGGGCGGCGTCCGCCACGGGATCTCGCAGGGCGGCCCCATCGCGGTGCAGATCGAGAACGCCGAGTGGCCCAAGTGGGAGCAGGTCATGGCGGCCGACCCCGTGGACCCCGAGGTGCTCGCCGGCCTGGCGCGCAACGAGCCGCTCACGCGGCCGCGCCCCGGCCACGCCGATCTGCCCGGCATGCAGAAGTACGGCTTCGACGAGGCCCGTCCCGTGCTGGAGCGCGCGAGCGCCCGCGAGACGGCGTCGCGCACGGCGCTGGGCACGGTGGCGCGCAACTTCCTGCGCCAGCTGCTGGGCGTGGAGGTGCTGAGCCACGTCGTGTCGATCGGCGGTGCCGACGCGCCCGAGGGGCCGCTGCCGCAGCCGGGTGACCTGGCCGCGATCGACGAGAGCCCCGTGCGGGCGTTCTCGGCCGAGGGCACCGAGGCGATGGTCGCCGAGGTCGACGCCGTGCGGAAGGCGGGCGACACCGTCGGCGGCGTGATCGAGGTGCTCGCCTACGGGCTGCCGCCGGGCCTCGGCTCCCACGTGCACTGGGACCGCCGCCTCGACGCGCGCCTCGCGGGCGCGCTCATGGGCGTGCAGGCCATGAAGGGCGTGGAGGTCGGCGACGGCTTCACCACCGCGCGGCGCTGGGGCAGCCAGGCCCACGACGAGATCGACCGCGGCACCGGCCCGGTCGGCGTCACGCGCCGCTCCAACCGCGCGGGCGGCCTCGAAGGCGGCATCACCAACGGCGAGCCCCTGCGCGTGCGCGTGGCGATGAAGCCGATCTCGACCGTCCCGAAGGCGCTGTCCACGGTGGACGTGCGCACGGGGGAGCCGGCCGTCGCGATCCACCAGCGCTCGGACGTGTGCGCCGTCCCGCGGGCGGGCGTCGTGCTCGAGTCCGTGGTGGCGCTGGTGCTGGCCGACGCCGCGCTGGAGAAGTTCGGCGGCGACTCGCTGGCCGAGAGCAAGCGCAACGCCGAGGGCTACCTGAAGGCGCTCGAGGAGCGCTGGTGAGCCCCCGCGCCGTGGTCGTGGGACCGCCGGGCTCCGGCAAGAGCACGGTGGGCCCGCTGCTCGCCGAGACGCTCGGCGTGGCGTTCCGCGACACCGACGACGACATCGTCGAGCGTGCCGGCCGCGCGATCTCCGACATCTTCGCCGAGGACGGCGAGCCGGCGTTCCGCGCGCTCGAAGCGCAGGCCGTCGCCACCGCCCTCGACGAGCACGACGGCGTCCTCTCCCTCGGCGGCGGTGCTCCGCTGAGCCCGGAGACGCGGGCGCTGCTGGCGAAGCACACGGTGGTGTTCCTGAACGTCGGCCTCGCCGCCGGTGTGCAGCGCACCGGCCTGTCGAGCGCGCGTCCGCTGCTCGCGGGCGTGAACCCGCGCGCCACGTTCAAGTCCCTGCTCGACGCGCGCCTGCCGGTGTACCGGGAGGTGGCGACCGTCGAGATCGAGACCGACCAGCGGACGCCCGCCGAGGTGGTGGCCGCCGCGGTCGCCGCGATCGAACCGGCCGAAGTCCCCAAGCAGTAGGACGCTGAGCAACACAGACCCGGAGTGCCACAACTCCAGGAGTAGTGAGGAAAACCCGTGTCCCAACCCGTCCGGATCCGCGTCGCGACCGCGCACCCGTACGACGTGCTCGTGGGCCGCGGCCTGCTCGCCGAGCTCACCGCGCAGCTCGCCGACGCGTCGAAGATCGCGCTGATCCACCCGCCCACGCTCACCGCCACGGCCGAGGCCGTGCGCGAGGAGCTCGCCGAAGCGGGCCTCGACGCGCATCGCGTGGAGATCCCGGACGCCGAGGACGGCAAGGCCTTCTCCGTCGCGAGCTTCTGCTGGGAGGTCCTCGGCCGGATCGGGCTCGACCGCCGCGGCGTGGTCGTGGGTCTCGGCGGCGGCGCCGTGACGGACCTGGCCGGCTTCGTCGCCGCCACCTGGATGCGCGGCGTGCGCCTGGTCAACGTGCCGACGACGCTGCTCGGCATGGTCGACGCGGCCGTCGGCGGCAAGACGGGCATCAACACCGAGGCCGGCAAGAACCTCGTGGGCGTGTTCCACGAGCCGAGTGCCGTGCTGGTCGACCTCGCGACGCTGGAAACCTTGCCCCGCAACGAACTCGTGGCCGGCATGGCCGAGGTCGTGAAGACCGGCTTCATCGCCGACCCGCGCATCCTGGAGTCGATCGAACAGGATCCCGAAGCCGCCCTCGACCCGACCGGAGACGTGCTGGCCGAACTGGTCCGCCGCTCGATCCAGGTCAAGGCCGACGTCGTCGCCGCCGACCTGCGCGAGTCCGACCTGCGCGAGATCCTCAACTACGGCCACACCCTCGGCCACGCCATCGAGCGCCGCGAGCGCTACCGCTGGCGCCACGGCGCGGCCGTGAGCGTGGGCCTGGTGTTCGCCGCCGAGCTCGCCCGCCTCGCCGGGCGCCTCGACGACGAGACCGCGGCGCGCCACGCGTCGGTGCTGAAGCTGATCGGGCTGCCGACCACCTACGACGCCGACGCGCTGGGCCAGCTCATGGAAGGCATGAAGGGCGACAAGAAGACCCGTTCCGGCGTGCTCCGGTTCGTGGTCCTCGACGCGCTCGCCAAGCCCGGCCGCCTCGAAGGCCCGGACCCGGCGCTGCTGGCCGCCGCGTACTCCGCGGTCGCGGCCGACGCCCCCAAGAGCGGCGGGAGCGTTCTGCTGTGAAGGTCTTCGTCTTCAACGGCCCCAACCTCGGCCGCCTCGGCAAGCGCGAGCCCGCCGTCTACGGCTCGACGACCCACGACGACCTCGCCGCCCTCTGCGTGAAGACGGGCACCGAGCTCGGCCTCGACGTCGAGGTGCGCCAGACCGACCACGAGGGCGAGCTCGTCGGCTGGCTCCACGAGGCCGCCGACGGCGGTCACCCGGTCGTGCTCAACGCCGGCGCTTGGACGCACTACTCGATCGCCGTGCGCGACGCCGCCGCACAGCTGTCCGCGCCGCTGATCGAGCTGCACATCAGCAACGTCCACAAGCGCGAGCAGTTCCGCCACCACAGCGTGCTCTCCGACGTCGCCACCGGCGTGATCGTGGGGCTCGGCGTCGACGGCTACGGCCTCGCGCTGCGCTGGGTGGCAGCGAACGCGAAGTGACTCAGGAGCTCACCACCGGCCGGCTCCGGCTGAGGGCTCTGACCGAGGCCGACACCGACGCCGTGGTCGCGGTGTTCACCGACCCGGAGATAAGCCGGTTCTTCGCCGCCGACTTCTCCGACCCCGACCAGGCCCGCGCCATGGTGGCCCGCCGCCTCGCCTACGACGGGCCCGAAGGCCAGGGCCATTGGGTGGTCGAGCACGAGGGCGAAGTCATCGGCGTTGCCCATCTGCGCCCGTCGTCCGAGCTGCCCGGCGACGTTGCCGAGCTGGGGTACTTCGTCGCCGCGAAGCACGCGGGGAAGGGCTTCGCCACCGAAGCCGCCCGCGCGCTCGTGGAGCATGGCCTCGCCACGCTGGGCCTGCCCGCCGTGTGGGCGCTCGTCCACGAGGACAACGCGGCCAGTCTCGCGATCACCCGCCGGCTCGGCTTCCTCGACGTCGGCTCCGGCGTGCACTACGGCGACGTGCACCGCGTGCTCGTCTCGCTGCCCACCGCGCACGGCCGGCCGCACCACCTCGAGCTCTGGGTCCCCGACCTCGCGCGCGCCGAACGCAGCTGGGGTTGGCTGCTGGGCCGGCTGGGGTGGCGCGAGTTCCAGCGCTGGCCCGACGGCGTCAGCTGGCGCCTCGGCCCCACGTACCTCGTGGTGGAGGCCTCACCCGCGATGGCCGCCGGACCGCACGAACGCCTTCGCCCCGGCCTCAACCACCTCGCCCTGCACGTCGCCACCCGCGCCGAGGTCGACGAGCCCGCGGCCGGCGGGCCCGGCTGGCGGCCCTTGTTCGCGGACCGTTTTCCCTACGCGGGCGGGAAACCGCACTACGCGGCCTACCTCGAGAACGACGACGGCTTCGAGGTCGAGCTTGTTGCCCTCGAACACCCGCGAGACGGGGACGTGTTCACCCAACCGGGTTAGGACTGGTTAGACTCGACCATCATGCACCCGTTTCGTGGCGGGGTTCGGCGACCCGCGCGAGCCCTGTTCGCCCTGGCGTTGTCGGGGGTCGTGGTGGCGGGCTGCAGCGACAGCTACGCGCAGACCCAGGCCGACGGACCCGACCACGGCGGCATCGCGGGCGGCAAGCCGGCTCCGGCGAAACCCCCGCGCGTGGCGAACGTCCCCCTGGAGACCGCGAAAGCCCGCCAGAGCAACGGAGTGGTCGCCGCCGGAGCCGCCGACGCGGTCTACAACTACGGCCCCACGGCGATGGTCGAAAACGGCAAAACCCGCCTGTGGTGGTGCAGCCAGTACGGCAGCGCGGCCCCGCCCGGCGACGACATCCTGTACGCCGAGGCGCCCTCGGCCGACGGTCCCTTCACCGGACCCGGTGGCGGCGCGCCGATCGCGGTCCTGTCCGGTTCGCCCGGCGGGTTCGACGGCGTGCACACGTGCGACCCGTCCGTGCTGCGCGTCGGCGGCACCTACTACCTGTACTACACCGGCGCGGCGGGCGACCACGCGCTCGGCAACGCCATCGGCCTCGCGACGAGCCCCGACGGCGTCCACTGGACCCGCGCGGCGGGCGGCCGGCCGATTCTCGGGCCTTCGCACGACGTGCACCGCGACAACGTCTACGGCGCCGGCCAGCCCTCGGTCGTGTTCCTCGACGGCTGGTACTACCTCATGTTCACCGACACCACCGGCCGCGCCGCCGGCTGGAACGGCGCCGGCCAGTTCGTGATCCGCTCCCACGACCCGGCGTTCGGCAGCGGCGTGGAAGCGCTGGGGGACAAGGGTTTCGCGCCCGTCGCTGGCACCGCCACGCCGCGCGAACGCTCGGTGGTCGACGGGTTCAGCGCCGACCTCGAATGGGTCGGCGCGCTCGACGCGTTCGTGATCGCCCACGAGACCGCGGACGGCACCACGCTCACCTTCTGGGACAAGGACTTCACCCTCCAGCCCTACACACCGCTGGTGATCCCCGGCGCGTGGAAGGAAGGGCCCGGCCTCATTCGCCGCCCGGACGGCCACGCCCCGACGTCGGTCACCGATCCGTGCGACACCGTCTCGTTCGACGTCGTGCGCGCGACCACGATCGGTTCCGCGGGCGCGCCGACGAGCCTGAAGCACTTCGGGCTCGACGTGCAGGGCGCCGGCGGCTGCTCGAGCCCCGACCGCCTGACCACGACGTTCGACGGTGTCGCGATGCCGTCACCGGACCGCCGCATGGACCTGTTCCGCCGCGGGGTGCGCATCCGCGTCGACCGCCGCTCGGTCGCCGCCGCTTTGGCCGGCGAAGTGGTGGACCGGCCGCTCGCGCCCGTCGCCGGGTTGCCCGTGAAGACGACGCTGAAGTCCGGCACGAACGTGGTGCACTCGTACGGCCACGGGTACGGCGTGGTGCTCGGCAACGAGCTCTACGGCCTGCCCGACACCACGATCGTGGACCTCAACGGGGCCGCGGTGACGGAGATTGACCCGCGACAGTGGGACGCCTACGCGCCCGGGCTCCCGCTGGGCGGCTGACGGGCGACGGCTTCGGCCGCGGCGCGCCGGCCGGCTCGGCCTCCGGCAGCTCCAGCTGACCCGACTGGCTGCCCGAACCGTCGTCCTCGTCGTCCTCGGGTTCCGGCTCCTCGTCCTCCGGCGCCGGCCGCCGCACGCGTGAGCCGACGAACAGCCCCAGCCCGGCCGGCACCAGCACCAGCAGCGCCGAGAACGCGGCACCCCCGGTGAGCGCCGCGCCCAGCTCCGACGTGCCGGTCTGGTCGACGAACACCGCGCGCCCGATCACGTACAGGATGCCGGAGACGACGCCGGCCACCAGCGACGCGATGAACCAGGCCCGGCCGCGGTCCGGCTTGCCGCGCCAGCCGTCGATCGCGCTCCACAGCGCCGCGACGCCCACCAGCACGGCGAGGGCGACGGACGTGATCACCGTCTGGTCGGTCGGGTGGAACACGGACCACTTGGCGAGCAGCGTCATGGCGGCGGCGTGGACGACGGCCATGACCAGCCCGCGAGTCAACCAGGCACCCAGCATGGACGGAGTGTAGGTGCCACCGGGTGAACGCCGTGTGGTCCACCCGGAGCAGCGGCTCCGGGTGCCCGGCCGCTTGCGCGCAGTGACCGCCGCGAGCGTCCCCGGACCACGCGATCCGCGTGGCTAAGCTGGCCGGGTGCCTGAAACCCACGCTCACCGTCGCGGCGCGCTGCGGTCCCTGATCACCGATTCCGGGGTCGACGCGCTGCTGGTCACCGACCTGCTCAACATCCGCTACCTCACCGGGTTCACCGGGTCGAACGCCGCGCTGCTCGTGCACGCAGGCGGCGAGGCGCAGACCGTGTTCTGCACCGACGGCCGCTACACGACCCAGTCGGCGTCCGAGGTGCCGGACCTCGAACGCGTGATGGGCCGCGCCAGCGACCGCGTGCTCGCCGACTTCGCGGCCCGTGCCCACTCGACCTACGGGCGCACCGGGTTCGAGAGCCAGCACGTGAGCGTGGAAGACCACGAGGCGCTCAAGGTGCGCTTCGACAAGGTGACGCTGGTCCGGACGCCCGGGCTGATCGAGCAGCTGCGCGCGGTGAAGGACGAGATCGAGGTCGCGGCCCTGCGCTCGGCCTGCGCGGCGGCCGACCGCGCGCTCGCCGACCTGCTGGCGTCCGGTGGCCTGCGCGCCGGGCGCACCGAGCTGGAAGTGGCACGCGACCTGGAGAACCGCATGCTGGAGCACGGTTCGTCGGAGCCGTCGTTCGCCACGATCGTGGCCGCCGGGCCCAACTCGGCGATCCCGCACCACCAGCCCACCGGCGCCGAGCTGCGCGAAGGCGACTTCGTGAAGATGGACTTCGGCGCGACGGTCGACGGCTACCACTCCGATATGACCCGCACGTTCGTGCTCGGCAAGGCCGCCGACTGGCAGCGCGACCTCTACGACCTGGTCCACCGCGCCCAGGCGGCCGGCACCGCGGCCGTGTTCCCGGGCGCCGACGTGTCCGACGTGGACGCCGCGGCCCGCTCGGTGATCGCCGCCGCGGGCCGCGCGGAGGAGTTCGCGCACGGCCTCGGCCACGGCGTCGGGCTCGAGGTGCACGAGGCGCCCAGCCTCGCTACCACGGGCGTCGGTACACTGTCCGCCGGTATGGCGGTCACCGTCGAGCCCGGCGTCTACCTCGCGGGGCGCGGTGGCGTGCGCATCGAGGACACGCTCGTCGTGCGGGACTCCGGGCCCGAACTCCTCACCCTGAGCACCAAGGACCTCGTGGCCGTCTGAGACGGGCCGCGGACGAAGAGATCGACACAGGAGACCGAAAGCTCGTGGCCACCACCAACGACCTGAAGAACGGGCTCGTCCTCAACCTCGAGGGCCAGCTCTGGACCGTCACCGCGTTCCAGCACGTCAAGCCGGGCAAGGGCGGTGCGTTCGTGCGCACCACGCTCAAGCACGTGCTGACGGGGAAGGTCGTCGACAAGACCTTCAACGCCGGCACGAAGGTCGAAACGGCCACCGTGGACCGCCGGAACATGACCTACCTGTACAAGGACGGTCAGGACTTCGTGTTCATGGACGGCGACACCTACGACCAGATCACGGTTCCGGCCGAGGTCGTGTCGGACAACGCCAACTACATGCTCGAGAACACCGAGGTCCAGGTCGCGGTGCACGAGAACGAGGCGCTCTACATCGAGCTCCCGACCTCGGTCGAGATCGTCATCCAGCACACCGACCCAGGCCTGCAGGGCGACCGCTCCACCGGCGGCACCAAGCCGGCGACGCTCGAGACCGGCGCCGAGATCCAGGTCCCGCTGTTCGTCTCGACCGGCGAGAAGATCAAGGTCGACACGCGTGACGGCCGGTACCTCGGCCGCGTCTCGAACTGATGGCGGACAAACAGAAGCCGCACCCGAACCGCGGCGGTGCGATCAGCAGGCGGCAGGCCCGCCGGCGTGCCGTCGAGATGCTGTACGAAGCTGCGCAACGCGGCACCGACCCGGTCACGCTGCTGGCCGACCGGGTCGGGTCCACCGAGGTCGACCCGGTCGCCGACTACACGATCACCGTCGTGGAGGGCGTCACGACCCACCGCGAGCAGGTCGACGAGCTGCTGGCCGAGCACTCGCAGGGCTGGACCCTGGACCGCATGCCGCCGGTCGACCTGGCGGTGCTGCGGGTGGGCGTCTACGAGATGCTCTGGTCCTCCGACGTGCCCGACCCCGTCGCGATCGACGAGGCCGTGGGCCTGGCGAAGGAGCTCTCGACCGACGACTCGCCGCGCTTCGTCAACGGCGTGCTCGGGCGCATCGGGACGATCGCCGACCGCCTGCGGGCCGTGCTCTGACCCGCTGACTTCGGAGTCGAAAACAGCCGAAAACCGCCGAAGGCCGCGAGCTCCGTACTGGAGCCGCGGCCTTCGGCGTTGTGCTGGTGTCCCCAGGAAGCCTCACGAGTGGGGTCCGGAAGAGGTCTTCGTCACACCGAGCGTGGCAGAGCCGGCGCCGGGCCGTGCTCGAGCCCGCTCGGGCGTCACCCGGTGACCCGGGTTCACCGTCACGGCAACCCGGAAGCGCTAGCCCGAACGGGTCACGCGCCGGAACGGCAGACGCGGGTGCGAGGGGACGGCCGGGGTGGTGTTGATCACCGTCCGCAGCCGGTCCGGCGGTGTCCGAAGCTCGGTGGGTGTTTCCGGTGCCCCGCCGAAAACACCCACCGCGTCGGGCAACCGCCGCCCATCAGTCTTCTTTGGACGGACGGGCCTCGGGCGGCAGGACGCCCCAATCGATGAGCTGTTCGGTGAGCTCACCGGGGGTCATGTCGTAGATGATCGCGAGCGAGCGCAGGTCCTCGGTGCGGATGGAGAGCACCTTGCCGTTGTAGTCGCCGCGCTGGCTCTGGATCGTGGCCGCGTACCGCGCGAGCGGGCCGACCTTCTCCGCGGGCAGCTGCTGGAGCCGCTCGAGGTTGATCACGATCTTCGTGGCGGGCTCGGCACCCGAGGGCACACGACCCTCCGGCAGCAGTTCGACCACCGGTACACCGTAGAAGTCGGCCAGTTCGGCCAGCTTCTGGACGGTGACGGCGCGGTCGCCACGCTCGTACGAGCCGACGACGACGGCCTTCCAGCGGCCGCCCGACTTCTGCTCGACGCCGTGCAGGGACAGACCCTGTTGCTGGCGGATCCCGCGGAGCTTGGCCCCGAGCGCCTTGGCGTAATCGCCCATCTGGTGGTTCTCCGTTTCCTCACCCCCACGCCGGTCGTGGTGACCGGTCAGGGGACTCCTCGAGTCGAATACTCAGAGTAATGGTTACGCATAGTTGTCACCAGGTCAAGCAGAAGGTCTCCGTACCTGGTCGCGGCCGTGGGCACACCACCCGGAAGGCTGATTGACCGCTCCTGCTACTGTCGGTGCGATTTCCCGGCACGAGCTGGGAGTCGACGTCCTTTAAGGACCCGTCCAGAGAGGCGGGGAAGGAGGTCCGCCTTGTCGTCACGTCCGCGTGGCGCGGCGGAACCGGTCGGGGAGCGCGAGCTTCTTTCGGCCGGCGATGTCGCGCGCACCATCGCCCGGATGGCCCATCAGGTCATCGAGAAGACCGCACTCGGTGCGGGTACTTCGGGCGATGCCTCATCCGCACCACTCGCCCCACCCGTGTTGCTGGGCATCCCCACGCGCGGTACTCCGCTGGCCAACCGGCTCGCCGGGAAGATCGGCGAGTTCTCCGGGGTCGTTCCCCCGACGGGGGCCCTCGACGTCACCCTGTACCGCGACGACCTGCGCCGCCGTCCGCCGCGCGCGCTCGAGCAGACGCAGCTGCCGCCCGGCGGCATCGACGACCGGGTGGTGATCCTGGTCGACGACGTGCTGTTCTCCGGCCGCACCATCCGCGCCGCCCTCGACGCCCTGCGCGACCACGGCCGCCCGCGCGCCGTGCAGCTGGCCGTGCTCGTCGACCGCGGCCACCGCGAGCTGCCGATCCGCGCCGACTACGTCGGCAAGAACGTGCCCACCGCGCGGGCCGAGGGCGTGTCCGTGCTGCTGTCCGAAACGGATGGGCGCGACGCGGTTCTGCTCCGCGCGCCGGAAGGAGAATCCCGGTGAAGCACCTGCTCGCCACCGACGGTCTGGACGCCGACACCGCCACGGCCGTCCTCGACACCGCCGACGAGCTCAAGCACACGCTGCTCGGCCGGGAGGTCCGCAAGCTGCCGACCCTGCGCGGCCGCACGGTGATCACCCTGTTCTACGAGAACTCCACCCGCACGCGCGTGTCGTTCGAGATCGCCGGGAAGTGGATGAGCGCCGACGTGATCAACGTCTCGGCGTCGAGCTCCTCGGTGAACAAGGGCGAGTCGCTGCGGGACACTGCGCTCACGCTCGCCGCCGCGGGCGCCGACTGCGTGATCATCCGCCACCCCGCGTCGGGTGCGGCCCACCGCCTGTCGGGCTGGCTCGCCCCGGCCGGCACCGCGGTGGTCAACGCCGGCGACGGCACCCACGAGCACCCCACGCAGGCGCTGCTCGACGCCGCGACCCTGCGCGAGCGGCTCGGCTCGCTGAAAGACCGCCGGGTGGCGATCGTCGGCGACGTGCTGCACAGCCGCGTCGCCCGGTCGAACATCCACCTGCTGAGCACCCTCGGCGCGGAGGTGGTGCTCGTCGCGCCGCCGACGCTGCTGCCCGTCGGGGTCGAGACGCTGCCGGTCACGGTCTCGCACGACCTCGACGCCGAGCTGCCGGCCGTCGACGCCGTGATGATGCTGAGGGTGCAAGCCGAACGGATGCACGGCGGGTTCTTCCCGAGTTCGCGCGAGTACTCGATCTCCTACGGGTTGTCCGAGCGGCGCCAGCGGCTGCTGCCGGACCACGCCGTGGTGCTGCACCCCGGCCCGATGCTGCGCGGGATGGAGATCGCCTCGGCGGTCGCCGACTCCCCGGCCTCGGCCATCACCGAACAGGTCCGCAACGGCGTCCACGTGCGCATGGCGGTCCTCTACCACCTCTTGGCCAGTGAAGGAGGCAACCGTGACTGACAATCGATGCCTTACCGGTCGCGGTTGCCGACCGGGTGCGGATGTCCCGCAAGACACAGGAGCCGCAGCGTGAGCTTGGTGATCAAGGGCGCCCGCCCGTACGGGGAGGGCGAACCGGTCGACGTCCTGATCCAGGACGGCGTGATCACGGCCATCGGTGCCGTCGAGGTCCCCGAAGACGCCGAGGTGGTCGAAGCCGGGGGCCAGGTGCTGCTGCCCGGGTTCGTCGACCTGCACACCCACCTGCGCGAGCCCGGTCGCGAGGACACCGAGACCATCGAAACCGGCTCGGCCGCGGCGGCGCTGGGCGGCTACACGGCCGTGTTCGCCATGGCCAACACCGACCCGGTGGCCGACAACGCGCTCGTGACCGACCACGTGTGGCGCCGCGGGCAGGAGGCCGGCCTGGTCGACGTGCACCCGGTCGGCGCCGTCACGGTGGGGCTCAAGGGCGAGAAGCTCGCCGAGCTCGGCACGATGGCCAAGGGCACCGCCGCCGTGCGCGTGTTCTCCGACGACGGCGTGTGCGTGGCCGACCCGCTGCTGATGCGCCGCGCGCTGGAGTACTCGACCGCGCTCGACGCCGTGATCGCGCAGCACGCCGAGGAGCCGCGGCTCACGGTCGGCGCGCAGGCCAACGAGGGCGAGAACTCCGCCCGCCTGGGTTACCCGGGCTGGCCGGCTTCGGCCGAGGAGTCGATCGTCGCGCGCGACTGCCTGCTCGCGTTGCACGCCAAAGCGCGCCTGCACGTCTGCCACGTGTCCACCTCGGGCACGGTCGACGTCCTGCGCTGGGCGAAGGACCGGGGCACCAAGGTGTCGGCCGAGGTCACGCCGCACCACCTGCTGCTCACCGACGAACGCCTGGCCACCTACGACCCGGTGAACAAGGTGAACCCGCCCCTGCGCACCGGCGGCGACGTCGAGAAGCTGCGCGCCGCGCTGGCCGAGGGCGTGATCGACTGCGTTGCCACCGACCACGCGCCCCACGCCGTGCAGGACAAGGACACCGAGTGGAGCGCCGCGCGCCCGGGCATGCTGGGCCTGCAGACCGCGCTCTCGGTCGTCGTCCGTGCGATGGTGGAGCCGGGCCTGCTCGACTGGCGCGGCGTCGCCCGCGTGATGAGCGAGCGGCCCGCCGCGATCGGCAACCTGCCCGACCACGGCCGCCCGCTCGAGGTCGGCGAGCCGGCGAACCTGACCCTCGTCGACCCCGGTGCGGAGTGGACGGTGCGCGGGGCTGAGCTCGCGAGCATCTCCGCGAACACCCCGTACGAGGGAATGCGGCTGCCCGCCGTGGTGACGGCCACCGTGCTGCGCGGGCGGATCACCGCGCGCGAAGGGAAGATCTGCTGATGGAACGGTTCCTCCTCGTGCTGGGGATCGTCGTCTTCTTCCTCCTGTGCCTGTGGGGCATGTGGGTGGGCTGGCGGCGCAAGTCGCGCTCGCAGAGCGCGCAGGTGCCGCCGTTCCCGGGAATTCCCGGGGATCCCGGTGAGATCGTGCTGGAGTCGGCCGGGCTCTACGTCAGCACCACCACCGCCGGCAACTGGCAGGACCGGGTCGTCACGCGGGGCGCGGGACTGCGCACCGGTGCGGTCTGGCGCCTGCACCCGGGCGGCATCGCGGTGGAACGCGGCGGCGCGCCTGACTTCTGGATCCCGCGCGAGGCGGTCACCGGGATCCGCCGCGACTCGAAGATCGCCGGGAAGGTGATGGGCACCGACGCGCTGCTCGTCATCACCTGGCGCCTGGGAGACGCCGATCTCGACACCGGTTTCCGCGGCGACGACCTCGACGACTATCCACAGTGGATCGAACAGCTTTCCCCCGACAACTCGGATCACGACATCAAGGGAGGTGCCCAGTGAGCACCGCGAACGGCACTCGCGTCCCCGCCGCCCTGGTTCTGGAGGACGGCCGGGTCTTCCGCGGCGCGGCCTACGGCGCGCGCGGGCGGACGCTCGGCGAGGCGGTGTTCTGCACCGGCATGACCGGCTACCAGGAGACCCTGACCGACCCGTCCTACCACCGGCAGATCGTGGTGCAGACGGCGCCGCAGATCGGCAACACCGGCTGGAACGACGAGGACGACGAGTCGGCCCGCATCTGGGTCTCGGGCTACGTGGTGCGCGACCCGGCCCGCACGCCGTCCAACTGGCGCAGCAAGCGCGGCCTCGACGAGGAGCTGGCCCGCCAGGGCATCGTCGGCATCTCCGAGGTCGACACGCGCACGCTCACCCGCCACCTGCGCGAGCAGGGCGCGATGCGCGCGGGCGTGTTCTCCGGCGACGCGCTGGGCAGCGACGAGCAGATGGTGGCCGAGGTCCTGGCGAGCCCGCAGATGAAGGGCGCCGACCTCGCGGGCGAGGTCTCCACGGACAAGCCCTACGTCGTCGAGGCACGAGGCGAACGGCGCTTCCGCGTCGCCGCGCTCGACCTGGGCATCAAGTCCAACACCCCGCGCCTGATGACGCAGCGCGGCATCGAGGTCCACGTGCTGCCCGCCGCGACCACGGTCGAGGAGCTGCTCGCGGTCGAGGCCGACGGCGTCTTCCTCTCCAACGGCCCGGGCGACCCCGCGACCACCACGCACGCCACCGCGCTCACGAAGGCCGTGCTGGAGCACGAGATCCCGCTGTTCGGCATCTGCTTCGGCAACCAGATTCTCGGCCGCGCGCTGGGGCTGGGCACGTACAAGATGCGCTACGGCCACCGCGGCATCAACATCCCGGTGATCGACGTGGCCACCGGCCGTGTCGCGATCACGGCGCAGAACCACGGCTTCGCGCTCGAAGGCGAGCCCGGCCAGCGGTTCGAGTCGCCCTACGGCGCCGCGCAGATCAGCCACTACTGCCCCAACGACGACACCGTCGAGGGCGTGCGCGCCTTCGACGTACCGGCGTTCTCGGTGCAGTACCACCCCGAAGCCGCGGCCGGACCGCACGACGCGGCGCCCCTGTTCGACGAGTTCGTTGAGTTGATGGAGAAGAAGGCCTGATGCCGAAGAGGACGGACATCCAGCACGTGCTGGTGATCGGCTCCGGGCCGATCGTGATCGGGCAGGCCGCCGAGTTCGACTACTCGGGCACGCAGGCCTGCCGGGTGCTGCGGGCCGAGGGCCTGCGCGTGAGCCTGGTGAACTCGAACCCGGCCACCATCATGACCGACCCCGAGTTCGCCGACGCCACCTACATCGAGCCGGTCACGCCGGACTTCGTGGAGAAGGTCATCGCGCAGGAACGGCCCGACGCCATCCTCGCGACGCTGGGCGGCCAGACGGCGCTCAACTGCGCGGTCGCGCTGCACGAGCGCGGCGTGCTCGAGAAGTACGGTGTGGAGCTGATCGGCGCCGACATCGACGCCATCCAGCGCGGTGAGGACCGGCAGAAGTTCAAGGACATCGTGCGCACGATCGGCGCCGAGGTCCCGCGCAGCCGCGTCTGCAACACGATGGAGGACGTGCGCGCCACCGTCGCCGAGCTCGGCCTGCCGGTCGTGATCCGGCCGTCGTTCACCATGGGCGGCCTCGGTTCCGGCCTGGCCTACACGCCCGAGGAGCTGGAGCGCCTGGCGTCCACCGGCCTGAGCGAGTCGCCGGTCACCGAGGTGCTCATCGAGGAGAGCGTGCTCGGCTGGAAGGAGTACGAGCTCGAACTGATGCGCGACAAGAGCGACAACGTCGTGGTCGTCTGCTCGATCGAGAACGTCGACGCGATGGGCGTCCACACGGGCGACTCCGTCACCGTCGCGCCCACGATGACGCTCACCGACCGCGAGTACCAGGTGATGCGCGACGTCGGCATCGCCGTGCTGCGCGAGGTCGGCGTGGACACCGGCGGCTGCAACATCCAGTTCGCGATCAACCCGGACGACGGGCGCATGGTCGTGATCGAGATGAACCCGCGGGTGTCCCGCTCGTCGGCGCTCGCGTCGAAGGCCACCGGCTTCCCGATCGCCAAGATCGCCGCGAAGCTCGCCATCGGCTACACGCTCGACGAGATTCAGAACGACATCACCGGCGAGACCCCGGCGGCCTTCGAGCCGACGCTCGACTACGTCGTGGTGAAGATCCCGCGCTTCGCCTTCGAGAAGTTCCCCGGCGCGGACCCGACGCTCACGACCACCATGAAGAGCGTCGGCGAGGCGATGTCCTTCGGCCGGAGCTTCCCCGAGGCGCTCGGCAAGGCCATGCGGTCGATCGAGACCAAGGCCACCGGCTTCTGGACGCTTCCGGACCCCGAGGGCGTGACGATGGAGTCCACTTTGGACTCGCTGCGCGTGCCGCACGAGGGCCGGCTGTACGAGGTGGAGCGGGCGCTGCGCCTGGGCGCCACCGTCGAGCAGGTGCACGAGGCCAGCGGCATCGACCCGTGGTTCGTGGACCAGATCGCGCTGATCGGCGAGGTCGGGTCCGAGGTGCGCGACGCGCCGGTGCTCGACGGCGAGCTGCTGCGCCGCGCCAAGCGCACGGGCCTGTCCGACCGCCAGATCGCCGCGCTGCGCCCCGAACTGGCGGGGGAGGACGGCGTGCGCTCGCTGCGCCACCGCCTCGGCGTGCGGCCGGTGTTCAAGACCGTGGACACGTGCGCGGCCGAGTTCAAGGCGGACACGCCGTACCACTACTCGGCCTACGAGACCGACCCCGCGGCGCAGTCGGAGGTCGTGGCGCAGGGTGACAAGCCGAAGGTGCTCATCCTCGGCTCCGGTCCGAACCGGATCGGGCAGGGCATCGAGTTCGACTACTCCTGCGTGCACGCCGCGATCGCGCTGCGCGAGGCCGGGTTCGAGGCCGTCATGGTCAACTGCAATCCCGAGACCGTCTCCACCGACTACGACACCTCCGACCGCCTGTACTTCGAGCCGCTGTCCTTCGAGGACGTGCTCGAGGTCGTGCACGCGGAGCAGCAGTCGGGCACCGTCGCGGGCGTGATCGTGCAGCTCGGCGGCCAGACCCCGCTGGGGCTCGCGAAGCGCCTGGCCGACGCCGGCGTGCCGGTGGTCGGCACGCCGCCCGAGGCCATCAACCTGGCCGAGGACCGCGGCGCGTTCGGCGAGGTGCTCGGCGACGCCGGGCTGCCGGCGCCGAAGTACGGCACGGCGACTTCGTTCGAGGGCGCCAAGCGGATCGCCGACGAGATCGGCTACCCGGTGCTCGTGCGGCCGTCCTACGTGCTCGGCGGGCGCGGTATGGAGATCGTCTACGACGAGGAGACCCTCGCCGGCTACATCCGCCGCGCCACCGAGGTCACGCCCGAGCACCCGGTGCTCGTGGACCGCTTCCTCGACGACGCGATCGAGATCGACGTCGATGCCCTGTTCGACGGCGAGGAGCTCTACCTCGGCGGCGTGATGGAGCACATCGAGGAGGCCGGCATCCACTCCGGTGACTCCTCGTGCGCGCTGCCGCCGATCACGCTCGGTGCCACCGACCTCGAAGAGGTGCGCCGCTCCACGGAGGCGATCGCCCGCGGCGTGGGTGTGCGCGGCCTGCTGAACGTGCAGTACGCGCTCAAGGACGATGTGCTGTACGTGCTGGAGGCGAACCCGCGCGCCTCGCGCACGGTGCCGTTCGTCTCGAAGGCCACCGCGGTGCCGCTCGCGAAGGCGGCGGCGCTGGTGATGACCGGCTCGACGATCAAGGACCTGCGCGCCTCGGGTGTGCTGCCCGCGGAGGGCGACGGCGGCCGGATGCCGGCCGACTCGCCGGTGGCGGTCAAGGAGGCCGTGCTGCCGTTCCACCGGTTCCGCACGCCGGAGGGCCACGGCGTGGATTCCTTGCTGGGCCCGGAGATGAAGTCCACGGGCGAGGTGATGGGTGTGGACGTGTCCTTCGGGAAGGCGTTCGCGAAGTCCCAGAGCGGGGCGTACGGCTCGCTGCCGACGTCCGGGCGCGTGTTCGTCTCGGTGGCCAACCGCGACAAGCGCTCGATGGTCTTCCCGGTGAAGCGGCTGGCGGACCTCGGGTTCGAGATCCTGGCGACGTCCGGCACCGCCGAAGTGTTGCGGCGCAACGGAGTCGACTGCACGGTGGTGCGCAAGCACTACGAGGGCAGCACCGAAGCCGAGCCCAACATCGTGGACGTGATCCTCGCCGGCGGCGTCGAGATGGTCATCAACACGCCGTACGGGAACAGCGGCCCGCGCATCGACGGCTACGAGATCCGCACCGCGGCGGTTTCGCGCGACATCCCGTGCATCACCACCGTGCAGGGCGCGGCGGCGGCCGTGCACGGCATCGAAGCGCTCATCCGGGGTGACATCGGGGTGCGCAGCCTCCAGAGCCTCCAGGCGGCCCTGAAGGCCACGACGTGAGCGGGCAGCGGTTCGGGGCCCGGCTGGCGAAGGCGGTCGCGGAACGCGGGCCGCTGTGCGCCGGCATCGACCCGCATCCGGGCCTGATCGAGTCCTGGGGCCTGTCCCTGGACGTGAGTGGTCTGGAACGGTTCGCGCTGGGCGCCACGGAGGTCCTGGCGGCCGCGACGGCGATCGTGAAGCCGCAGTCGGCGTTTTTCGAGGCGTTCGGCCCGCCCGGCGTGGCGGTGCTCGAACGCGTCGTGGACGCGGCCCACGACGCCGGTGCGCTCGTGCTGCTCGACGTCAAACGCGGCGACATCGGCTCCACAATGGCGGCCTACACGGCCGCCTACGTGGCCGAGGGGGCAGCGTTCAAGGCCGACGCGGCCACGGTTTCGCCGTATCTCGGGTTCGGCGCGCTCGATCCCGCCGTGGCGGCCGCCACGGCGGCGGGTACCGGCCTGTTCGTGCTCGCGCGCACGTCGAACCCGGAGGCCCACGCGCTGCAGAGCGCGCGGCTGGCGGACGGCCGCACGGTGGCCCAGAGCATCGTCGACGCGGCCGCGGACCACAACGCCGGTGCCGAGCCCCTCGGCGACGTCGGCGTGGTCGTAGGAGCCACGATCAGCCCCGGTGAGCTGGACCTTTCCCGGCTCGCCGGGCCCGTGCTCGCGCCCGGGTTCGGCGCCCAGGGGGCAACTGTGGCGGACTTAAGGGCAGTCTTCGGGCCCGATCTGCCGGGGGTGCTGCCGGCGTCTTCGCGCGACCTGCTGCGCCACGGTCCGGACCCCGAGGCCATGCGCCGCGAGGTCGTCCGGGTCACGGCGCTGCTGGGCCGCACAGCCGAAAAAGACCAATAGCAGGCCCCGGAATCGGCCTCCACCAGCCACCCCCGCATTGTGGCGCCTGCTCAAGGGTGGGTACCGTCGCGTCACCCACCCAGATTTGAGAACTACCGGAGGAAAACGTGGCACTTCCCCAGCTGACAGAGGAACAGCGTGCTGCGGCGCTGGAGAAGGCCGCCGCCGCCCGCCGCATCCGTGCTGAGCTGAAGGAGCGGCTGAAGCGGGGCGGTACCACTCTGGTCGACGTGCTGAAGCAGGCCGAGGAGAACGAAGTCCTCGGCAAGATGAAGGTTTCGGCCCTGCTCGAGGCTCTCCCCGGCGTCGGCAAGGTTCGTGCCCAGCAGACCATGGAACGACTGGAGATCGCGCCCAGCCGCAGGCTCCGCGGACTCGGCGACCGGCAGCGCAAGGCGCTGCTGGCCGAGTTCAGCGGAGAGTGAGCGGCGTCGGTCAGGACTACCCGGTGATCCGGGGCACCGACCGCGACGGTGAGCCGGTGGCGGGGGATACCTCCCGGCACCGGCTCACCGTCGTCTCGGGGCCTTCCGGGGTCGGGAAGTCGAGCGTGGTGGGGGAGCTGCGCAGGCTCGAACCGGACATCTACTTCAGCGTCTCGGTCACGACGCGGAAGCCGAGGCCCGGAGAGGTCGACGGGAGCCACTACCACTTCGTGGAGCGGGCCGAGTTCGACCGGATGGTCGCCGACGGGCTGCTGCTGGAGTGGGCGGAGTTCGCGGGCAACTGCTACGGCACGCCGCGCGAGCCCGTGGAGCGGGCACTGGCGGCCGGCCGGCCCGCCGTGCTGGAGATCGAATTGCAGGGCGCGCGGCAGGTCCGGGCGGCCATGCCGGAGGCCCGGCTCGTGATGCTGATGCCGCCGTCGTGGGACGAGCTGGTCGGCAGGCTCACCGGGCGTGGCACGGAATCCGAGGCCGCGGTGCAGGCCCGCCTCGCCGAGGCGGAACGCGAACTGGCGGCCGCGGGCGAGTTCGACGTCCGGCTCGTGAACGCCGACGTAAGGGCCGCCGCGGCGCGGTTGCTAGACTTGATTACCGGTGGCGATTCCTCTGCCGCCGATATCCTGGACGATACGGAGTAGCACGAGTGGCTGTTCAACAGGCGATGCTGGAAGAGCTCGAGGGCATCACCAACCCGCCGATCGACGACCTGCTCGAAAAGGTCTCCTCGAAGTACGCGCTGGTGATCTACTCGGCCAAGCGCGCGCGTCAGATCAACGACTACTACGCCCAGCTGGGCGAGGGTCTGCTGGAGTACGTCGGCCCCCTCGTGGAGCCGGGCCCCCGCGAGAAGCCGCTGTCGATCGCGCTGCGCGAGATCCACGGTGGCCTGCTCGAGCACACCGAGGGTGAGTGACACCAAGCCCAGGATCGTCCTGGGCGTGGGCGGCGGCATCGCCGCCTACAAGGCCTGTGAGGTCCTGCGAGGCCTCACCGAGTCCGGGCACGACGTTCGCGTGGTGCCCACCGAGGCCGCGCTGAACTTCATCGGCGCGGCCACCTTCGAGGCCCTCTCGGGACACCCGGTGCACACCGGGGTGTTCACGGAGGTGCCCGAGGTGCAGCACGTTCGCGTCGGCAAGGAAGCCGACCTCGTGCTGATCGTCCCGGCGACCGCCAACCTGCTGGCCAAGGCCGCGCACGGCATCGCCGACGACCTCCTCACCACGACCCTGCTCACCGCCCGGTGCCCGGTCGCCTTCTTCCCGGCGATGCACACGGAGATGTGGGAGCACCGGGCCACGCAGGACAACGTGGCGCTGCTGCGGTCGCGCGGCATGGTCGTGACCGAGCCCGCCGCCGGGCGCCTCACGGGCGTCGACACCGGCAAGGGCCGGCTGGCCGACCCGGCCGAGATCGTGGACCTGGCCCGCCTGTTGCTCGACGAGCCCCGCGCGTTGCCGCGCGACCTCGAGGGCCTGCGCGTGGTCGTCTCCGCGGGCGGCACGCGCGAGCCGCTGGACCCGGTCCGCTACCTGGGCAACCGTTCGTCGGGCAAGCAGGGTTTCGCACTCGCGCGCGTGGCCGCGCAGCGTGGTGCCGACGTGACGTTGATCGCCGCCCACACCGTCGAGCTGCCCCAGCCCGCCGGTGCGCGCGTGGAGCGCGTGTCGAGCGCGGAGGAGCTGCGCAAGGCCGTGCACGCGGCCGCCGCGGACGCCGACGTGGTCGTGATGGCCGCCGCCGTCGCCGACTTCCGGCCGGCCACGCGGGCCGACTACAAGATCAAGAAGTCCGACGGCTCGCCCGACCCCGTGATCACCCTCGACCGCAATGCCGACATCCTCGCCGAGCTGGTCCAGGGCCGTCGCGAGGGCCAGACGGTGGTCGGGTTCGCCGCCGAGACGGGCGACGAGCACGGCAGCGTGCTCGACCACGCGCGCACGAAGCTGCGGCGCAAGGGCGCCGACCTGCTGGTGGTCAACGCGGTGGGCGACGGCAAGGCGTTCGGTACGGAGGACAACTCCGGCTGGCTGCTGGCCGCGGACGGCACCGAGCAGGCGATCCCGCTCGGCGCGAAGGCGCGGCTCGCGGCCACTGTGTGGGACGCTGTAACAAGCTTGCGCGAACGTCGACTCCAGCACTAGGCCTTCTGGGTAATGTAGGGCCGTGTAAGGGGTACCTAAGTTCGCGGGTACCGAGCCGAAACCGAGGGAAGTGACGAGGTCGTGACTGCGTCCACCAAAAGGCTGTTCACGTCGGAATCGGTGACCGAGGGCCATCCCGACAAGATCTGTGACGCCATCAGCGACTCGATCCTCGACGGCCTGCTCACCAAGGACCCGCGCAGCCGGGTCGCCGTCGAGACCATGATCACCACGGGCCAGGTGCACGTGGCCGGCGAGGTGACCACCGAGGCCTACGCCGACATCCCGACCATCGTGCGGGACGTGATCCTGCGGATCGGCTACGACTCGTCGGCCAAGGGTTTCGACGGCAACTCGTGCGGCGTGAACGTGGCGATCGGCTCCCAGTCGCCGGACATCGCGCAGGGCGTCGACACCGCGTATGAGTCGCGCGTCGAGTCCGACGAGGACGAGATCAACCGCCAGGGCGCCGGCGACCAGGGCCTGATGTTCGGTTACGCGTGCTCGGACACGCCCGAGCTGATGCCGCTGCCGATCGCGCTGGCCCACCGACTGTCGCGCCGGCTGACCGCGGTCCGCAAGGACGGCGTGCTGCCGTACCTGCGCCCGGACGGCAAGACCCAGGTCACCATCGAGTACGCGGGTGAGCAGCCCGTGCGTCTCGACACGGTGGTCGTGTCCACGCAGCACGCCGACGGCATCGACCTGGAGCAGATGCTGGGCGTCGACGTGAAGCAGCACGTGGTGGAGCCGGAGCTGGCCGAGCTGGGTCTCGACACAGCCGGCACCCGCCTGCTGGTCAACCCGACCGGCCGCTTCGTGATCGGCGGCCCGATGGGCGACGCCGGCCTGACCGGCCGCAAGATCATCGTCGACACCTACGGCGGCATGGCCCGCCACGGCGGTGGCGCCTTCTCGGGCAAGGACCCGTCCAAGGTCGACCGCTCCGCGGCGTACGCGATGCGCTGGGTGGCGAAGAACGTGGTCGCCGCCGGGCTGGCCGGGCGCGTCGAGGTGCAGGTGGCCTACGCGATCGGCAAGGCCGCGCCGGTGGGCCTGTTCGTGGAGACGTTCGGCACCGAGACGGTGGACCCGACGAAGATCCAGGACGCGATCAGCGAGGTCTTCGACCTCCGTCCGGCCGCGATCATCCGCGACCTCGACCTGCTGCGCCCGATCTACGCGCCGACCGCCGCGTACGGCCACTTCGGCCGCACGGATCTCGACCTGCCGTGGGAGAGCACCGCGCGGGCCGACGCGCTGCGTTCGCTGGCGGGCGCCTGAGTTTTCCGGTAGTTCTGGCTGCCGGCGAAGGGCTCCTGGGGGAATCGGATTCCCCCAAGGAGCCCTTCACTGCTTTGCGACGGCGGCACGCTCGAACCACCTGTCCACCGCACCCCGACGCGGCATGGGGTGCGGTGGGCGCACCGAAAGCGGCATTGGGGCGTTCTGGCGGCGGGACCGTCGGTGGGGTCTGGTAGAGATCTCGGGGTGAGCAGCTCCGAACCCGCCCCGCTGTGGGACCTCCCGGAGCCTTCGCGCTCCGCCTCGGAGCCGAAGGCCTCCTCACCGCGCGCCGGAAAGCCGGCGGCCGTGGCCAGGAAGGCAGGCAAGGCGGCCGCGAAGAAGGCTCCGTCGCGCAAAGGGGCGCAGCAGCCGGCGCCCGAGCTGCCCGTGGCCAAGATCGTGGTGGACATCCCGCTGGCGCACCTGGACCGGACGTTCGACTACCAGGTGCCCGACAAGCTGCACGAGGCCGCGGTGCCGGGTTGCCGCGTGCGCGTGCGGTTCGCGGGACAGCTCGTCGACGGCTACCTCGTGGAGCGCACGGACACCACGGAGTACGAGCGGAAGCTGGCGTACCTGGAGCGCGTCACGTCGAGTGAGCCGGTGCTGCCGCCTTCGCTGCACGCCGTGTGCCGGTCGGTGGCCGACCGCTACGGCGGCACCCTGTCCGACGTGCTGCGGCTGGCTTTGCCGCCGCGGCACGCCAAAGCCGAGGCCGAGCCCGCTTCCGAACCGGCGCCGTCGCCGGACGTGCCGGACGTGTCGGCGTGGTCGCGGTACCAGTGGGGTCCGGCGTTCCTGGACGCCGTGGCCGACGGCAAGCCGGCCAACGCGGTGTGGCAGGCCCTGCCGGGCGAGGACTGGCCGCGCCGGCTCGCGGAGGCCGCGGCGGTGGCGGCGTCGTGCGGCCGGGGCGCGGTGCTCGTCGTGCCGGACCACCGGGACCTCACGCGGGTGCACGAGGCGTGCGCGGCGCTGATGGGCGAGGACGCCGTGGTGGCGCTGATCGCCGGGCTCGGGCCCGCGGAGCGGTACCGGCGCTGGCTCGCCGTGCTGCGTGGCGGTGTCCGGGTCGTGGTGGGCACGCGCGCGGCGATGTTCGCGCCGGTGGCCGACCCGGGCCTGTTCGTCGTGTGGGACGACGGCGACGACCTGCACCTCGACCCGCACGCGCCTTACCCGCACGTGCGCGACGTGCTCATGGACCGCGCGCACGCCACGAAGTCGTCGCTGCTGGTCGGCGGTTTCGCGCGCACGGCGGAGGCGCAGCTGCTCGTGGAGTCGGGCTGGGCGCAGGCCGTGCTGGCCGACCGCGCTGACCTGCGCGCGGCCGCCCCGCGTGTGACGCCGGTGGGGGAAGACTTCGACGTCGCCCGCGACGAAGCCGCGCGCGTTGCCCGCCTGCCCGCGGTGGCCTTCGAGGCGGCGCGCCAGGCGTTCGCAGCCGGGCTCCCGGCGCTGGTCCAGGTGCCCCGGCGCGGCTACGTCCCGGGCCTGGCCTGTGGCAACTGCCGCACACCCGCGCACTGCCGCCGTTGCGCCGGTCCGCTGGCGCTGCCCGGCGGCTCGGTGGACGGCGCGCCGAAGCCGCCCGCGTGCCGCTGGTGCGGCGTGCCGGAGACCGCGTTCCGTTGCCAGGCTTGCGGTTCCGTGCGGCTGCGCGCGGTGATCGTGGGCGCGAAGCGCACGGCGGAGGAACTGGGCCGGGCCTTCCCGGGCGTCCCTGTGCGTACATCCGGCGCGGCCGAGGTGCTGGCGACGGTGCCGGGACGCCCTGCGCTGGTGGTCTGCACCCCCGGCGCCGAACCCGTCGCCGAGGGCGGCTACGGCGCCGCCCTGCTCCTCGACGGCTGGGCCCTGCTCGGCCGCCAGGACCTGCGCGCAGCCGAGGAAACCTTGCGTCGCTGGATGGCCGCGGGCGCCTTGGTGCGCCCGGCCGCTTCGGGTGGCCGGATCGTGGTGGGCGCCGAGGCCGGCCTGTCCGTGGTCCAGGCCCTGGTCCGCTGGGACCCGGCCTGGCACGCCGGCTTGGAGCTCGGCCAGCGCCGCGAACTGGGCTTCCCGCCCGCCATGCGCATGGCCAGCGTCGAAGGCACGCCCGACGCCGTCGCCTCCGTCCTCGACGACCTGCCCCTGCCCGACACCGGCGAAGTCCTCGGCCCCGTCCCCCTGGGCGACTTCGACGCCGACGGCAACGCCTCCCGCGAACGCGCTCTGGTCCGTGTGGCGCGGCCGGAGGGCAAAACGCTGGCCGCTCTGCTCCACGACGCCGCGGCCCGCCGCGACGCCCGCAAGGCGGCCGAGCCGGTGCGGATTCAGCTGGATCCGCTGGAGCTGATCTAGCCGACGGCTTGAGCGGGGACTTGCCCCGCTCTGTGGCTGCGCGGTCCGGCGAGCGTGGCTTCCCCAGGGGCAGCTCGGGCCGCGTTGTGCTGTCAAACGGCGGCGCGCCGGGGTGCCCGCAAGGCAGCGGAGCCGGGTGGGGATTCGGCTGTGCTTGAGTTGCTGGGCGGGCGGCCTTGCCTTGCTCTGTGGCCTGCGCGGTCTGGCGGGCGTGGCTTCCCCAGGCAGCTCGGGCTGCCTTGCTCCACGAAACAGCGGCCCGGCGAAGTGCTCGAAGGAGCGCTGAGCCGGCGCGGATTCGGCTGGATCCGCCGGCACCGTCCGGGCCGGCTTGGGTGGTGCAGTCCTCTCCCACACCCCACCCCCGGGCGAGGGGCACCGGACGACGGTCGAAAGGTCGGGTTCGTGAACGTTGTCCGGACCACTGCCCGGCCGGCCCGTTTCGTTTCGGCCTTGATCGGGCATGTGGAAGGCGGTCGGGGGAGGGCCCGGCGGGATGAAGCACGCCCGCGGCGCTGCTCCGTGGGCGCGCCGGGACTGCTCCTTTCGCTGGCTGCGCGCTTTCGCCGGGTCCCCCTACGCTGGAGGCGCGATGTTCAGGACCGATCCGCGCGACGCCGACGGCTGCCCGTCCGGCGAAGGGGAACCCGCGGCCGAGGCGATGATCCGGGCCGCCGAACCGACCGACGTCAAGGCGCTGAGCGTCGCGCTCGGCGCGGAAGAGTACTTCGCCGACCGGCTCGGGCGGCAGGCCGAGGGGCTGGGCGTCCTGTTCACCGCGTGGTGGGCGGATCGGCCGGTCGGGGCCCTGTACCTGTGGCTCGAGGACGCCGAGGAGCCGCCTATCCGCAGCCGGCTGCCGGGCGTCCCGCTGCTGACGCACGTGGAAGTTCTGCCGGCCGCGCGCAACCGCGGCGTCGGCCGGGCGCTGGTCCGCGCGGCCGAGGGCCTGCTGGCGAGCCTCGGGCACCGGCGCGCCGCGTTGGCCGTGCGCACGGACAACGCGGACGCGGCCCGGCTGTACGACCGCCTGGACTACCAGGACTGGGGGCACGGCACGGTCGTCTGCTACGCCGAGCACTTCCTCCCGGACGGCCGCACCGTGTCCGAAGCCGAGCTGTGCCACGTGCTGGTGAAGACCCTCTGAGTCAGCTCCGCAGCACGAGGTCGGCGATGCCGAGGGTCTGGAACGCGGCATCCACGTCGCCGGTCACGTGCTGGTCGTGCAGGCCGGCCACGTGGGCGCACCACGTCACCCGGTCTTCCTGCCACGCTCGCAAGAAATCCGCGCACAGCTCCGGCGTGATCATTTCCTCGTTGCGGCGCAACGCGGTGCGCAGCGCTTCGGTCATGTTGTCGCGCCTGACGAAATCCAGCCCGGCCGCTTCGGAAACCTGGAGCAGCGCCGTGCGGATGAAGTTCCGGCGGACCTCGAGGAACCTCTTCCAGTAGCCCTCCGTCGCGGCTTCGAGGCCGAGACCCTGGTCGAGTAGGCCGTAGACGCCCTCGGCGAGCGTGTCGCCCAGTTCCTCGGACTCGGCCCGGACCTGGTTGTACGGGTCGTACTCCGCCTGGTGCGCGCTCCCCGTGAGCGCGGTCGGCCGCAGCCTTCTGTCGCCCAGCAGGAAGAACCAGTCCTCGTTGTAGAGGTCCGGGAAGAACGAGTCGAAACACCGCTCGCCCACGACCAGCGCACCGCCGCCGACGAACGTGTCCTGCCGCCCGCCCGACTCGCGGTAGGCGTGGCACACCACGGAGTTGTCCGGCATGCCGGTGTTCGTCAGGCCGACGGCCGCGTGGTCGCCCAGCAGACCCGAGGCCTCGCGCAGGTCGGCGGGCCGGGGCAGTGTGATGTCGTCGTCGAGGAACAGCACGCGCTGCCAGCCTGCGAGGCCGGCGACGAGCAGGCCCAGGTTGCGTTTGAGGCTGGTGTCGGCGCCGCGGAGCAGCCTGTGCTCCCGCAACAGCTGAGACGCGGCGAAGTCGGGCAGGACACCCGGGGGGAGCCCGTCGGTGTCGATCGCGAAGGCCTGCACCCTGGCTTGCTTCGCCGCCAGCACGACCCGGTCGGCGCTCGCCTTCTGGCTGCAGAGCAGCAGCACCGGCGCGTCGAGCTCCCGGGCGATGGTCCAGGTGTGATCCAGCGCGTGCTCGTCGCGGCCGTTGGGCACGACGATCGCGTCCAGCTCGGCCCGGGGAGTCCTCCCGGTACAGACCTCGGCCAGCAGGCGCCGGTGGGTGGAGTGCTGCGCCGGCGCTCCGACGGCAGTGATCATCTCAGCTCGTTTCTGGCCATTCGTGCAGCCGGTGCTCCGCCAGCGTCCAGTCGGGGGTGAGCCCCTGGTTGTTGAAGATGGGCACGCGGCTGATGATGCTGAAGGAGTCCGCGTGGGCGAATCGCGCTTCCAGGTGGGCCTGGTTGCGATCGCGGAAACGCGGGTCGGTCAGCGCTCGCACGGCTCCGAGGGTTCCCCGGCCGTACATCCCGTTGCACACGGTGACGGTGCGTTTGCGGTTGAGCGGGTTGACTCCGTGGTAGAAGAGCGCGACGTCGGCGACGAGGGTGTCGTCGTCTGACGTCTGGGCTTTGAAGGTTTCGGTCGTGCCGTCCGTGCGGGTCACCTCGAAGCTGCCCGGCACGTCCTGGCCGGGGCCGCCCCGGCCGATCTGCCGCACCGGCGCGTCGATCAAGTTGAGCAGCTCGCGGGTCTGCGGGTTGAAGTCGACGCCGCCGAGCAGCACGAGGTGCGCCGTGTAGTCCTTAGGGCGCAGGGGGACCCGGGGGTTCGCGGTGCGGAAGGAGACGTTGCTGGTGGGATTGCAGGCCCGGATGTGGCCGTACAGCTCGATCAGCGCGTCCGGATCGGCGTAGCTGAAGAGCCGGGAGTAGTCGGGACTGGCAGGATCCGCGTAGCCGATCCGCATTTCTTCGGGCAACTGCGCGTCGACGATCACGACGTCTTCGTTCGGCGGGAACCGCCAGACGTTGCCCGGCGCGAAATCGGCCGAGCCCGTGGCCTCGTGGGAGCCGCCGCGCAGCGCGGTCAGCTCGGCGAGCAGGTCCTCGCGTCCGCGCTGCTCCTGCTCGGTGAGCTGCTCGGCCGCCAGCAGGCGGAACGACTGCCCCTCGATCGACCGGCGGGTGGCGAAGAACGTGGCGTACGCGTCGAGCCGGAGCATGGGCGGCGACACCGGGTTGCTGGTGTTCTCCCATGACGAGAGCAGCGTGTTGCTCACCCCGAACACGTCGGCGAGCTGGCGTTGGGTGATCTGCACCCCGGACCAGGTCTCCTTCCGCAGCGCGCGGAGGCGTCCGGCGAGGGCGGGGCTCGGCTGGGACACGACTTCAGACCTTTCAGTGAAGTCCACTGGAATGCGAGTGACGGAGATTGTACACGGAGAGTACTGACTCGGCTTGAGGGGCTCGCCGGGACGGTTCCGGCGAGTGAGTAAGGGTTGTTCAGTCCGCGGATCGGCGAACTCTTAGGGAGAACTTAAGTCTAAGGCCCTGTTCAGGTTCAATCACAGCCTCTATAGTTCGATCTATGGAAGTCTACTGGATTTCAGGAACCACCTGAACAGGGGGTCGGCCATGGACACCAGTGTTTTGCACGTGCCACTGCATCGAGCGATCGTGGTGGTCGACATCGAGGGGTCGACCACCCGCACCAACCCCGCTCGGGCCCGGCTGCGCGCGATTCTGTTCGACCTGCTCGACGAGGCGTTCCGCGCCGGGGGGATCGCGGAGGGGTTCCGGGACCCCTTCGTGGACCGCGGCGATGGCGCGTTGTGCCTGGTCCGGCCGGTCGACGAGGCGCCGAAGACGGTCCTGCTCGCCGAGGTGGTGCCCGCCCTGGCGGAGCTGCTCGCGCGGCACAACGACGACAGACCCGACGAGGCCTTCCGGCTCCGGGTCGCGATCCACGCCGGCGAGGTGCACTACGACCTCCACGGCCCTTACGGCGAGGACGTCGACCTCGCCTGCCGGCTGCTCGACGCCGTCGACCTGCGGCGCCGGCTGCGCACTGCCGACGGGCCGCTCGCGCTGGCCGTCTCCGAGGCCATCCACTGGTCGGTGGTCCGCCACGACTACGACGGCATCGACCGCACCGCGTTCACCGACGCGTTCCACGTGCGGGTGGGCGGCAGACGGATGCGGGGTTGGCTCCGCACCGCCGACTGGGCCGGGGCCGGCAGCCCCAGGACGGGGCTCACCGCCTGACGAGCCGGGAGGTGACCCCGTGGAGACGACCGGATTCTGGCCGGCGCTGGGCGAGGCTGACCGCGGCAAGGTGGCGGAGCTGGCGGTCCGCCGCACTTACCGCCGGGGCGACGTGGTGTGCCGCGAAGGCGACCGGGCCGCGGTGGTGGTGCTCCTGCTCTCCGGCCATGTCCGGATCACCAACGCGACTTCCGACGGCCGCGAGGTCGTGATCGCCGTGCGCGGCGCGGGCGACGTGGTCGGGGAGCTCGGCGCGATCGACGGCGGCCCGCGCTCGGCGACCGTGGCGGCGCTGGACGACCTCGACGCGCTCGTCCTGCCCGCCGCCCGCTTCGCCGCGCTGTGCCGGCGCGAAGCGGCGATCTCCTGGGCGTTGCTGCTGGTCCTGGCCGACCGCATGCGCGACATCGGCCGGCAGCGGCTCGATGTCGGCGGCGGCACGATCACCCGGCGCGTCGCGGCGCAGCTGATGCAGCTGGCCGTGCAGCACGGGGTGCGCCGGGGCGACGACATCGTCATCGCGATCCCCGGCACCCAGGCCGAACTCGCGACCACCGCGGCGGTTTCGCGCGAATCGTGGGCCCGGGTGACGCGGGAACTGCGCCGGCTCGGCGTGCTCAGCACCGCGCGCGGGCAGGTCGTGATCCACCGGTTCGCGGAACTGGGCCGGCTCGCTCGCTGAACTTTGCCCGAACGTGTCTGCAGACACAGATTTCCCTGCGCCACAGGGGAATCCTGGTAGCACACACTCACGACGGAGGCAGCCATGGACCCGTTTCTTCCCGCCCCGCAACCGATTCGCTGGCGCCGCGGGGTCTACGCGGCGGCGCTGGTGATCCCGTTCACCGTGATGCAGCTGTGGGCGCTGCTGGTGCTCCTGAGTCTCGCCGACTTCAGCGGCCTTGTCGTACAAGCGGTTCTGGTGCTCGTGCTCGGCTCGGCGGTCTCGCTCGCCGTCGGCTGGCGGTGGGCCTGGCGCCTGGGTTCCGAACGCCGGCGCGCCCTCGAAACCCGCCGCGAGTTCGAGGCCTGGCGTGATGCCGCGCACGAAATCCCGCCGGCCGAACGGATCGGCGCCGGGCGAGGCCGTCGATGAGCGCGCTGGCGGCCGCCGCCGGCGAGAGCGGCCCCGACACGTCGACGGTCGTGCTGGTGATCGCCCTCGTGCTGTTCGTCGTCGCGGTGCGGATCGTGCGGCGGATCGTCGGCTTCGTCGTGAAGACCGCCGCGGCGGCCGCCGCGCTCGCGGGCGTCGTCATGGCGGTCGGCGGCCTCGGCGGACTGACGACCCTGGCCGTCATCGCCCTCCGGTAGGCCGCCCTCGTTCCCTTGCCACACCACGATTCCCGGGCGGCCGGGAACCCGGTCCCGCACACGGCGGGGACCGGGTTTTCTCTTTTCGGCAAAGGAATCCACCTGACGACCTCGCCTTCGCGCAATGCGTTGGCCGGTGACAATCGCTCAACCGGCCAGCTGCTTCTTCACCTCCGCCGCCACCCGGCCACCCTCCGCGCGCCCCGCGACCTTCGGCTGCACGGCCTTCATCACGGCGCCCATCCCCGCCATCCCGGACGCGCCGGTCGACGCCACCGCGTCCGTGACCAGTGCCGTCAGTTCCTCGTCCGACAGCTGCGCAGGCAGGTAGCCCGTGAGGATCTCCGCCTCGGCGCGCTCCTTGTCGGCCGATTCGGCCCGGCCGGCGCCTGCGAAGGCCTCGGCGGCGTCGCGGCGCTTTTTCACCTCGCGGGTGATGATCTTCTGCACCTCGTCGTCGGAGAGCTCGCGGTGGGTGTCGCCCGCGGTTTCCTCGTAGCCGATGGCCGAGAGAGTGAGCCGCAGGGTTGCGGAGCGGAGCTGGTCGCGCGCCTTGATGGCGGTGGTGAGGTCGTCGTGGAGGGTCTGCTTGAGCGTGGTCATCCCCCGATCCTGGCACCACCGCCGCGGCGACGCGCGGGTCTTCTAGACTCGACCGTGATGTCCAACCAGTACGAATCGCTTCCGGAGGTGCGGTGATGAGGCTCGTTTTCGCCGGTACCCCCGAACCCGCGGTGCCCTCGCTGCGCGCTCTGCTCGAATCCGGCCGCCACGAGGTCGTCGCGGTGGTGACGCGCCCCGACGCCCAGGCCGGGCGCGGCCGCCACGTCGTGCGCTCGCCCGTCGGGGCGCTCGCCGACGAGCACGGCATCGAGGTGCTCACGCCCGCGCGCGCCGGGGACCCCGCGTTCCTCGCGCGCCTCACGGAGCTGGCGCCCGACGCGTGCCCCGTCGTCGCATACGGGGCGCTGCTGCCGCAGTCCGCGCTCGACATCCCGGTCCACGGCTGGGTGAACCTGCACTTCTCGCTGCTGCCCGCGTGGCGCGGCGCCGCGCCGGTGCAGTCGGCGATCCGCGCGGGTGACGAGATCACCGGCGCCAGCACGTTCCGCATCGTCAAGGAGCTCGACGCCGGTCCCGTCTTCGGCGTCGTCACCGAGAAGATCGGCCCGGCGGACACCTCGGGCACGCTGCTGGGCCGGCTCGCCGAGTCGGGCGCGCACCTGCTGCTGTCCACCATGGACGGCATCGAGGACGGCACGCTGCGGGCCGTCGAGCAGTCCGCCGACGCCATGACCTACGCGCCGAAGGTGACGGTCGAAGACGCTCGCGTATCGTTCGCGGACCCGGCCGCGGCCGTCGACCGGCAGATCCGCGCGGTGACGCCGGAGCCGGGCGCGTGGGCGGAGTTCCGCGGCGAGCGCTTCAAGCTGGGGCCCGTCACGGTGGTCGACGAACCGGGCCCGCCGCCGGGCGAGCTCGTGGTCGAGCGCAAGCGCGTGCTCGTGGGCACGGCGACGAAACCGGTGCGGCTGGGCGAGGTCCAGGCATCGGGCAAGAAACGGATGGCGGCCACCGACTGGGCGCGCGGTACACGGATCGAAGAGGGAGAGCGCCTGCGGTGAACGAGCGTGGGGAACGGCGGCCGTCGAGGCCGCAGCGGGGCCGGCCGGCTCCGCGCAAAGAGGGACCGCGCCGTCCGCCGGAGGTCGATCCGGCTCGCCAGGTCGCGTTCGACGTGCTGCGCGCGGTGCGCGAGAAGGACGCGTACGCGAACCTCGTGCTGCCGCAGCTGCTTCGTGAACGTCGCATCTCCGGCCGCGACGCGGCGCTGGCCACGGAGCTCACATACGGCGCTTCGCGCGCCCAGGGCCTGCTCGACGCCGTGATCGGCGCCTGCGCCGAGCGGCCGATCGAGAAGACGGACCCGGTGGTGCTCGACGCGCTGCGCCTCGGCGTCTACCAGCTGCTGCGCACGCGCATCCCGGAGCACGCGGCCGTCGGGTCCACTGTGGACCTCGTGCGCGCCGAAGCCGGTTCGTGGGCAACTGGCTTCGCCAACGCGATCCTGCGCTCGGTGTCCGCAAAGGACGAACAGGCCTGGCTCGACGAGCTGGCGCCCGACGAGTCGGCCGACCCGATCGGCTCGTACGCGCTGCGCACGGCGCACCCGCGCTGGGTCGCGCGCTCGTTCGCGGAAGCGCTGGGCGACAAGGGCGCGGAGCTGAAGGCGGCGCTCGAAGCCGACGACGCCCGCCCCGAGGTGCACCTGGTCGCGCGCCCCGGCGAGATCAGCGCCGACGAGCTGGCCGCGATCACGGGCGGCGACGTCGCCCCGTACTCGCCCTACGGCGTGCGCCTACCCGCCGGCGCCGGTGACCCGGCCGACGTCGAGCCGGTGCGCGAACGCCTCGCCGCAGTGCAGGACGAGGGCAGCCAGCTGTGCGCGATCGCCGCCACGAAGGTGCCGCTCGAAGGCTCCGACGAACGCTGGCTCGACCTGTGCGCCGGCCCCGGCGGCAAGGCCGCGCTGCTCAGCGCGCTCGCGGCGATCACCGGCGCGACCGTGGACGCCGTCGAGAAGGCCCCGCACCGCGCGAAGCTCGTGGAGAACGCGACGCGCGGCCTGCCGGTCAAGGTGCACGTCGCCGACGGCCGCGAGTCCGGCCTCGAACCGGGCTACGACCGCGTGCTCGTCGACGCGCCGTGCAGCGGCCTCGGCGCCCTGCGGCGGCGGCCGGAAGCCCGCTGGCGCCGCAAGCCCAGCGACGTCTCCGACCTCACCAAGCTGCAGGGCGAGCTGCTCACGGCCGCGCTGGACCTGGTCCGGCCGGGCGGTGTGGTCACCTACGTCGTGTGTTCGCCGCACCTCGCCGAGACCGAGGGCGTCGTCGGCGAGATCGCCCGCCGCACCAAGTCGGAAGTCCTCGACGCACGCGAGTTCTTCCCGGGCGTGCCGCAGCTCGGCGACGGCCCGTACGTGCAGCTGTGGCCCCACCGCCACGGCACCGACGCGATGTTCTGCGCCACCCTGCGCAAACCGTGAGAGACCTCGGCCTGGTCGCGAGCTCGTGCGGTGGGCTGGACACCCGGTTCACCGCCGAGCTGGCCCGCCCCGCCGCCACGCGCGGCTGGCGGCTCGCGGTCACGCTGACGCCCGTCGCCCACCGCTGGCTGGAGGCGACGGGCGGGCTGACCGAGCTGGCCGCCACCACCGACCTGCCGGTCCGCAGCGTCTCGCGCCTGCCCGGCGAGCCGCGCCCCCACCCGGACCCGTCGGTGTTCCTCTTCGCCCCCGCGTCGGCCAACTCCCTGGCCAAACTCGCCCTGGGTATCGCCGACAACCAGGCGCTGACCCTGCTCGGCGACGTCCTCGGGGCGCCCGGGATCACGATCGTGGTGGCGTACCAGATCCAGGACACGCGGGTGCACCACCCGGCCTGGCAGCGTCACCTGGACACGCTGAAGTCGGCGGGTGTCCGCCTCCACCGCCTCGACCCCCGGCGGCCCTGGTCGGAAGTCCTCGACCTGCTGCCCGGCGCATGAGAAACGGGTGTGCCCCCGGAAACCGGGGACACACCCGTCAGCAGAACGTCAGCCCAGGTGCAGCGCGCGCTTCAGCGTCGAGAACACGTCCGTCTGGTTGGTGAGCCCGACGATGTTCGCGGCCTGCGGCCCGTAGCCCGCGATGCGGACCTGGGTGCCGGTGTGCGACTGCGAGCCGCCCGTCTCGGCGGTGCCGTAGGCGATCGTCATGTTCGCGCCCTCGTTGGTGACCAGCGTCGCGGTCAGGCCCGGGGTGGCGGTGGGCTCCACGATCTGGCTGCTGTGGCCGTGGTCGGCCGTCACGAGCACGAGCGTGTCGCGGTGGCTGCGGGCGTACGCCAGGCCCGCGGCGATCGCGGAGTCGAAGTCGACCGTCTCGCCGATCTGGCCACACGGGTCGGCCGCGTGGTCCTGCTTGTCGATGCTGGCGCCTTCGACCTGCAGGAAGAAGCCCTTGTCGCTGTGGCGGTCGTCGAGCAACTCGATCGCCTTGCGGGTCTGGTCGGCGAGCTTCGGCTGGGTCTTCGGCAGCGCCGCGTTCGGCGTGCAACGGGACGGCTTCGTGCCGCCGTGGACCGCGGCCGGGCCGGTCCAGTTCACCGACATGTTGTTCTGCGCGAACAGGCCGAGAACCGGCTTGCCCTTCTTCACCTTCGCCAGATCAGCCGCGGTGTTGACGACGTTGTAGCCGGCCGCCTTCGCCTGGTCCAGCACGGTCTTGCCCTTGAACTTGCCGGCCGTCACCTTCTGGTCGAAGAAGGCCGCGCCGCCACCCAGCAGGACGTCGGGGCGGGTCTGCACCAGCTGCTCGGAGATCGAGCCGGCGCCACCGTTCTCCTTGGCGTTCTGCGCGCACTTGGCGGTCGTCTCGACCGGGCCCTTGCAGTCGCGGCTGACCACGTGGGAGCCGAGCACGGCCGGGGTCGCGTCCTGGACCTCAGCGGTGGTGACGTCACCGGTGCGCAGGCCACCGCGCTTGGCCAGCTCCAGAATCGTCGGCACGGGGTTGCCGTACGCGTCGACCGAGATCGCGCCGTTGTAGGTCTTGGTGCCGGTGGCCCAGCCGGTGCCGGACGCGGCCGAGTCGGTCACGTAGTTCGGCTTGGCGGGGTTGTTCTGCTCCACGGCGTACGTGGTGTAGTCGCCGGTCAGCGGCAGCTCGTCCATCGCGAGCCGCCCGGCCGCGCCGCGCTCGTAGTTGCGCGCCGCTGTGATCTCCGACTGGCCCATGCCGTCGCCGATGAACAGGATCACGTTGCGCGCGGTGCCGCCCTGGATCGCGTTGCGGACGTCTTGCGTGCGGTCACCCGCGGAGGCCGTGCGCGACGTCGCGGTGTCCGAAGTCGCCAGGGCGACCGGGGCCGCGGCGATCAGCGCGGCGCCGAGCGCGCCCGCGGTCAGCCACTTGCGGCGGCCGGCGAAGAGCGTTCTCATGCAGTTTCTCCTCGGATGGTGATTAATCCGGAAACTCCGGCACGGGCTATTAGTCCGTGTGCATGTGTTCCGCGTGCATCATCCGGATGATCAATGGATGTCCGAAAAGAGAACACCGGGCCGCCGCAGCCGGTTCACGACGGTTAACAGGCCCGACCTAGACTCGGGGCGTGGCCGATCGACCCCTCATCGCACCCAGCATCCTGTCCGCGGACTTCGCCCGGCTCGGCGAGGAGATCGCGGCGATCGCGCACCCGGGGGAGACCCGCGCCGACTGGGTCCATGTGGACGTGATGGACGCGCACTTCGTGCCCAACCTGACGCTCGGGCTGCCCGTGGTCGAGGCGCTGCTGAAGTCCACCGACGTGCCGATCGACTGCCACCTGATGATCGACGACCCGGATCGCTGGGCGATCGGTTACGCCGAGGCCGGCGCCTACAACGTCACGGTCCACGTGGAAGCCGCGAACGACCCGGTGAAGCTCGCGAAGGACCTGCGTGCGGCGGGGGCGAAGGCCGGCCTGTCGGTGAAGCCCGGCACCCCGATCGAGCCCTACCTCGAGACCCTCAAGCACTACGACACGCTGCTCGTGATGTCCGTCGAGCCCGGGTTCGGCGGCCAGTCGTTCATCCCCGATGTGCTGGAGAAGGTGCGCACCGCGCGCCGCCTCGTCGACACCGGCCACCTCAAGCTCGTGGTCGAGATCGACGGCGGGATCAACGCCGAGACCATCGAGCAGGCCGCCGAAGCCGGCGTCGACTGCTTCGTCGCCGGGTCCGCTGTCTACGGAGCGGACAACCCGGGCCTGGCGGTCGCGGCGCTGCGTGAACAGGCCGCGCGCCACCGCGCGAACTGACCCCGCGCCCGGGGAAGCTTCGGGGTGCGGGCGGGTGTTGGATGGAGGGATCACCGGGTTCGGACGGTGACGGCGGCGAGGAGGCAGCAGCAGTGTTCACCGGGATTGTCGAGGAAATCGGCGAAGTCACCGCGGTCGAGCAGGGCACGAACATGGCGCGGCTCACGGTGCGTGGCCCCCTGGTCACGTCCGACGCGAACCACGGCGACTCCATCGCCGTCAGCGGTGTGTGCCTGACGGTCGTGGACGTCTCGGAGGGTGGGTTCACCGTCGATGTGGTGAACGAGACACTCGCCCGCTCCAGCCTCGCCAAGGTGGCCGTGGGCGACGCCGTGAACCTCGAGCGCGCCACCCCCGCGGGCGGCCGGCTCGGCGGGCACATCATGCAGGGCCACGTCGACGGCACGGGCGTCTTCCTGTCCCGCGACGACACGGGCGTGACCACGTTCGCCCTGCCCACGGGCCTGGCGAAGTACGTCGTCGAGAAGGGCTCGATCGCCGTCGACGGTGTGTCGCTGACTGTGGCTTCGATCACCGACGAGCAGTTCTCCGTGGCGCTGATCCCCACCACGCTCGAGGCCACGACGCTGGGCCGTCGCGAGGCGGGCGACCTCGTGAACCTCGAAGTGGACGTCGTCGCGAAGTACGTCGAGAAGCTCGCGATCCCACATCTGGCCGCGAGCGCGCACAATGTCTGACGTTCGGTCCGACGGTACGAAGGAGCAGCCGTGAGCGAGACGAAGGCGGCCGAGCCGCGGACGGGCTGGACGCCCTGCGGTGCCGGCACGGTGTTCGACGCGGACGCCATCGAGGCGGCGGTCGCGGACATCGCGGCGGGTCGTGCGGTGGTGGTGGTCGATGATGAGGATCGTGAGAACGAGGGCGATCTGATTTTCGCGGCGGAGAAGGCGACGCCGG
>NZ_JBFBAE010000036.1:0-93386 GCF_040689465.1 Amycolatopsis sp. NPDC051373 | reverse complement strand
CCCACGCGCGGAGCGAGCAAGGTGCAAGCATCCACGGGCGAACCGCTGGCCGCAGCGGTCACGAACTCCTGAGCGGCAGCGCGCACGTCCGGCGACTCGGCGGCGCCACCCGCGGCGACCGGAACCAGGATCGCCACCGTGATCACCCTGCCGAAGACCTTTTGCACGTTGGCGGTTACCCGCTTTTTCGTGGCTTCACACCTCACTGCTGGGCTGCGCGCGGCCGGGCGGTCAGCCGAGTTCGGGTGCGTCGCCGGGGAAGCTGATCGGGAGTTCGTAGAGCCCGCGAGCGGTGCGCCCGCCGGCGAGCCAGCCGTGGAAGTAGATGTGGCCGTCGACGACATCGGCGCCGCCGGGGGCGTCCACGCGGCCGCCGAGGAGGTCGGTGGAGAGGAACTGGGCGTCGGCTTTCACGAACGGACCGGACAACGCCGGGGCGGAAGCGTAGCAGGTGTGGTAACCGGTGTTCTGGAAGGTGTCGGCGGAGTAGAAGAGCAGATAGCGCGACGACGTCTTGACCACTGAAGGCGCTTCCACCACACCTTTTTCCACCGTCAGGTCGGCCCGGAGGAGTTCGGTGCGGTTTCCCACGAGGGTGCGGCCGTCCGGGCCGAGTTTCTGCGACCAGATCGCGGCGGGCGCTCCGGTGGGTTTGCCGTTGCTCTTGTAGAGCAGGTACCGGCTTCCGTCGGAGTCGAGGAAGGTCTGCGGGTCGATGTCGCCGCCGTCGCCGGATTCGCAGACGAGGGGTGGGTCGCCACCGGGCCGGTAGGGCCCGTCGGGTTTGCTCGCGGTGGCCGACCCGAGGCACATCTGGCCGGACGCGGCCACGGCGGCGGCGAAGTACAGCACAAAGGTGCCGTCCGGGAGTGTGGTGACGTCAGGAGCCCAGAACCCGCCGTCCGCTTTCGCCCAAGACGGCGGGTTCACGAGCGCGTCGCCGGTGACCCGCCAGGGGCCCTCAGGTGCCGACGCCGTCGCCACGGGGATCTTGACGGGTCCGGTGCTCGTGGCGAACGCGAAGTAGTCTGTGCCGGTTTTCACCACGTCCGGGTCAGGAAAGTCTTGGTTGATCAGCAATCGGGGCGCCCCGGCGGCGTAGGCGGGGGTGTAGGGGAACCACACGAGAGCGATGGCGGCGATCACGGCCGCCGACCGGCGAAAGATCATGATCAATTCTTTGCCGATCGCTTCGGTTCAGTGCAAGGCTGTTCACCGACGCCATCAGGTCGGGTACGGCCGGCTCGTCTCGATGCGGTGAACTCGTGCAGCCGCGGTTTCCGAAATCGTCGCGCGGGAAACCGATCGCTGATTCGGGGTCGCCGCGGGTTCCCGTCGAAGGCAGGGTCCCGGGTTCGGTCAGTGATGTCGATCGGGACTGTTGCGTCACGCAAGCGACCGCGTTTGGCGCTGCTCCGCGCGAGGTACTCGACGGGCACTGAAGTGCAGAGAGGGAGGCAGGGCGTTGGCGCAGCGTGATGGGATCAGGGACCCGTGGGGAGCCAGGACGCCGTACGGGCCCGGCGACCCGTGGCCGGTGCGCGTGGACAGCCATCTCGCGGAGGGGGTGGGTCCTGAGGACGTCGAGCGGTGGGTGCGCAGCGCCGCGGTGCTGCACTCCAACGGCGACGGGCTCGACCTCGCCGTGGCCGGCGGCCGGATCGTCGGGGTGCGGGGGTGTGCGGACGACCGCGTCAATCACGGCCGGCTGGATCCCAAGGACCTCTTCGGATGGCAGGCGAACTCCGCGCGCGATCGGCTGACGACCCCGCTGGTGCGCCGCCACGGCGAGCTCGTGGAGGCGAGCTGGGCCGAGGCGATGGACCTCGTAGTACGGCGGAGCAGGGAACTGCTCGAGGAACAGGGGCCCGGCGCGCTCGGCTTCTACACCAGCGGCCAGCTCTTCGCCGAGGAGTACTACACGCTTGCCGCCGTCGCGCGCGGGGGCATCGGCACGAACCACCTCGACGGCAACACCCGGCTGTGTACGGCGACCGCAGCTGCGGCGTTGAAGGAGACCTTCGGGTGCGACGGGCAGCCGGCGTCCTACACCGACGTCGACCACGCCGACGTGATCGCGTTGTTCGGGCACAACGTGGCCGAGACCCAGACGGTGTTGTGGTCGAGGATGCTCGACCGCCTCGCCGGCCGCCAACCACCGAAGCTGTTGTGCGTCGACCCGCGCGAGACACCGGTCGCGCGCGCGGCGACGGTTCACCTCGCGCCGCTGCCCGGCACCAACGTCGCGCTGATGAACGGCTTGCTCCACGAAATCATCGAGCACGGCTGGGTGGACCGTGACTACGTCGACCGCCACACCGTGGGTTTCGACGAGCTGGCGGCGACGGTCGCGGACTACCCGCCCGAGCGCGTGGCGGACATCTGCGGGCTCGACGCCGCGCAGGTCCGCGAAGCCGCGCAGCTTCTCGGCACGGCCGAACGGCTGTTGTGCACGGTCCTTCAGGGCTTCTACCAGTCGCACCAGGCCGCGGCGGCCGCTGTCCAGGTGAACAACCTGGTCCTGCTGCGCGGGATGCTCGGCCGGCCCGGCGCTGGCGTGCTGCAGATGAACGGCCAGCCCACCGCCGAGAACACCCGCGAATGCGGCGCGGACGGCGACCTGACGGGGTTTCGCAACTGGGCCAATGACGAGCACGTCGCCGAGCTGGCGAAGTTGTGGAATGTCGACGTGAGCCGGATACCGCATTACGGGCCGCCGACCCACCTCATGCAGATGCTGCGCTACGCCGAGAACGGCAGTCTGCGGTTCCTCTGGGTGTCGGCGACCAACCCGGCCGTCTCGTTGCCGGATTTGCACCGGATCCGCTCGATTCTGTCGCAGGACCGGCTGTTCCTGGTGGTGCAGGACGCGTTCCGCACCGAGACCGCCGAGCTCGCGGACGTCGTGCTGCCAGCGGCGATCTGGGGTGAGAAGACCGGCACGTTCACCAACGCCGACCGTACCGTGCACCTGTCCGAAAAGGCGGTCGAGCCGCCGGGGCAGGCGCGGGCCGACCTGGACATCTTCCTGGATTACGCCCGCCGGATGGACCTGCGCGACGCCGACGGCGCGCCGTTCCCACCCTGGACCGACGCCGAGTCCGCGTTCGAGGCGTGGAAACGCGCCTCGGCCGGACGGCCGTGCGACTACAGCGGGCTGAGCTACCGGAAGCTGCGGGAGGTCAGCGGCGTCCAGTGGCCGTGCACTCCCGAGCACCCCGACGGTACCGAGCGGCTCTACTCGGACGGAAAGTTCTTCGCGGATCCGGACTACTGCGAAAGCTACGGCCGCGACCTCGTGACCGGAGCGCCGGCGGAGCCGGGGGAGTACCGGGCGATGAACCCCGACGGCAAGGCGATGTTCAAGGCCGCGGGCTACTTCGCCCCCCACGAGACTCCGGACGCGGACCACCCGTTCTTTCTGATCAACGGCCGCACGATCCACCACTTCCACACCCGCACGAAAACCGGGCGCACGCCGCAGCTCGACGCGGCGGCCCCTGAGGTGTGGCTGGAAGTGTCCGAAAAGGACGCCGCGGCGGCCGGTCTCACCGAGGGCGACCTGGCGGAGGTGTCGACGCCACGTGGTGCGGTGCGTGCCCACGTCCGCCTCGGCGGGATCCGACCCGGTGTGCTGTTCATGCCGTTCCACTACGGCTACTGGGATGTGGACCACGCCGCGGGCAAAGACGGCGACCGCGCCGCGAACGAGCTGACGTACACCGACTGGGACCCGGTGTCCAAGCAACCGCTGTTCAAGGTCGCCGCGGCGGCGCTGCGCAAGATCGGCGACGAGCCTCCCGTGCCGTTGCGGGCGGCAGCTCATGCCACCGTCCACGAAGAACTCGTTCCGGAGAGCTCACGATGAAGCTGGCCTTGGCGGTGCGTGAACTGCACCGAGCGGAGAAGTCACTCGCGCGCGACCTGCGCAAGACCGCCGATCGGCACCAGGCGGAGCACGAAGTGCACTACGTCGCCCGGGACCTCGCCGAATGGTCGGCGGACCACGTGCGGGAGCTCGCCCGCCACGGCCGGGACTTCGGCTTGCACCTCGACGAGGACGTCCCGGGGTCCGGGCCGCTGGCGCCGTTGCGGTCCGCTCTCGCCGAGCTGGGCGCGGGGCGGCCCGAACCGGGGCTGATCCTGCTCGCCGACCTGCGCCGGCTGCACCGCAAAGCCGCCGGTGTCTCGCTCGACTGGGAACTGCTCGCCCAGGGCGCGCAGGCGGCCAAGGACCAGGAGCTGCTCGAGCTCGCGAGCCGCTGCCACCCGCGGACGTTGCGGCAGATGAAGTGGACCAACGCGATGCTGAAGATCATGTCGCCGCAGATCCTGACCAGCTGACTCGGCCCGGGCGGTGTGCGAACGACACCGGACAAGGTGCGGCTGCGCGATAGCGCTTGATTTCGTCAGTCGTGGGGGACCCTGGTGATCGGGTGATTAACCGGACATTCGCGGGGTAGCCGGGCCGCGACAACGCCTCCCGGACGAAAGGGCCGCTCCCATGTTCCGACACACCAAACTCCTGCAGTTCGAGGCCAAGCCCGAGAAGCCGGATCCGGTGTACGCGCACAAGTTGCAGGAGCTCATCGGCGGTGCGTCCTGCTCGCGGACTTCCGCGCGAACGCCGCCGCCGAGGCACAGGGCCGTCTGCAGACGGCGCGGCTTTACCGCATGACCGACGATCCCGGCGTGAAGGCCATGCTGCAGTTCAACCTCGCGCGCGACACCGTGCACCAGAAGCAGTGGCTCGCCGCGATCGAGGAGCTCAAGGCCGACGGCCTGGAGAGCGACATCGCTCCCAACGCCCTGTTCGACGAGGAGGACCAGCACCACAACAACACGATCTGGCGCCTCTCGGACGGTCCCGACGGCGCCAAGGGCGGCTGGTCCTTCGATGGTGAGGACCTCGAATACCTGATGGACCCCAAGCCGCTCGGCGGTCCCGGTACCGCGCCTAAGCCCGACCCGGCGCTCTTCGGCACCTACGCGCCGTTGCAGAACGCCAAGGGCACGGCGAAGGGGAAGGCGAAGAGCGTGAAGAACAAGGCCAAGTGACCCGGCTTCGCGGTTCTCCCCGTCATCCAGCCGGGGGAGCCGCGTATCCCGGCACGACGTCCCTGCCGGCGCAGAGAGGTTTCACCACGGGCGCGCATGGACCCGAGCCGGGCGGTGCTCGGGCCGCCGAGAAGGATCTTCTCCTCGACGCATCGGCACCCCGCCCGTCCATGTCGCTAGCCGTTTCCGAGACGGTGAACCGGGATCTCGCGCCGGAGGATCCGTTCGAGGTGGTTGAGGGTCTCGCGGCCTTCGGGGATGTTCTGCATCACCCAGTTGTGGAACATGCCCCGGTACTCGTGGAAATCCACGTCGGCCCCCGCGTCCCGCGCCTGGGCGGCGAATCGGCGGGCGTCGGGCAGCAGGAGGTCCCGGGTGCCGATGAACAGGCTGAACGGACCCAGCCCGGTGAGGTCGGCGTAGAGCGGGCTGATGCGCGGGTCGTGGGGGTCGGCGCCATCGGCATACATCCGGCCGGCCTCGCGCAGGCCGGTGATGCCGAGCATCGGATCGTGCTCGTCGAGGACCAGGGAGATCGGGTCCTCCAGCCCGACGTCCAGCCACGGTGAGATCAGCACGAGCCGGTCGGGTTGCGCCCGTCCCTCGTCCCGCAACCGTTGCGCGATGGCCAGGGCGAGCGCGGCACCGGCGGAGTCGCCGGAGAGCACGTGGTGCTCGCGATCGTCGGCCACGAGGTCGTAGGCGGCCTGGACCATCGGGAGCGTGTCGGTGTGGTCGTGGCGGGGGACCAGCGGATAGATCGGCAGCGTCACGGCGCAGCCGAGCCGGGTGACGAGTTCCGCGGCGAACCACCAGTGGTGCGATTCGATTTCTTCGACGTACCCGCCGCCGTGCAGGTGCAGCACGTGCGGCCCGTCGACGCGTCCGTCGCGTGGGCGCAGGGTCCAGCACGCGAAGCCCTCGACTTCGCGTCGTTCGACGTCGCAGCGGCGCCGAATCCCGCGCGGCGGCTTCGCCATCGACGGCTTCTGGTGCCGGTGCAGCCGGCGGTGCAACGTCCTCGCGTCGTCGTAGAACCGCTTCTGACCGGTGGCGCGCAGGTACGCCATGTAGAGCTGTGCCTTCGTGCTGACCATGACCGCCGGTTACCCGAAGCCGCCGTCCGCTCAACATCGGCGCGGAAATCGTGGTTGTCCCGGCCGACGGCGGGTACGCGGTGGGGACAGTACCCTCGAGAGGAGCACGCATGACCACCGCGGAGAAGCCGTTGGCCGTCGTCACCGGCGCGTCGAGCGGGATCGGGCTTGAACTGGCCAAGCAGTTCGCCCACCACGACTTCGATGTCGTGTTGGCCGCCGAGGACGCTGAGCTGGCCGGGGCGGCCGGGCAGGTGCGGTCTTGCGGTGCGGCGGTCGACTTGGTGCGGACGGATCTCGCCCGGCCCGAAGGTGTGGAGGAACTCGTCGAGCGTGTTGCCGCGACGGGTCGTCCGGTCGAGGCGCTCGCCGTCAACGCGGGGGTCGGCGTCAACGGCGAGTTCGCCGGCGACACCCGGCTCGATGACCAGCTGACCGTCGTGGACCTGAACGTGCGCTCGGCGGTGCATCTGGCCAAACGCCTGGTGCCGGCCATGGTGGACCGGGGTCATGGGCGGGTGCTGTTCACGTCGTCGATCGCGGGGGCTGCGCCGGCGCCGTATCAGGTGGTGTACGCCGCGTCGAAGGCGTTCCTCACGTCGTTTTCCGAAGGCCTGCGCGCGGAGGTGAAGGACAAAGGAGTGATGGTGACGGCGCTGCTGCCGGGACCGACCGACACCGAGTTCTTCGAACGCGCAGACATGGAGGACACGAAGATCGGCGCGGGTCCGAAGGACAGTGCGGCTGAGGTCGCGGAAGCCGGGTTCGCCGCGCTCATGGCCGGTGACGACAAGGTCGTTGTCGGTGCCAAGAACAAGATGACCGCCGCCGCGTCGCGGATGCTGCCGGACGAGGCGAAGGCCGCGCAGCAGGGGAAAATGATGAAACCAGGCTCCGCGCAGGAGTGAGGCAGGAGTGAGGTTGATGAACAGGACGCTCGACCCCGGTGATCGGAAATTACGCGAAAGCCGGCTGACACTCGCGGCCGAATTGCTGATCGGCGTCTGGCTCGTGATCGCCGCCTGTGTGTTCACGTGGGCCGACACGCTCGCCGCCGATGCGGGGTTCTGGAACACACTCCTGTGCGGCGTGGTCGTCGCGGTCGTGGCGTTTGCGCGCTTCGCGATGCCGGGCCGGCTGGGCCTGCTCGGCGTGGTGAACTTCGTGATCGCGTGCTGGCTGATCGTCTCGCCGTTCGCGTTCGGCTACCCGGGCGAAGGCCACCGCGATGCGCTGCGGACCAACGCCCTCGTGGCGGGTGTGCTGCTGGCGATCTTCAGTGCCATCTCCGTGACCGTGGCGGTGCGGCGCCGGCGGGGGAGCTTCGCGCCCGGCCGGTGATCGCGTTTCCCGGCCTTCACCCCCGGGTACGCGGAGCTCATGAGTACTCGCGCTCTCGCATCGCTGCCGTACGAGATCATCGAGGACGAAAACGTCCGGATCCCCGTGTCCGACGGGATCCATCTGTCGGCCCGGGTCTGGCGGCCCGCCGGGTCCGAATCCGTGCCGGTGCCGGGGATCCTGGAGTACATCCCGTACCGCCAACGGGATCTCACCTCGGTGCGCGACTCGATCCACCACCCCTACCTCGCCGGCCACGGCTATGCGTGCGTCCGGGTGGACATCCGCGGCACCGGCGAGTCCGAAGGGGTGCTGGCCGACGAATACCTCGAGTCCGAACAGCGCGACGCCGAAGACGTGCTGGCGTGGCTCGCGGATCAGCCGTGGTGCAGTGGCGTCACGGGGATGATGGGCATTTCGTGGGGCGGGTTCGCCGCGCTGCAGGTCGCCGCACGCAAGCCGCCGAGCCTGCGGGCCATCGCGATCTCCTCGTTCACCGACGACCGCTTCGCCGACGACATGCACTACATGGGCGGCTGCCTGCTCTCGGACAACGTCGCCGAATCGGGCACGATGTTCTCCGACGCGACGCTGCCGCCGGACCCGGCCGTGGTGGGGGACCGGTGGCTGGACCTGTGGCGCGAGCGGCTCGAGGGCTGCGGTTCGTGGGCTGAGCAGTGGCTGCGCCACCAGCGCCGCGACGACTACTGGCGCCACGCCTCGGTGTCGGAGAACTACAGTGATGTGCAGGTGCCAGTGCTGGCGTCCAGCGGCTGGGCCGACGGGTACTCCAACGCCGTGACGCGCCTGATGGCCCACCTCGACGTGCCGCGGCGCGGGTTGATCGGGCCGTGGTCGCACAAATACCCGCACCTGGGCGAGCCGGGACCGGCGATCGGGTACCTGCAGGAAGTCGTGCGGTGGTGGGACCACTGGCTCAAGGACGCCGACAACGGTGCGCAGGACGGGCCGATGGTGCGGACCTGGCTGCAGGAAAGCGTGCCGCCTTCGACGTCGTACGAGGACCGGCCCGGCCGGTGGGTCGGGGAGACACACTGGCCCTCGCCGCACGTCAAGCCGTCCGAGCACGCGCTGGCGCCGCACCGGATCGCGCGGCCCGGGGAAGCCGTGCCGGAAACAGTGCTCGAGGTGTCCTCGCCGCTGTCGGTCGGGCAGTTCGCGGGGAAGTGGGCCTCCTACAGCGCCCCGCCGGACCTGCCGTACGACCAGCGTGAGGAAGACGGCGGTTCGCTCGTGTTCGACACCGACGTACTCACCGAGCGCTGCGAGATCCTCGGCGCGCCTCGGGTGCGGCTCGAGGTCTCGGCCGACCGTCCGGTGGCGATGGTCGCGGCGCGACTGTCCGATGTGGCTCCCGACGGCCGCGCCACCCGCGTGACCTACGGATTGCTGAATCTGACCCACCGCGCCGGCCACGACGAACCTCGACCCTTGGAGCCCGGCGAGGTGTGCGAGGTCGAGTTCGAGCTCAACGGAGTGGCGCAGGCGTTCCCCGCCGGCCACCGGATCAGGCTCTCACTGTCCACTTCGTACTGGCCGCTCGCCTGGCCGCCGCCGGAGCCGGTCATGTTGTCCGTTCACACAGGACGCAGTGCACTCGTGTTGCCGGTGCGCCCGGTCGCGGAGCCCGACGAGGTGTCCGCGAACCCGTTCGGTGAACCGGAAGGCACGCCGCCGCTGGCGACGACACAGCTGACGCCACCCGAGCAGCGCTGGGAAGTGTCGCGGGACCTGGTGGCGTACCACTCCGCGCTGGACATCGTGAAGAACTCCGGCGCGGTGCGCTACGACGACATCGACCTCACCGTGACCCGTGACGTGCACGAGCGCTACACCTGGGTCGCCGACGACTTCTGCTCACCGGTCGCGGAAACGGAGTGGATCGCGACCTTCGAGCGCGGCGACTGGTCGGCCCGCAGCGAGACGAGCACGCGCGTTTCGTGCACGCCGGAGGAGTTCGTCGTCGACGCACGCCTCGACGCCTACGACGGCGACCGCCGGATTGTCTCCCGCAACTGGCACTGCACGGTGCCCCGCGACCTGCTCTGAGGCGTTTGTCCTTGCGGTGAAAGGGAACCCGGAACGGGACGAGCCCCACCGGAACGAACAGGAGCTACGAACCGATGACGGCGAACATCTTCGTGGTCGGCCTCGACGAGGACAACGCGCGGGTGCTGCGACGCCTGCCCGAGGCCGGCCAGTACCGCTTCCACGGGCTGCTGACCCCTGACGAACTCCAGCACGGCGACATCGACGTCGGCGCTCTGCTGGACAAGGCCACGGCGGCACTCGACACCTTCGACGGCCCGATCGACGCCATCGTGAGCTTCTGGGACTTCCCGGCGGCCTCGCTCGTGCCGTTGCTGTGCGAGCGCCACGGCCTGCCGCACGTGCCGCTCGAGGCGATCCTCAAGTGCGAGCACAAGTACTGGAGCCGGCTGGAACAACGTGAGGTGATCGACGAGCTGCCGCACTTCGGGATCGTCAACCTCGACGTTGCCGACCCGAAGGTGCCCGAGGGCGTCGCGTACCCGTTGTGGCTCAAGCCCGTGAAGGCGTTCTCCTCCGAGCTCGCCTTCCACGTGACCGATGAAGCCGAGTTCGCCGCCGCGGTCGACAAGATCCGTGCTGGCGTGGGCCGGGTCGGTGACCCGTTCGACGAGGTACTCGGGAAGGTCAAGCTGCCACCGGAGATCGCCGCGGTCGGCGGGGCGGCGTGCCTGGCCGAGGAGGAGTTGCACGGCGTGCAGGCCGCGGTCGAAGGGTACGTGTACCAGGGGGAGGTGACCGTGTACGCGGCGCTCGACTCGATCGACTACCCCGACAGCTCGTCGTTCCTGCGCCACCAGTACCCCTCCCAGCTGCCGGCCGAGGTGCAGCGGCGCATGGCGGACGTCGCGCGGCGCGTGATGCGGCGCATCGGCTTCGACAACGGCACCTTCAGCATCGAGTTCTTCTGTGATCCGCGGTCGGGACAGGTGGCTCTGCTCGAGATCAACCCGCGGCACTCGCAGTCGCACGCGGAGCTCTTCGAGCTCGTCGACGGCCTCGCCAACCACGACCTCATGGTCCGCCTCGGTCTCGGCCAGGGCCCACGCCACCGCTCCGGCGCAGGCCCCTACGGCATCGCTGGCCGCTGGTACCTGCGCCGATTCTCCGGCGACGCTGTGGTGACCCGCGTGCCGACGGCTGAGGAGATCAGCGCACTGCAGAACGAGATCGACGGCGTCCGGGTCAGCGTGTCGCCGCAGGAGGGCCAGCGGCTTTCGGATCTGCCCGAGCAGGACAGCTATTCCTACGAGCTCGCGCAGTTCCTCATCGCTGCGAAGAGCTTGCAAGAGATGGAGCAGAAGTACGAGCGCTGCGCCGACAGCCTGCACTTCGAGTTCGACGACGCGGCCTGAACACCGGCGCCCTGCGGACTTTGCCGCGGGGCGCCGATGACGCGTCGGCCGTGCGTGTCTTGCGGGTTGCCGAACTGCCGCCGTGTCGGCGGGTGCTGCCCGGCGGAGGTTCGCGCTCAGCCGGCGCCGAAGGCGCGAAATACGAAGAACGCGGCGACCGCGAGCACGAGGACTGCCACAGCGACGAGCCATGCGATCGGCAGTTTGCGTGACGGCATGGGTTGTGGGTGGGACAGTCCCGAGGTCTGCCCGGCGTCGGGCGGGGTGTCGCCCGGGGTCACGGAACCCCCGGGTTCCAGGCCGGGAACTTCGTCCGGCTCAGGTCCGGGTGCGGTCATGGGGATCATCACCTTCCGTCTTCGGGGCCCGGTTCCTCCGGCTACCGCGTGCGGCCAGTACTAAACGCGGCGACGGTCCCGGAGCCGGCTACTTTTGCCCGTGCGCCGAGAATGGCGTTGGCAGGGCGGCGAAAGCGGTCAACGCGCCAGCCGCGCAGTGTGCAGAAACCCCAGAGCGCAACCGGCGAGGAAACTCCCGAACGCCAGCCCGCCGTCGGCACCGAACACTCCCGTGACGAAAGCCAGCGCAGCGGTGACTTCGGCGAACACGAGCACGGCACGCCAGCTGACCCGCTCCGCGGCGGCGCGGACGGCGAACGCCCGTGTGGTGAACGAGTTCGGCCGCAGGTCGGCTTCGAGGTCCCGCAACACGCGCCGGTCGTCCGGCATGGCGCCTCCCTGGTCGTGGCCGCGGTCAGCGGACAGGCTGGCTTGAACAAATACCGCCGAGTGAGCCGGAGCCGTCGCCGCCGGTGAACTCGGTCACCCGGCGGTGATTACCCGGTGATCAGCTCGGGAAACGCGGCCGGCTCCGCGAGATCGGCTGCCGCGCGGCAGACCTCGGCCCGGTCGGCGAGTGTGCTTCTCCTCGTGGTGGGTACCCGTTCGGCGACCGCCGCGCCGAGTGTGAAGGAGGATGCTGTGCAGACCGTCGAAGCGGTTCGCGGAGTTGCCGCACTGCCCGAGGTCGTCGCCAACACTGTCACCGATCCCGATCAGGTCCGGGGCTGGCTCACCGACGTCGTCGGCGCCGGTGCGGACGAGGTGCGCTGCGAAACGGACCTTCCGGACGTGGCCGTGGACTGGCCCGGTGGCCGAGCGCTGTTCACGATCACCGGCTCGGGCGCGGGCGCCAGCCGCGTGGTGCTGCGCCTCACCTGGAGCGGCGGTGAGGACTCGGCGACCCGCGTGCTCGACGCGCTGGCCGATCGCGTGGAGGAGAACTTGACGACAGGCTGAGGGCTCGGCGAGAAACAGAGGGCATGTGGGTCGAGCGCACGACTCGACGTTCGACGTGGAGCGCCGGCACCCGGAGCCGACCGGGCGCCGGCGATGTCCACAGTGGACCGCGCTGTTGACGGGCACGAAGTTCGCGTCGCTGCCGTGGTCGATGAGGAGGCCGTAGAGCCACAGCACGAGGCAGACGGCGCCGCCGACCACGAGGAACAGGAACGCACCGCGCGGGAGCTGGCCTGCCGTGCGGCCGGTGGCGGTGGGCGCGGGCGAGTACCACCAGGTGCATCCGAGAAGAGATGACCCGGCCGTGTCCCAGCCCGCTCAGCAGCAGAGCCCACCCGGGTCGCCCGAGGCCGTGACCCCGCCCGACCACGGCGAGCACACCCATCGCGGCTCCGGGAAGCCGACCGGCAAAGCCGCGCTGATCACCGGAGCGGGCAGCGGCATCCGGCCGCGCGGTGGCGATCGCGTTCGGCGCGCGCGTCGCGGTCGCGGGTGGTGTGCCCATCCTCTGACCCTCACGCTCGTAGCTCGACGATCGCGGTGGTGAGTGTCGGGGGCGCAGCTCGAGATCGTAATCGGTGGGTTCGCCTTCGTCGTCGAGGCGGCGGCTCGGGCCGGGTGATCAGTCACCCGCCCGGACGTCCTGCCCTCGGCCGGGCCGACCCGCAGGTCAACCAGAACGGGCGGGAGGCACCATCCCGGGCGCCTCCCGCCCGGCCGCGTCAGGAAACCGCCGGGCCGGAAGCGGAGCTGCCCGAGAGTTCCTTCATGTACTCGTGACACTGCTTGGCCCGCGCCGAGTCCTCTTCCATCACTCGGCGGAAGAAGTCGGCGATGTCCTGGCGGTCCGCGTTGTCGGCGTCGCGGACATACTGGCCGTAGTCGTGGCCGGCCTTGAGCGCGTGGTACTGCACGGAAATGAGGTCGAAGCTGACGTCGTCGAAACCGGTTTCTCCGGTGGCCATGGATTTCTCCTTTTCACCTTCGGGACACGGCACCGCAGCGGCCGCAGTCCGGTGATTCCCGCGCGTCCGCCGGACAAACATTGGGGTGTGGTGGTTTCCGCGGCGGGACCGGGGGTATGTCCCGCGGCGGCGGAGACGGAGGTGGCCGGGATTGGTAGGTACTGGCGTCGGTGGGCTTCGCGATGTACGTGGCGAATTTCGGTTTGTACAACAAGACCTACGGCTCGCTCGCCGGGGTGATCGTGTTCCTGGCGTGGCTGTGGATCTCGAACCTCGCCGTGCTGCTGAGCGCCGAGCTGGACGCGGAGCTCGCCCGCGGTCGCCGGCTCCAGGCGCGCGGCGGCGACGAAAGCGAGCCGATCCTGTCGCCGCGCGACACGAAGGCGATGGGCGAGCAGGAAGCCGCGGCCGTCGCCGAGGAGGCGGAGTGATCGTCAGCCGCGGCCACGCTCGCGCTGCTCGCCGACCACGCGCCGGCCGGCGTCCCTGGCTCGCCGACGTTCGCGGGCGGCGGCCCTCGCCCGAGCCGTACAGGGCGCCGTCGGGCGCGCGATGTCGGGTAGTCGGTTCCATCGCCCATCGCCCATCGCCCATCGCCCATCGCCCATCGCCCATCGCCCATCGCCCATCGCCCATTGTCCCGGGCTCTCGGATCGGGAATGTGACGAACCACTGTGTTTCGCACACGGTCGCGGGGGGTAACGGGGCAGCATGACTCGCATCGGCACGCACTTGCCCACGGTCTACGACCTCGCGGGCTTGGCCCGCCTGTTCGAGTCCGAAGGCGGCGACGACTTGTATGTGCGCTGGTCGCGAGGCCCCGACACGGACCTCGCCGACGACGACCGCGATCCCACAAGTCTCGACGGCCTCACCGGCATCTCGCTGCCGGGCCTGTCGGCCAACCCGCTGCGGACGGAGTCCTGGTGGCGTGACCGCCCGGTGCGGTTGTGGCTCGCCCGACGCCTGTACGACTACGGGCACCTGCGTGACCTGCGCGGCCCGGGCGTGCGTCCCTGGGTGCTGCGCGGTCGCGAGATCGCTCGCGGGCCCGACAACGAGCCCCTGGTCGTCGACGCCCAGCCCCTGGCCTGGGTGGCCGACAGCGTGCTGCGCGAAGCGCGCCGCCTGGTGCACGGGCAAGGTTCCCGGGAGTGGGGACCGATGGACCGCCGCGCCCGGGCTGACTCGAAGACGCGAATCGCGCCCACGGCGGAGCTACCCGGCTCGGCGTGACTCGGCCGTGAACGCGGATCAGCCGTCCACGAACGCGGTGATCACCGCCGTGGTGTATCGGGGGCGCTGAGGTGGGGGCAGTGGCCCGTCGCGTCGAGCGTCACCAGCACGCTCCCGGCGCGCTGTTGGTGGGTGATCTGCCCGACGGGCCTGGGGAGCGATGGCGTCCTGGCTGCGGCAGAAGGAGTTCTTCAGCTCCTCGCCGAGCTCGGGGCGTGCCGGCGTGCTCATGATCACCGGCGCCATCGCGGCGAACCGGTCCGGTTCGGTGTTGGCGGCGAGCACGGCGGCGAGCACGGCATGGCGCTGACTGAGTGCCCGACGAGGACGACGTCGCGCAGGTCCAGCTCGTGGCAGACGTCGAGCACGTCCTGGGCGCAGCCCTCGAGACCGCTGTGGCGTGCGGGCGTCGAACAGCACCCACGCGGTGCCGCAGCGCCGGCGCCGGGGCCACCAGTCGCCGCAGATTCCGGTCGCAGCCGAACCCGTGGGCGAGCAGCACGGCCGGCCCGCTCTCACGTCCTGCGACGACCACGTTGTTCCGGATCCGCACGGTCATCCCGCCGTCCTCGTCGGTTGACGACCACGTCAGCCGTGGGTGCGGCGGCGCCGGTCGGAGATCGCCTCGTCGCGCACGCGCACGGTCTCCTCGCCGAGCTCACCGACGCGCGCCGCCAGCTCCGCGTGGTCGGCCGCCAGGTGCCGCCGCGTCTCCCCGAGCGGCGCCAGCAAGGCCGACGCATCGTCCTCCGCCAGCGCCTTGGCGACGCCCGCCGCGGCCCGCCGGCCCGCGGCCGACATGCCTTCCGCGGCGGTGACATGCGCGGCGAGCTGGCGCAGGGAAGCCGCGTTGCCGCGGGCCCACTCGGAGACCGCGCGCTCTCCGGCGCGCCGGTCCCGTTGCGCGTCGATGCGCTCCTCGCCGGTGGCTTCCCCTGTGGTCGAAGGCTGCAGGCGCAGGTAGCGCCGTTCGGCGGCCTGCCGGCTGGTGACGCCCAGCGCCGGCGCCAGCGCGGTCCAGCTCACGCCGGCGGCGCGCGCCGCGGTGATCAGCTCCGGCTCCCACTTGGTCAACGTCGCCCGCAGCGCGTGCAGCGCGCTGAGGGACGCGAGCAGTCCTTCGCCGTCGGCGCTGCCGGAGCGCGCATCGGTGACAGCTCCGGCGATCAGCGCCAGCAGGTCCACCTCGTCCATCGCGTCAACCTTCCGATGACTCAGCACTTGTCAACTATCCGATGACATGTTAGAACAGTTCTGCGCGTTGACAAACCCGACGACCTCAGGAGGTGGAGCCCGATGTTGATGCGCACCGATCCGTTCCGCGAGTTCGACCGGCTCACGCAGCAGTTGCTGGGCAGCGCTTCGCCGGGCACGTGGTCCCGGCCCGCCGCGATGCCGATGGACGCCTTCCGCGACGGCGACGAGTTCGTGGCCTGTTTCGACCTCCCCGGCGTCGACGCCGACGCGATCGAGCTGGAGGTGGAGCGCAACGTGCTGACCGTCAAGGCGGAGCGGCGCCCGCTGCCCACCGGCGACGACGCGCGGATGCAGGTCTCCGAGCGGCCCTACGGCGTGTTCTCCCGCCAGCTGCTGCTCGGCGACGGCCTCGACACCACGAAGATCTCCGCGGGGTACGAGGCCGGCGTGCTGACGGTGCGGATTCCCGTCGCCGCGACCGCGCAGCCACGCCGCATCTCCGTGAGCGCCGGTACCGACCGCAAGGAGATCACCACCTGACCGATCACCGGATGAACCGCTGATACCGGGAGGGCCGGGCCGCGCGGCCCGGCCCTCCCGTCTCGGAGAAAGGACCCGGCTCCCGTGACCGCATCGCTCGACGTTTCGACCGGCCACCACCCCGCCGCCCCCGCGCTGACCGCCTATCTGCGTGCCGTGACCGCCGAACTTGGCATCGGCCTCGAGTCCTGCACGCTCGACCACGCCACACCGCTGTCGGCTTACCTCGCGCTCGACCAGCGCCACCCGTCCTATCCGGACCGCGATTTCGCTCTGCTGTGGGATGAGGAACGCGGCTGGGCCGCCGCGATCGAGACCCACTCCGGCGAAGATCTCATCGTCGTGCGCCACCTCGGAACCACCGTGGCGCCGCGGCCGGGCGAGGTGGCCCGGTTCGTCGCCGCCGTGCTCGCCGACGACCACACGCTCGGCACGCCCGATCCGGTGCGGCTGCGGAGCGCGGGTCGCGCCGATGAACTCGCCACCCTGCTGAGTGGGAGGGCATAGTGACGTTCTCCCTGCCCGAAAGCTTCGCTCTGACGCTGCGCGGCTATGACCGCGCGCAGGTCGACGACCGGCTCGCCGAGCTGCACGAGGAACTGCGCCTGATCACAGTCGACCGCGACGCCGCGCAGTCGCAGGCCGAGGTGCTCGCCGACCGGCTGGCGCAGGCGCGCGCCGAGATCTCCGTGCTGCGCAGGCAGATCGACCGGCTGTGCCGCACGCCCGGCGACCCCGCCGTGCTCGGCGGCAAGGTGAGCCGACTGCTCGCCCTCGCACACGCGGAAGCCGACGACGTCGTCCTCGCCGCCCGGCAACGTGCGGCCGCGCTGCGCGCCGAAGCCGACGCGGCCGTCCGGCGGACCGAGGCGCAGCTGCGGGACATCGACACCGTGCTCGCGCAGGCGGAGTCCGTGCTGGGTCAAGAGCCGGGTGAGAAGCCCCACGCCGTCGCCGCTTGAGTGTCCGAAGTGGACTCCAAAGCTGAGCGGTTGCAGACTGCGGTCATCCAGGCCGAGTGTTCGAGGAGCCGTGCGCCGGTGCTGGGTCGCGAATCGCGGCGCTGTTCGACGGCCGCGGTCGGGCCCCGCCGGCAGGAGTCTCCCCCCGGCCTGCCTGCAGGGCGGCACGACGGATCGCGAACGCTGCTCCAGGGCCGGCGCTCCGCTTGCGAAAAATACGATGAGTGCTTGAGGGAGGCCTTCCACGGAAAACTGAGCCACCTCGGTGAAGAGCTACTGGGCAGGTTCGCCCTCACCGTCGAGGCGATGCGCCGGGCGAGCAGCACGCTGTTCCGGCCGAACTCGAATCCGCGTGCGAGGCAGATGGAGCTGTCGCCGTGAGCATGGCGGATCGGCTCGCCGAGCTGATCGGCAGTCGCATTGCTCGCGCGCTTCTGTGAACGCTTCGGCGACCAAGCCGTGTCGGTTGCGAAACGGGGCTGCGTCTGATCGTGCAGCCGTTCTCGTGGCGGCCCGATCACGCGGACGGGCGGCGAACGTCCTCACGACAGCGGTTCGTGCGCCAGGCGGTGGGAGGTTTCGAGCAGGAGGGCGTGGACGAACGCCTGCGGCAGGTTTCCGCGCAGCTGACGTTGGCGCACGTCGTACTCCTCGGCCAGCAGGCCCGGCGGGCCGCAGGCGGCGCGGGTGCGTTCGAACCACCGGAACGCGCCGACGCCGTCCCCTTGGTGCCAGCGGGCGAGGGCCATCACGAACCCGCACAACAGGAACGCCCCTTCGGCCTCGCCGAGTGGGCAATCGTCAGGGGCGAAGCGGTAGACGTAGCCGTCTTCGCACAGGTCGGCGTGGACGGCGTCAAGGGTGGCGATCGTGCGCGGATCGGTGGCGGGCAAGGCGCCGCGCACCGGCGGTAGCAACAGTGCGGCGTCGGTGCCGGCCAGTCCGGGCGCGCGCTGCCAGGCACCCCGATGGTCGGTGCAGCGGCGAGCCGTCTCGGCGAGCAGCCGGTCGGCAAGGCCGGACAGCTCTGCCGCGGATGCCGCGGACCGCTGCGCGGCGAGGGCGCGAAGCCCGGCGACGCAGGTGAGGCGGGAGTGGGTCCACCAGTCGTTGTGCAATTCCCACACGCCGGCTTCGCATTGGTCCCAGCGGCGGGTGATGAGATCGACGCAGAGGTCGGCCGCGCGTTCGGCATCGGGGGTGAGCCGGTCGTGGCGGGCCGCGGCGGCGTAGAGCTGCAGCAGTTCACCGAGGGTGTCGAGCTGGAACTGGCCGCGCACGTGATTGCCGGCGATCGGGTTCCCACCCGGGTAGCCCGGCAGGCGCAGCGGGGTTTCCTCCGGTGGTGGCCGGCCGTCGGTGCGATAGGCGGGCAGGAGCCTGTCGCCGTGTTCGAGCAAGCGCGCGGAGGTGAACGCGACGGCGTCGTCGAGCAGCGGGTGGCCTTCGGTGACGGAGGCGGCGAGCCCGGCGTAGCACTGGTCGCGCAGCCAGACGTAGCGGTAGTCGTAGTTGCGCCCGGCTTCGGCGCGTTCGGGCAGACCGAGGGTGGCGGCGGCGACCATGCCGCCGGCGGTCGTGGTCAGGCCGCGCAGCACCGCGTACGTGTGCCGGGCATCGCGCGGTGCGACGGTGTCCTCGAGCCGCGGCACGGCCTGGTGCCAGGTGTGCTCGGTCGCCGCCCACAGTGCATTCGGGTCGGTGGGGTCGGGCAGGTGATCGGGGCTGATTTCGAGGACGAGGTCGTGAGTGGTTCCGCCCGGCAGGTCGACGTCCAGGAGCAGCCGGCCCTCGTCGTCGGGTCGCGCGGCGTGCGCCCCTCGCCATCGGAGGCGCAGGTCGCCGGTGCGGGCGGTCCACACGCCGTCGTCGCCCAGGGAGAGTTCACGCATCGAGCGGCCGCCGAAGCCGTCGCGCAGGTCGAGCTGTACCCGTACGCTGACGTCGCGTTCCACGGCTTCGATCCGCCGCAGCAGCACGACCCGGCGCGGGTCGGCGGGATAGGCGAGCGCTTCACGGCATTCGACGACCGTGTTCGTGGTGACCCACCGGTTGTGCCAGATCAGCGTGCCCGGTTCGTAGTAGCCGCCCCACACGCACGGGCCGGCCGGGCTGACGGAGTAGCTTCCGCGGCCGCCGACGAGCGTGGACAGCACGGCGCTGTCGGCCCATCCGGGCGCGCACAACCAGGCGATGTCGCCCCGGGGGCCGCACAACGCGCCGCGTTCGCCGTCGGCCAACAGCGCGTACTCGCGCAGGACGTGCGGCGGAAAGTCGAGCCAGTCGCTCATGCCCGGGTCCGCCGCCACACCCCGGCCGCCGTCGCCGCGAGCGCGCCGCCCGCCGCGGCGAGCAGCCCGTGGTGCCGGCTGGCCCAGAGCTGGACGGTGCGAGGCGCGGCCCGGCCGTCGAACTCGCCGTGGGCGCCGAAGTCGTGGCCGTGCGGTCCGTCGGCCGGCTGCCACAAGTTGGCGGGCTGGTCGGCGGGTGCGGGTTGCTTCGTCTGCTGCGACTTGAGCCCGGTCTTCGCGAGGTACCAGTCGAGGACTCCTGGGGCGAGGGCGTTCGCGAGGAGGGTGCCGACGGTGCTGGCGCCGACCCAGTATTCGCGTCGGCGCGGGTGGTCGGCTGCGTAAAGGACCGCGTCGGCGGCGACCTCGGGCTGGTAGATGGGTGGCACCGGTTGGGCGTGGCGTGGCAGGCGGGAGAGCACCCAGGTGAACTGGGGGGTGTTGACGGCGGGCATCTGCACCATCGTCACGCGCACGCCGCTGTGCTCGGCGAGCAGTTCGCAGCGCAGTGCTTCGTTGAAGCCCTGGATGGCGTGTTTCGCGCCGCAGTAGGCGCTCTGCAGCGGGATTCCGCGGTAGGCGAGCGTGGAGCCGACCTGCACGATGGTGCCGTGGTCGCGGGGTTTCATGTGGTTGAGCGCGGCCATGGTGCCGTGCACGTATCCGAGGTAGCTGACCTCGGTGACCCGGCGGAACTCCTCGGGCCGGATGTCGGAGAACCGCGCGAAGACCGAGGTGAACGCGACGTTCACCCAGGTGTCGATCGGCCCGAGCTCCTGCTCCACCCGCTTGGCCGCCGCGGCCACCTGGTCGTAGTCGGCGACGTCCACTTCGAGGGGCAACGAGGTGCCGCCCTCGCGGCGGACGTCCTCGGCGGCCGCACTCAGTCCCTTGCGACCGCGGGCCATCAGTGCGACTTTGCAGTGCCGCGCACCGAATGCGCGGGCGACCGCCCGCCCGATGCCACCACTGGCACCGGTCACGACCACTACAGGGTTGTCAGACATGGGGATCCTCCGTTCAGTCACTTGCTCGCGGTCCGGGACGCGGCCGCCCATGCCGCCGCCGTCACCGCGCCGGCGGCCGCCGGCCCTCGCCACCGCCTCGATACCCCGGCGAGCCCGAGCATGCTCAGACTGTGGGCGCAGTCGACGAGCCACGCCCGCCGCGTGGCGGCGCTGTGCGGCCACCTCAGCGTCACCGCTGCCTGGACCACGTGCCGCACCCCCAACGCGGCGAGTACCGCGGCCGCTTGGTCCTCCTCGACGACTCTCGCCACCGCGAGCAACGCCGTGCCCCATCCGGCCCGCGCCACCGCCACGGCCCGGGTGTTCATCGCGTCCTCGCCCGGCGGGCCACCGCGCCTCCCGCCGCGCCCAGCGCGAGCCCTGCGGCCAGTGCCGCTGCGCGCCTGCGTCGCCGAGGCGGCTCCGGAGGCTGGTCGAGGCCCGACGCGAGCAGCTGGGCGAGATGTGTCCCTTCACGGCCGCCGGTGTCGAGTTCGTGGAGCTGGGTGCGGCAGCTGAAGCCGTCGGCGAGCACGACGGTGCCGGTCTCGGCGTCGCGGACCCGGGGGAGCAACACCCGTTCCGCGCAGGCTTCGCTGACCGCACGATGCCCCTTCTCGAAGCCGAAGTTCCCCGCAAGGCCGCAGCAGCCGGAGCCGAGCTGTTCCGCGTCGACGCCGGCGGCCTCGAGCAGACGCCGGTCGGCATCCCAGCCCAGGACCGCGTGCTGGTGGCAGTGGACCTGGGCGAGCGCCTTCGCGTCGAGGCGCGGCGGGCGGTAGCCGGGAGAGTGTTCGGTGAGCAGCTCGGCCAGGGTCACGGTCTGGTTCCGCAGCCGCCGGACGTCCTGGTCGCCCGGGAAAAGATCCACCGCGTCGGAGCGGAAGACCGCGGTGCAGCTGGGTTCCACGCCGACAACGAGCCCTCCGTCGCGCAAGTGCGGCACCAGCTCCCGGACGGTTCGCTGCAGGATGTGCTTCGCGACGCCGAGCTGGCCGGTGGAGACCCAGGTGAGCCCGCAGCACACGGGCGTCGCCGGCACGGTCACCCGCCACCCGGCGTCCTCCAGCAAGCGAACCGCGGCTCGCCCGACGTCGGGGTGGAAGTGGTTGGTGAACGAGTCCGGCCACAGCAGGACCGTGCCGCGCGCACCATCGCCGGACGGGCGGTGCCGGGCGAACCACTGCTGCAGAGTTTTCCCGGCGAACGCCGGGATCTCGCGGTGCTCGACGCCGGCCGCGAGGGTCGCCAGCCGCGCGAGGCCGGGAGTGTGCGTGAACGCGTTGACGAGCTTCCCGGCTCGTAGCCGACCGACGACCTGGGCGAGCGCGGGCAGCCAGCCCATCGTGAAGTCCGAACGAGGCCGGCGCCACGGGCGGCCCTTGTAGTGGTGGGCAAGGAACTCGGCCTTGTACGTCGCCATGTCCACATTGGCCGGACAGTCGGTCTTGCAGCCCTTGCACGCCAGGCACAGGTCGAGGGCGTCGCGCACCTCGGTCGAGCGCCAGCCGTCGTTGATCGGACTGTCGCTGTGGCCGTGGAGCATCTCGAAGAGCAAGCGGGCCCGGCCTCGCGTGGAGTGCTCTTCCTCGCCGGTTACCTGGTAGGACGGGCACATCACGTCGCCGGAGGACGTGTCGTGCTGGCGGCAGCGGCCGACCCCGACGCAGCGGTTGGCGGCCTGGGCGAAGGAGCCGCCGTCGTCGGGGAAACGGAAGTAGAGGTCCTGGGGGTCCGCCGGAGACCAGGTGCCGCCGAGGCGCAGGTTCTCGTCGAGGAGGTAGGGCGCGACGACCTTGCCGGGGTTCATCCGGTCGTCCGGGTCGAAGATCCCTTTGAGCCGGCCGAACGCGGTGACGAGCTCAGTGCCGAACATCTTCGGCAGCAGCTCGCCGCGCGACTGGCCGTCACCGTGCTCACCGGACAACGAGCCGCCCAGCCCGGCGACCAGGTCGGCCGCGCGGTGCATGAACCGGCGGTAGGTCGCCACGCCGTCGGCGGTGTAGAGGTCGAACGGGATCCGCGTGTGGACACAGCCCTGTCCGAAGTGGCCGTACAGGCTGGGGCCGGTGTCGCTGGCGTAACCGAATTCCTCGTACAGCGCGGTCAGCTTTCGCAGGTACTCGCCGAGCCGCTCGGGCGCGACCGCCGAATCCTCCCAGCCCTCGAACGTGTCGGCCTTGCCCGGGACGTGCGCCGTCGCTCCGAGGCCCGCTTCACGCACCTGCCACAGCTCGTTCTCGCGCGCCGGGTCGTCGAGGAAGGCGACGTCGGCTTCGTGCTCGGTGTCGTGCAACGCTTCCAGCATTCCGTGGGCCCGGTGTTCGACTTCCTCGCGGGTCTTGCCGCCGAACTGGACCATGAGGAACGCGCGGCCCGCCGGCATCTCGGCGAGCGCTTGCGGGTTCATGTCTTTGAGTTGCTGGTCGCGGATCAGCTTGTGGTCCACGCCTTCCAGCGCGATCGGCTCGTGCGGCAGGATCTTCGGCACGGCATCGGCGGCGGTGGCGACGTCGGGGTAGCCGAGCACGACGAGCGTCCGCTCAGGCAGCACTGGCACCAGCTTCAGCTCCGCACGCAGCACGGTGACCAAAGTCGACTCCGACCCGACGAGCAGGCCTGCGACGTCGAAGCCGTGCTCCGGCAACAGGGAATCGAGGTTGTAGCCGGACACGCGCCGCGGGATGTCGGGGAAACGGCGGCGGATCTGCTCGGCGTACTCGTCGCGCAGGCGGCGCAGCTGCCGGTAGACCGCGGCACGCGGATCGCCGCGGCGTTCGATCTCGGCGTACTCCTCGTCGGTTGTCCTGCCGCACCAGAACCGGGTTCCGTCGGCGAGCAGGACCTCCAGCGCCGCGATGTTGTCCACGACCTTGCCGGCGCGCTGAGCCGTGGCGCCGCAGGAGTTGTTGCCGATCATGCCGCCGAGCGTGCAGTTCATGTGCGTGGCCGGTTCCGGGCCGAACCGCAGCCCGGTGCCGGCGAGTTGCCGGTTCAGCTCGTCGAGAACGATCCCCGGCTGCACCACGCACGTGCGCGCCGCTTCGTCCACCGACTCCAGCTTCGTGCAGTACTTCGACCAGTCGAGCACGATCGCGGTGTTGGTGCACTGGCCGGCGAGGCTCGTGCCGCCGCCGCGCGAGAGCACCGGCGCCCCGAATTCACGGGCGATCGCCAGCGCTTCGACCGCGTCGTCCGGCGACCGTGGCACCACCACACCCAGCGGCACCTGGCGGAAGTTCGACGCGTCGGTCGAATACGCGGCGCGGGTTCCGTCGTCGAACCGCACCTCGCCGCGCACGCGCCCGCGCAACGCCGTCGCGAGCGCGGTCAGGTCGACGTCCGGCACAGGGGGGTGGTGGGCAACGGGATCGGGCAGGTCCACTCGGGTCATCGCGGGGTCCTCCTTCAGGCCGGGTACTCGGCCGCGACGTCGGCCCGCAGCGCCAGGCCGTGGCCGGCGGCGGCCGGCGACGGGGTGACGGTGCCGCCCGCGGGGTCGAGGCAGCCGTCGAAGAGCAGGTTTTCGAGGCGGTCGTGGTCGGCGAACCACTCGATGTGCCGGAAGTTCGGCGTCGCCACGGCCGCGTGCGCGGACAGGTTCGGCGCGCAGTGGGCGGACACCTCGCGGTTCGCGGCGGCCGCGAGGGCGGCGGCGCGGCGCCATTCGGTGTAGCCGCCACACCGCGTGACGTCGATCTGCAGGCAGTCGACGGCGGGCATCAGCCGCGCGAAGCACGGCAGGTCGTAGCCGTACTCGCCGGCGGCGATGTCGGGCCCGCCGGGCGTGCGCAAGCTCGCGAGCCCGGCGAGATCGTCGCTGGACACGGGTTCCTCGAACCAAGTGACGTCCGCGTCCCGCAGCGGTTGCAGCAGCCGGCGCGCCTGGCCCACGGAGTAGGCGCCGTTGGCGTCCACGAACAAGGCGGCAGCGCTGCCGAGGACGTAACGCGCGAGCTGCACCCGCTTCAGGTCCTTCTCGACGCGGGTGCCCCACGCCTCCCCGATCTTGATCTTCACGCGCGGGATCCGCTGCCGTACCGCCCAGTCTTCAAGCTGATCGGCGAGCTCCTCGTCGGTCATGGTGGTGAACCCGCCACTGCCGTAAACGGCGACGTTGTCGTGGACGCGCCCGAGCAGCCGGCTCAGCGGCACGTCCAGTGCTCGCGCCGACGCGTCCCACAACGCGATGTCCACCGCGGACAGCGCGCAAGAGACCAGACCCGCCCGGCCGAGGTTGCGGATCGCGCGCTGCATCGCCGCCCAGCACGCCGGGACGTTGGCCACCGGCGCCCCGAGGACGGCGGGCGCGAGCGTCCGCTCGATCAGTGGCGCGCACGCGGCGTCGGCGTAGGTCCAGCCGAGGCCGCGCACGGGGCCGGCCTGGATGTGGGCCACGACGATCGTGGTGCTGTCCCACTCGAGCGTGCCGTCGGCCTCCGGCGTCTCGGTCGGCACGCGATAGGCCCGGGCCGTGATCTGCTCGACGGCGGGCGAGCAGCGCGTCACTTGTCCCGCCGGCCCGGGAGGAACTCCTGCACCTTGGTCTTCACGCCCTGCACCACGAGGTGCATCGCGTCGGGGTCACCCTTGAGCACGGCCTCGGTGGCGGACTTCATCTGCTCGAACGTGGCGTGCGGCGGGATCGGCGGCACCTCGGGATCGCAGCGAACGTCGAGGACCGCGGGCTTGTCCGCGGTGAGCACGGTGTCCCAGGCGGCGCCGAGCTGCCCCGGCCTGTCCACGGTGACCGCGGTCAGCCCGAGCGACAGCGCGAAGCCGGCGTAGTCGACGTCGGGCAGGCTCTGCGATTCCTCGAACTTCGGAGCCCCGCCCATCGCGCGCAGCTCCCACGTGACCTGGTTGAGATCGTTGTTGTGGAAAACGCAGATCACGCAACGCGGGTCGGTCCACAGGTGCCGGTAGCGGGCGATGGTGATGAGCTCGGCGAGGCCGTTCATTTGCATGGCGCCGTCGCCGACCAGCGCGATCACCGGCCGGTCGGGGTACGCGAACTTGGCGCCGATGGCGTAGGGCACACCCGGTCCCATCGTGGCGAGGGTGCCCGACAGGGAACTTCGGACGTTGCCGCGGATGCGGAGGTTGCGGGCGTACCAGTTGGTGGAGGAGCCGGAGTCGGCGGTGATGATCGCGTTGTCCGGGAGCCGGCGTGACAGCTCGGAGACGATCGTCATCGGGTTGACGGGCTCGGCGTCGACGGCGGCTTCGCGGTCGACGGTGTCCCACCACGACGCGACGTTCTTCTCGATCTTCTTGCGCCACGAGCGGTCTTCCCGGCTCGCCAGCTTGGGCAGCAGCGCGCGCAGGGTCGCGCCGGCGTCACCGACGAGGTTGACTTCGGTGGGGTAGCGCATCCCGATCAACCGGCCGTCGAGGTCGATCTGCACGGCTCGGGCCTGGCCGAAGTCCGGGAGGAATTGCGAGTACGGGAAGTTCGAGCCGACGATCAGCAGGGTGTCGCAGTCGCGCATCAGCTCATAGCTCGGACGGGTGCCGAGCAGGCCGATGGCGCCGGTGACCCACGGCAGGTCGTCGGGCAGCACATCCTTGCCCAGCAGCGCTTTCGCCACCCCGGCCCCGGTCACCTCCGCGATCTGCCGGACTTCGGCCGCCGCGCCGCGGGCGCCTTGGCCGACCAAGATGGCGACCTTTTCACCCGCGTTGAGCACCTCGGCGGCGGCGTCGAGGTCGGCTTCTGGCGGCACCGGCCGTGGCCACGAGGTGCTCGGCGGGCTCGAGGGCACCTGTTTGAACGCGTGCTGCGGCGGCGAGTACGGCTCTTCCTGCAGGTCGGCCGGGATGATGAGCGCGGTGGGGCAGCGGCCCGCGATCGCGGTGCGGAACGCGCGGTCCAGCGCGTTGGGGAGTTGCTCGGCCACGTTGACCTCGACGAGGTACTCGCTCGCGACGTCCTTGTACAGCGTCTGCAGGTCGACTTCCTGCTGATAGCTGCCGCCCATGGCGCTGCGCGCGGTCTGTCCGACGATGGCCACCACGGGCACGTGGTCGAGTTTCGCGTCGTAAAGCCCGTTGAGCAGGTGGATCGCCCCCGGACCGGACGTCGCCAGGCAGACTCCCGGGCGACCGCTGAACTTCGCGTAGCCGACCGCCGCGAACGCGGCCATCTCCTCGTGGCGCGCCTGCACGAACCGTGGGTGGTTGTCCGCCTTCCCGAACGAGGCGACGATGCCGTTGATCCCGTCGCCTGGATACGCGAACACCTGCTCGACGTCCCACTCGCGCAGCCGCTGCAGCAGGTAGTCGCCGACGGTCTGGGTCATGACAGCTCCTCGTCATTGCGTCTTTTCACGCCTCTGAGGTCGCTGTACCCGCTTTCCGGCCTTACCATACTTGCGTGACGCAAAATTCTTCGCCGGATTCCGGTGCCGCGCTAGCCGCCCTGCGGGCGATGGTGGCGATCGCGGACTCCAGCGTCGAGAACGTGACTGGGCAGCTGACTCTTACGCAGTTCCGTGCGCTGCGCGTGGCAGCCGAACGCACGCCGGTCACGATGGGCCGGGTTGCCGAGGAGCTGACGATGAACCCGTCAACGGTCACCCGGGCGTGTGACCGGCTGGTTTCTCTGGGGCTGCTCCAGAAAGCACCGAACCCACTGAACAAGCGCGAGACGCTGCTCGCTCCGACTGCGAAAGGCCGCCAACTCGTCGATCGCGTCGACGAGGAACGCCGTCGGGTGCTGAATTCGGTGCTGGACCAGCTGGAGGCGGGGGAGCGCTCGGTGGTGGTCTACGCGCTCGCCCGCTTCGCCGAAGCCACCGGTTGGATCAAGACAGTTGCGGTGCGCAAATGAACGGCCGCCAATGCGGTGGCAGTGCCGCAGTTCAGGCGGAGGGTCGTCCAGCGGTAGAACGTGTGGTCGCCGGCGTGGCGGGTATCCACCTGGCGATCTCGGCGAGCGGGAGGATCGGGCGATGGCGGACGGGGTGGAGACCTACTTCGAGACCGGGTTGTGGAAGAACCGCCTGGAGGGCAATGTGCGGGCCTCCAACACGGCCAGGACCGCGGGCGACGCGGAAAAGACCGGGCGTCCCATGGCGAAGGCGCGAAAGGGCGTCCATGTGGTGCGTGACGAGTACGGGGTCGTCGTCCGCCGGTCGCGGCCGGTCAGATTTCGCGGCGGTGGTCGACCAGCCAGGTGGCGATCTCGTGGAGCTTCATGTTGAGGATTCGACGAGCATGCGGAACGCCTGCACGGCGTCGATGTCGTGGCGTTGCATGAGGATGCCTTTGGCCATGCCGATCACGTCGCGGGATTCGATCGCGGCGTGCAGTTGTGCTTCGGTCTGGGCGCCGACGAGCGCGACGGCGGCGTGGGTGGCGAACACCTGGCCTTCCTGCTCGGTGGTGTCGCTGAACGCGTTGAGGCGCGTGGAGTAGAGGTTCAGGGCGCCGAGGGTGTCGTCGTTGACGAACATCCGGTAGGACAGCATGGATCGGATACCGGCCTTGGCTGCCTCGGGGGTGAACGCCGGCCAGCGAGTTTCGTCGAGCAGGTTGCTGGTGCGAAAGATCTCATGCTGGGCGATCGCGTCCAGGCACGGGCCTTCGCCGGTGCGGTACTGGATCTCGTCGACCGTGTTCACGACCTCGCTGGTCGGGGCGACGGTCCGGACCTGCCCGCTTTCGACCAGGGAAATCCCGGCGTGCTCGGCACCGGCGATGTGGTCCACCGCGGCCTTCACGATCGCGGCGACGGTCGAGCCGACGTCCGGTTCGGCCTGCAAGGTCCGCGCGAGCGCCCCCAGTACGCTGCTCAGGCTCTCGGGTGCGGGATGGTCGGGGTGGGACACGGACGCCTCCTCCTACGTCAGTGGTTCTCCCGGTAATTACCCGCCGACCCGCTGTGCGTATCGCGCTCCGACCAGGATCGACACCGTGTCCTGGCCCACCTGGGCGAGCCCCGCACAAGGACAGCTGGTGCCGCTGATATGCCGTGATCAGGTTCCCCGGTCAGCCTCGTTCGTCAGGGAGGACTTCAAGGTCGGAGAGACCGTCCGGATCACGGGCAAACCATGACCGGCGACGTCGGCACCGTCGTTCACTTCGACGACAAGCGTCCAGAACTACTTTTCGGCTACCGAGCTGGAAAGGTCTGCGGTTGACGCCGTGTCGCCGGCCTGGCCGCGGCGAGTCGCTAACCGGCGGGGAGCGGCGGGTGGTGCTCGTCGAGCGCGGCGAGGAGGTCGCCGAGGTCGCTCACGCGGTCGAGGACGTTGTCGGCAGTGAAGGTGAGCTGGGCGGGTTCACGGCAGGCGTGGACTTCGTCCCAGGTGACCGGTGTGGAGACGGTCGGGTTTTCGCGCCCGCGTAGGGAGTAGGGGGCGATGGTGGTCTTGGCGGGGTTGTTCTGGCTCCAGTCGATGAACACCCGTCCGGTTCGTGCGGCTTTGGCCATGACGGTGGTGACTGTGTCCGGGGTCTGCTGGGCCAAGAGCTGCGCGACTCGTTTCGCGTAGGCGGAGGGGGCTTTCGCATCGGTGGTGCTGATGGCGGCGTAGAGCTGCATGCCCTTCGACCCGGAGGTTTTGGGGTAGGGCTGCAGGCCCTCGGCGACGAGGACGTCGTGCAGGCGTTCGGCGACGCGGCAGCATTCGACGAGGGAGGCGCCGGGGCCGGGGTCGAGGTCGAACACCAGCCGGTCGGGCAGCCCATGGCCGCCGGCGTCGACCTTCCATTGTGGAACGTGGAGTTCCAGCGCGGCGAGGTTTGCCGCCCATACCAGGCCGGGCAGATCGTCGATGAGCGGGTAATGGATGGTTTTGCCCGGGGCGCGTGAGCCGGTGCTGGGCAGCTCCGCGGCGCGCAGCCACGGGGGAGCGCCCCGAGGGACGTTTTTCTCGAACCATTGCTGGCTTTCGACGCCGTCGGGCCAGCGGACGAAGGTGATCGGCCGGTCCTTCAGATGGGGCAGCAGCAGGGGGGCGATTTGGCTGTAGAAGTGGATTACCTCGCTTTTGGTGAACCCGTCAGCCGGATACAGGACTTTGTCCAGGTTGGACAGTGTGAGCCGTCGGTGCTCCACCTGCACGGTGACGCGCTCGCCGAGATCGATGGGCGCTGCCGCGGGTTCCTGGAGCGGCTTCGGGCTCGCGGAAAGAGGGCGAGTGGGAGCGGGAACGAGCACGGCGGAGAGGGGCTTGTCGGTGCGCAGGCCGCGCCACGCGGTGTGCCGCAGCCGGCCGGCACCGCGGGTGAACTGCCGGTAGACGACCTCGCCAACGAGCTGCGGAGTTACCCATCGGGCGCGCACGGTGTCTTCGCGGGGCGGGGTTGCGGCGAAGGGGTGGGTGCGCTGTTCAAGGGGCTTGAGCAGTTCCTGGAGCCGGGCGCGTTCCTTCGTCGAGAACCCGGTGCCGACGTCGCCGATGTAGACGAGGTCGCCGGTTTGCGGGTCATGCGCGCCGAGCAGCAGTCCGCCGAGGATGCCGGAGAAGCTGCGCTGGCCAGGTCGCCATCCGCAGACGATTCCTTCGGCGGTTTGGATCAAGGGGTGCTTGAGCCAGGTGTCGGTGCGGTGTCCGGGCTGGTAGGTGGAGGTCTTGAGCTTGGCGATCAGTCCTTCCAGGCCGTCTGCGGCGACGCGGTCGAGGAGGGCTTGCGGGGTGAGCCGGTCGGCGGTCAGCTCGTCGAAGGTGAACGCCGGCACGACCGCGAGGCGGAACGGGTCCGGCATCGGCAGCCCGGTGAGCAACCGTCGGCGTGTCTCGTAGGGCTGGTCCAGCAGTGCCTGGCCGCCGAGCTGCAGCACGTCGAAGGCGAGGAACCGCGGGGGCACGAGTGACGCCTTGGGCTGGCGCTGGAACTGGCCCCGGCGTTGCTGCAGCAGCTCGAAATCAACCTGGCCGGCCTCGTTGTAGACCACGACCTCGCCGTCGAGCACCACTGCCTCGCCGTCCAGTGCGGTACCGAACACGGAGGTCAGCTCGGAGAACTCTGCCGTCATGTCCTTGTCATTGCGGCTGGTGAGCGCCGTCGTCCCATCGGGCGCCACCCGCAGACAGCAGCGGTAGCCGTCGAGCTTGTGCTCGTAGACCCACTGCGGACCCGACGGAAGCCAGCCACCGTCGGGCTTCGCGAGCATGGGGTCGACCCACGCCGGCACTCGGGATCTCGCGTTGCGGGCTACCGGCGTCACGACAGCCTCCCCTCGGCGCTGGGGGCGCGGGTGGGCACACTGAGTGAGTGCCTGTGCCGACGGTAACCCGCTTGGCGTAACTCCGCAGAGTCTGCACAGGTCACGGCGATGTTTGACGTCGCCAACTGTCTGGAATGATCGCCGTAGCGGCCGGGCGGCGAGCTCGCGATGCGGCCGCAGCCGACGGCTTTGCAGCGAGCTGCACGCGCGCGGCCCGAGCGACTCGGCGCCGACCCGCCACCGCACCACCACCGCTCGGGGGGTGGTGCGGATCTCCCGTCTCCGTGATGCTGGCCTTTGACGTCGGACCAGGGGAGGTGGCCGTGAAGGTCGTCATCGTCGGAGCGGGGATCGGGGGGCTGACCGCGGCGTTGCGGCTGCACCACGAGGGCATCGAGTGCGTCGTCCACGAGCAGAGCGAGCGGGTCTCCGAGCTGGGTGTCGGGATCAACGCCTTGCCCCACGCGGTCAAGGAGCTCGCGGCGCTGGGGCTGCTCGACGCGTTGGACGAAGTCGGGATCCGTACCCGAGAGCTGTTCTACACCCACCGGCTCGGGCAGGTGATCCTGCGCCGGCCGTGCGGGCTCGACGCGGGCTTCACGCTTCCCCAGTTCTGCCTGCACCGGGGCCGGCTGCAGGGCATGTTGCTGCGCGCGGTCCGGGACCGGCTCGGCCCCGACGCGGTGCAGACCGGGCACCGGCTGACCGGGTTCGACCAGGACGCCCACGGGGTCCGCGCGCATTTCGCCGACCGGCGAAGCGGCACGGAGGTCACGGTTTCCGGCGACGTCTTGGTGGCGGCCGACGGAATCCACTCGGCTGTGCGGTCGCTGCTGTTCCCGGGGGAGGGCCCGCCCCGCTGGAACGGCGTCCTGATGTGGCGCGGCGCCACCGACTGGCCGGAGTTCGGCGGCGGACGGTCGATGATCGTCGCCGGCGGCACCGCGGCGAAGCTGGTGATCTACCCGATCGCCCCGGGCCGGAGCACGGGCACCCGGCTCACCAACTGGGCCGTCTGCATCCGCACCGGGCAGCCCGGTGCCGCCCCGCCGGAGCGGCAGGACTGGGCCAAACCCGGCGACCGGGCCGAGCTCGCCCGCTACCTCGGGCAGTTCCGGTCGCCGGTGGTCGACCACGTCGCGCTGGTCGAGGCCACCGAGGAGATCTTCGAGTTCCCGATGTGCGACCGCGACCCGCTGCCCGCCTGGTCGCACGGACGCGTGACGCTGCTCGGCGACGCCGCCCACCCCATGTACCCGATGGGGTCCAACGGCGCCGGCCAAGCGATTCTCGACGCCACCAGTCTCGGCCACAACCTGGCGCGCCACGCCGATCCCGCCGAGGCACTCGCGGCGTACCAGGCCGATCGCCTCGCGGCCACCGGCGAGATCGTGCTCCGCAACCGCCAGGGCGGGCCGGAGAACGTGATCGACGAGGTCGAACGTCGTGCTCCGGACGGCTTTTCCCGCCTCGAAGACGTGATCGATGCGGCGACGCTCGAGACGATCGTCACCGGCTACGCGCAGGCTTCGGGGGGCTCGCAGCAGCAGGTGAACAAGTGAGGGTTCAGGCGCCCTCCACCGAACCCGGCGGCAGGAAGTCGACGTCGTGCAGCGCCGATAGCCGGACGACCTCGGCCGGGTCCTCGAGGTTGTGCAGCTTGTCGAACAGTTCGGCGAGCCGTCCGGCCGGGCTCACCCAGAACAGTCCGCGGGTGATGCCTTCGCTGCGGTTGTAGTACGCGTGGGGCAGGCCCTTGGGCATCCGGACCGTGTCGCCGGGGCCCGCGGTTTCCCAGGCGCCGTCGAGGTAGAGGGTGAACACGCCTTCCAGGATGTAGATGTGCTCGTCCTGCGTCGGGTGCACGTGCGGCGGGACGCCGGTTCCGGGCGGGTCGAGGGTCTCGAACGCGAAGCTCGATTCGCTGGCCGCCTTCATGGAGTAGGTGTGCCCGAGCACGTTCCACACCTTGTTGCGCATACCCTCCTGGGCGAGCGTGATCCCCTTCGGTAGGGGACCGAGCACGATTTCCTCGCCGGTCATGACACCTCCTGGCCGATGGTTGCCTCAGCTACGCACTCTGCGCCACCCCCGTCCCGATGTACAGCCGCCGGAGGGACCTACCGGTCGTGCTCGGCCGCCGCCAGCCGCTCCTGCACGCGGGCGTGGCGGAACTGGTAGACACCACCGGCCTGCCGCAGGACACCGCGGCGGTGGGCGTCGTCGAGGAAGTGCATGAGCCGCCAGGGAAGCCGGCCGGTCGCGGCGAGCCAGAGGTGGTGGACGAAGTAGTTCCCCCACGCGCGCGTCACCAGCACCGCCAGGCCGATGCCCGCGCCGAAACACACACCGACCACGAACGGCAGCACCGGGTCCGTCGCCGGAGGGAACACCTGGCCACCGGCGATCGCGCCCGCGAGGCCGTAGCACACAGCGGCGACGCCACGGGCCATGAAGAACCCGAACAACGCTCCCGCCAGCCCGCCGGCGATCGCGAGTGCCAGGTCGAACCGGCCGCCCAGCACCGGCAGGAACCGTGTCTGCGCGGTGAACGCGAACGCGATCCCGTCGAACAGCCCCCCGGACACCAGGAACGAGACGGACAGCGCGATCGCACCGGTCCGTTCGTTGCGCAGGATCGTCGTCGGGCTCGACACCCGGCTGGCGTCGACGGGTTTCGCGAGCCATACGTGGACCGCGAACACCACGCCGAACACGAGCGCCAGGAAGACGACCAGCCCGGGGGCCAGCGACCAGCCCAGGCCGAGCGCGACGCCCACCACGGCGCCGACCGCGAACCGACCGGCGAACTTGCCCGCGGCGCCGGCGAAACGCAGTTCGGTGCGCAGGGGCTCCGGCGGGCGCCCGAAGCGGTGGGTCAGGTAACCGGCGCCGCCGAACGAGAGGGCGTAGATCGTGGCCAGCGCCGGCCCGTCGGACAACCAGCCGGTGGCGAGGAAGAACAGCGCGATCAGCACACCGACGAGTCCGCCCCGGGTCGCGGCGGGAAGCGCCCGGTGCAGCTGCCACCAGGCCAGGTCGCGGCTGCGGGCCCGCTCGAGGTGCCAGGCCAGGAAACCCAGCCAGCGATTCGCCTGTGCTGCCGTGTACCGCCCGGACGGGCTGGTCTTCGGGTTCCGCCCCGGCGGCTGTGGGACCCGCGCGTAGGCGTGGGGGAGGAACGAGTCGAGCAACTGCGCTTCCAGCGCCGCCGCGTCTTCCGCGGCGAGCAGCTCCGCGGGATCCTCGCCGGGGCGGCCGTAGGCGATCCGCGCGAGGTCGACCATCAACGGTGTCCGCAGCACGCGCCCCAGCGGCCCGTCGGGGTCCCGGCGCAACCGCTCGGCCACGGGACGCCAGCGGTCGGACCCGGCGCTTTCCCGCGCGGACAGGTAGGTGACCGCCTCCTGGCGGCTGACGGGTTCGAGCCGCACCACGGTGGCCGAGCTCATCACGGTGCCTGACTCGCGCGTCACTTGCTCGTACTCGGCGGAGCGGCAGGTCAGGACCAGTGAGCGGCCCACGGCCATGGTCTGGTCCAGTGCGTCGAGCGCCGCGACGCGCAAGTCGGCCGGCATCTCGTCGAGCCCGTCGAGGACGGGGACCACGTGGCCGCCGAGGACGAGCCGGGTGGGCGCGTCGGGCCCGTACTCGCGGGCGTTGAGCAGGGCCGGGTGGTTGTCGGCGAGCCGCCCCGCCAGCCATCGGTCGAGGTGATCGCGGCGCGGGTCCCACGAAGCCAGCGACAGCAGGACCGGTACCGGGGCGCCCGGGGAACGGGTGCGCAGCAGCTCCAGCGTCAGCACCAGGGCGAGCACCGACTTTCCGGAGCCGGGGTCGCCGAGCACGACCAGCTGCCGCACGGGCAGCTCCGAGTAGGTCTCCGCGATGTTGTCGAGGTCGCCCCGCAGCGCCGGCTTTCCCGGTCGCGCGCGGGCCGACCACCGCAGGATGATCGGCTGCGGCCGGTGCAGGGAACGCAGCTCGGCTTCGGCCCGCCACTGCCACGTGACGGCTTCGGCCAGCTCCGTGACCGCACGGCCGAAGTGGTGATCCGGCGCGGATTCCGGCTCGGGCTCGGGGACGGGGGTGACGGCAATCGCGGCGGCGGGCGTGGCGTCGGCCAGGATCTGCTCGTGGAGCCGGCGCAGGTCGGGGTTCGGGTCCACGCCGAGCTCGTCGGCCAGCCGCCGGCGCAGGCCGTGGAACAGCGTCGAGGCCTCGGCGTAGCGGCCTTCCTCCGCGAGCGCGCGCATCAGGAGCAGGTGGGGCGATTCGCGCAACGGGTGCTCACCGCAGAACGCGGTCAGCTCGCGGACCACCTCGCCCGTTTCGCCGAGCCGCAGCTGCCATTCCGCGCAGAGCTCGACGGCGTCGGCGCGCTGTTCGTCGAGCAGCGCGGCCCGGCCGGCCAGCGTGGGCGTCCGCAGCCCGTCGAGCGCCGGGCCACGCCAGAGGGCGAGCGCGCCGCGGATCTCCTCGACGGCGTCGACGAGCTTCACCTGCCCGGCGAGCCCGCGCGCCGTCGCGACGTGGCGGCGGAACCGGAGTGAGTCGAGGTCGTCGGCGTCGGTCTGCAGGCGGTACCCGGGCCCGTCGGTGACGATCATCCCGGCGGTCTCACCGAGCCGGCCCCGCAGCGCGGAAACACAGTTGCGCACCTGCTTCACCGCCGTCGTCGGTGGCTCGTCCTCCCACAGCGCGTCGATTATGCGCTCCACCGGCACGACCGAATTGGGACTGAGCAGAAGGGCGGCGAGCGCCCGCTGCTGACGCGGGCTGGCCAGCACGACCCGGTCCCCGTACGCCCGCACTTCCAGCGTCCCGAGAATCCGGAACCTCATGCACATCCCCCCTCGGTCTCAAGGCTAGCGCCCGGCGCCTGATCCGAAACGCACAGGTCGGAGCCGCGGATGTCGACGCGAGGACGAAACGAGGACGGCGTCGGCAACTCTGGGGACACGGCGAACGAGGGGGAACGCCGGGGGAGACCCGGTGGCGGGCGCGTCGTTTTGGGGGTCGCGCCCACCACCGGGACCGTCGGACGGTTACCGGCCGAAGGTGTTCTTCGGCGGGTGGGTCGACAACGCCGCCTGGTTGAAGGTGACCGCCACGCCGCGACCCCGCAGCCGCGAGGCGCGCTGATCGATCTTCCAGCCTTCGATCCGGACGCCGACGGTCCGGTGCCGGGTCTGCTCGTCGGTCAGCCGCACCCGCACGGAACTCGACTCGCCGCCCGCCAGATTCAGGTAGTTGTCGCTGAAGGTGGCCGGAAGCACGCGTTCGCCGGTCCGGGTGTCGTATACCTGGAGGTGCACCATCAGCGCCACGGCTTCGCCGGTGTTCTCGACGTCCACCGTCAGCTCGAGGCCGTCGTGCCCATGGTCCGCGTCGGCCGTGACGGAGACGGCGGCGGCGGGAGCGTCGTCCAGGCTCGTGAATCCCGCGGGCCGGGCCGGGTTCTCGAGCCAGTAGAAGTTGCGGACCAGTTCCGCGCCGCGCGAATCTTCGAACACGAGCCGGACGAAGGCGATGTCGGAGGGCGCGCCGTTCAGCTGCTCGGCGATGCTGCCGATCACGGTGTGGTCGGACGCCGCCGCCTCGCCGACGCGCAAGGACGTGCTCGCGAACTCCGCGCCGGTCAAGTCGTAGAGCGTCGCGGCGACGGTGCCCTTCACCGTCGTCCGGGTGTGGTTGGCGATGACGACGTCGAGGGTCTGGCTGTCGAGGATCACGTTGACTCGGCGGCACGCGTGCTGCACCGCGTAGAACGACGAGTGCGCCTCGAGGTCGTGGCTGTACATCTGCCAGACGAAGCTGGGCTGCGCCGGGTTGGTCATCCACATGATGACGCCGGTGCGCGGGTACGGCTTGCCCGGCGCGGCACTGGCCATGTTCGCGGCGTGCGCCTCGTAGATCGCCTTGATGCACTCGTAGTTCATCAGCTGGGACTTGCGGGCGAAGTCCGGGAGGTTGCGCAGTTCGCCGTAGCGCTGGGCGGTGAGCTGGAGGTACCCCGCGCCGCCGCCGTTGCCGCCGTTGCCGTTGACGTCGCGATCGGCCCAGAAGTCGTCCGGGTGCTCCCACGACGCTTCCGGGAGCATCTTCTTGATGAACTCCAGCGTCGGGATCGAGTACGAGCCCACCTCGTTGTGGAACGGCGGCCAGCGCGTGCCGTCGTTGAGGGAGAAGTGGGTGCTCGGGGTGACCCAGTGGTACGGCCCGCCCGAGCTGTACCCGCCGATGGGGTCCTTGCCGGTGTCGCCGGCCGAGCTGGTCAGCGAGGCGCGATTGGGGTCCAGCTCGGCGACCAGCGCGTCCAGGCCGTCGATGAGCGGTTGAGGCGGCGGGCCTTCGTTGCCGCCGCACCACAGCAGGATCGACGGGTGGTTGCGGAACCGCACGATGCAGTCGCGGATGTTGTCCAGGTCGCGGGCGAAGTTCTCCGGCGGCGGGCCTTCGGTCGAGCAGAAGAAGTCCTGCCAGACGAGGATGCCGAACTCGTCGCACGCGTCGAAGAAATCTTCCGTGCTGCTCTGGCCGTTCCAGTTCCGGATCAGGTTGAGGTTGGCGTCGCGGTGCAGCCGCACCTGATCGCGCAGGCGTTCGCGCGGGATGCGCTTGAGCGCTTCGTCCAGGCCCCAGTTGCCGCCCATCACCATGATCGGCTGGTTGTTGACGGTGATCGCCAGGCAGTCGACCGGCGAACCGGACGGTGACTGGATCGGCTTGGTGTACTCGATCCGCCGGACGCCGAAGTCCACCGTCCGCTCGTCGTGGACCTGACCACCGGCCTCGACAGCGATCGCCAGCCGGTAGCGGTGGGGGTCGCCGTACCCGTTGGGCCACCACAGCTTCGGGCGGCTCAACCGCAGCGCCGCGATGTCCTTCGACGTCAGCGTGACCGAGGACGCGCCGGCCGCCGCGGTCACGGTCTTTTCGAAGTCGCGACCGTCGAGGGATCCCTTCACCACCACGGTTTTCGACGTGCCGAACGCGCTGTCGAGGCCGAGGTCGATCGTGATGTCGGCCGTGCGCAGGTCGGCCGAGAGCGTGGGGTCCACGCGCACGTCGGCCAGCCGGACCGGACCGGTGGTGGACCAGGTGACCGGCTGCCAGATGCCGAGGTCCCGGTCGGGGATGGTGGGCAGCCAGTCCCAGCCCGCCGTGCAGAAGAACGTCGGCCCGTTCTCCAAGGTGATCCCGGTTTTGCCGCCGTTGCGCCCGCCGCGGGTCACACCACTGGCGTAGCTCGGCGGCGACGGCTGTTCGGAGTGGTCCAGCTTGCCCACGAGCACCGCGAGGTGCGCCGTGCCGTCCGCCTTCGCGACGATGTCCGTGACGTCGAAGGCGCCGCGCTTGAACGCGCCCTCGACGGTGCCGACCTCTGCGCCGTCGAGCCAGATGGTGCCGAGGTAGTTGATGCCGTCGAACTGGAGCCAGAACCGCTGGCCCGGCACCAGCCGTGGCACGGGGAACGCGACCCGGTACCAGTAGCCGGTGTCCTTGAGCGTGTCCGGGACCGTGTCGGTCACGATGTGGCCGTAGAGCGGATCGGGGTACTCGCCGTTGGCGATCATGCTGGTGAGCGGTGTTCCCGGCACCACGGCCGGCTTCAACCCGGCGACTTGCCGCCCGCTGGCCAGCTGCGCCCCGGTCACCGGCGTACCGTCGGCCGCCGCGAAGCTCCAGCCGCCGGTGATCTCACGCCTGTCGACGCGCAGCGGTTGGCCGCCCGCGGGCCCGCCGGGGACCGCACCGGCGACGCCGCTCAACCCGAACGCCCCGAGCACACCCCCACCGGCGACGGCGATTCCACCGGACAGGAAACTTCTGCGATTCACCTGGGTCACGTCGCTCCCGATGCGTTGTGTTGACAACGTTGTCAGTCGTGTTGCGAATTCCATCGTCGACAGACGGTGGTCGTCTGTCAAGCGACCTTGGGAGGGTTGTGGGCGTCGAATTCTGCAGGGCCGAGCCGCGGCCTCGTGGCGTCAGCTCACGGTTTGACCCCGCGCTCGCGCGCTCGCCTGCTTGACGCTGAGAACTGTTTGCAGGTAATCGGCGATGGCACCTGTTCCAAGCCAGGAATTCGATGCGTTCGGAAAGAATCGCCTGTTCGAATTGCATTGTGATGATCATTTCCGGTGTCACATCGGGCGGGTAAATCGTTTCCGGTTTGTCAGGCACGGCAAGTGGATGTGCGCGGCCCAGCGGGTCGGCACGGCGAGGTAGGCGTCCCTCGTCCGGCGCAGCGTCTCGGTCAGTGCCGAGGCGGCTTGTGCGGTGTCCGGGGGTCGGGTGCCGCGCGCGGTGAGTGTCGCGTACACGGTTTCGGCGGTCTCGGTGCTGTCGGCGGTGTGCCAAAGGGTGCCGATGACGCCGCGGAAGCCGGCGAGGTGGAATGCCGAGGCGAGGTTCAGCGGTTCGTCCAGCAGCGTCGGATTGGGTCCCGCGGTGTCGCACGCGGAGAGGAAGGCGAGCTGCGCGTTGGTGGTGCGCAGGTTGCGGACGAACGTCGGCACGAACAACCCGTTTCCCTTGCTGAGCACCAGTCCGCCGACGTCCGGGTGCTCGGTTGCGGCGACTGCCCGGCCGTGGCAGGCGAAGTGCGCGATCGGGTGATCGTGGAGGCCCGCTTCGATGGCGTCCGCGGTGGCGGCCGAGTCGATGAGCACCGTCGAACCGGGCAGGAATCCGGCCACGGCCTCGGCCTCGGCTCGTGCGCTCGGCAGGGGCGGGCCGTCTTTGGGCTCGCTGCACGAAGGAATACAGCGACCCGGCCGCGTGCGCGGCGATGATCGACGAAGCGTGGGCCAAGCTGCACTGAGGGTACCGCACATCGGCCGCTCGGATACGCACTCTGGGCAACTCCTCGAGCTGCTGTCCGCGCCCATCATCGCCAACAGTTCGGCTCGCGGCCTTCCCCGGTCGCCTAGGCGGCGCGGGGTTTTTGTTGCCTTGCAAAACGTGCAGGTGCGGTCAGTGACTCCGGAAAGGATCCAACAATCCCAAAACGGCGCGGCGCCGAAGGCCCGATTGCTCTGGCGCGGTGAAGGGGTGACCGGCTGGTTACAGGCCGGCCCCGGTCCACCATCAGAACGGGGGCAGCCGAGCACCTGTCACCTTCACGGTTCGCGGCCGCCGGGCGGGTGCGTTGTCCACACTGGAGTGTCGGGCGCGAGCCCGCCGGGAGTTACCGCGACACCGTCCAGGCTTTCTCGCCGATCCGGCGATCAACCCCTGGCTTGCCCGGTTAACGCATGCGATTGCCTGATGCGGCGACAGTCTTCACCGGACGGTCATTGGTAGGCGACGCGGCGCAGCAGGCTGATCAGCTTGTCCTGTTCGGCGGGAGACAGCGGCGCCACCAGGTCGCGCTGAACGGTCTGCACCGCAGGCGTCACCTCGGCGAGCGTGTCGCGCGCGAGATCGGTGAGCACCAGGAGCTTGCGCCGCCGGTCGGTCTCGTCCCGGGTGTCGAGCAGCCAGCCTCGCCGCCGCAATCGCGCCACGATGTCCGCGGCACTGGACTTGTCGAGTGACGCCATCTCGCCGGCCGCGGTCTGGTCGATCGCCGGGCGCCAGACGAGGCTGCACAGCAGCGCATACTGCGATGGTGTGAGCTGGGTGCCGACGTGTCGGCTCCAGAGTGCGCCGTGTACTTGCTCGGCGCGCCGGATGAGGTGGCCGGGCGTCGAGCTGAGCCGCAGCACCTCGATGTCCTTGTCCTCGTCCTTGCCGCCGGTGGGCACCTGCCCCTGGTAGGCCACTCGGCCCAGGAGCCTGCCGAAGCTGCGCCGCAGGTTCGGTCCCAGCGGGTGCAGCAGCCGGTCCTGCACCGTCTCCACCCGGGCGGTGAGGTCGGGCAGCATCGCCTTGGCCGAGGGAGTCAGCGACAGCAGGTACCGACGGCCGTCGCCGGTGTCGCGGTCACGCCGGATCCAGTCCTTGCGCCGCAGCCGGTCGACGATGTCGGCCGTCGTGGACTTGTCCAGTGATGCCGCGCGGCCCGCGGTGACCTGGTCGACCCCCGACCGGCGGCTCAGCGCGCTCAGGATCGCGTACTGCGGGCCGGTGACTTCGGTGCCGACCTCGGCTGACCACAGCGCCGTGTGCGCCTGCTGGGCGCGGCGGATGAGGTGCCCGGCCGTCGTGTCGGGCGGCAGCACGAGGGTGACCGGTCCCGGTGCCTGGGGAGGTGGGCTGCTGCCGATGGCGGTGTTTCGCACGAGAGTCCCCTTCTTGACCGGTTCACTGTAGCGGACCGAGATCGGCCGTGTCCGTACTATCTCGGCTTGATCGACGCGGCGGTTGCGCCGTGAAGCTCTTGACTGTCAACAAACTAACGTCTAGCGTCCCGTTTCATAGTACGTACACGTACTAATTCAGCTTGTCTCGTGGCATGCGGAGGGAAACCCCCATGGCGACATCTCGCTTCACGGATCAGGACAGCCGGCTGGACGAGCTGTACGGCGACGTGGCGGCAGCCGATCTCCAGCCGTTGTGGAAGCTCTCCGGCCTGCTGACGCCGGAGCCGGTGCCCCGGACCGTCCCGTACCGGTGGCGGGCCGAAGCGCTCAGCGGGCTCGCGGCTCGCAGCGGCGAACTGGTCGGCATCGACCGGGGCGGCGATCGCCGGGTGCTGGCCTGCGCGAATCCCGGTCTCGGCGGTGCGCCGTACGCGACCTCCACCATGTGGGCCGGGATGCAGTACCTGGGTGCGGGGGAGCGCGCGCCCGCGCACCGGCACACCCCGGCGGCACTGCGGTTCGTCCTCGCCGGCGAGGGTGCCTGGACGCTTGTCGACGGCGACCCGTTGCGCATGGCGACCGGTGACCTCGTGCTCACCCCGAGCATGACCTTCCACGAACACCACAACCCCGGCGCCGAGCCGATGATGTGGCTGGACGTGCTCGACTTGCCGGTCGTCGCCGCGCTCGACGCGGTGTTCTTCGAGGAGGGCGCCGACGCCCAGGGTGGCTCGCGCAGCGAGCCGGCCTCGGCCGCCGAACGGCTCTGGGGCGCTGGTCCCGGCCTCGTGCCCGGCGGCTTCGGCAAGGCCCGGCGCGAGGCGGCGCACTCGCCGCTGCTGGTGTACCGGCGCGCCGACACCGACCGGGCGCTCGCGGCGCAGCTGGCCGCCACCGGAGCGAGCGAGGCGCAGATCCGCTACACCAATCCGCAGACCGGCGCCGACGTCATGCCCACCATGCGCTGCGAGATGCGGCGCGTGCGCGCCGGCAGCCGCAGCCGCACGACCCGGCAGGCCGGATCCCGGGTGGGAGCGGTGCTGGCGGGCACCGGCGAGGTGCTGATCGGTGACCACCGCTTCGAGCTCGCACCGGGTGACGTCTTCGCCGCGCCGTCGTGGGCTCCCTACGGCCTTGCCGCCGAGGAACACCTGGACGTGTTCAGCGTCAGTGACGCACCCGTACTGGAAGCGCTGGGCCTCTACCGCGAACGGGAGTGCTGAGCGCATGGCGACGACACCACTGCCCACGTTGATCGTCGGTGGCGGTATCGGCGGGCTGGCCGCGGCGCTGTCCGTGGCCCGCGCCGGGCGCGAGGTCCACCTGCTCGAACGAGCGGCCGAGTTCACCGAGATCGGCGCCGGCCTGCAGTTCGGCCCGAACGCGATCCGGATGCTCGACCGGCTCGGCCTGCTCACCGAGCTGCTCGACGTCGCGGTGCTGCCGCGGCACGGCGTGATGCGGAACGCGATCACCGCCGACCCGCTCACCACACTCGATCTCGGCGGCGCCTTCCGGGAGCGCTACGGCTACCCCTACGTGGTGGTGCACCGCAGTGATCTGCTGTCCATTCTGGTCGAAGCCTGCCGGGCGGAACCGTTGGTGCGACTGGAGAACAACCGGGTCGTCGCCGAGGCGTGGGCCGACGAGGACAGCGCCGGCGTGCGCTGCGAGGACGGCGCAACGTACCGTGCCGAGCTGCTCGTCGGCGCCGACGGGCTGCACTCCGTGGTGCGCAAGCTGGTCTCCGTCGACCAGCCGGTGCCCAGCGGATTCGTCGCCTACCGCGGCGCGCTGCCCATGAGCGAGGTGCGGACCGAGGTCAGCAATGACGACGTGGTGCTGTGGGTGGGGCCCGGGCTGCACCTCATCCAGTACCCGGTGCGCCGCGGCGAGCTGTACAACCAGGTCGCGGTGTTCCGCAGTGACAGCTTCGGCCGCGGCGACGAGCCGGTGGGGCCGGTCGAGGAGCTGTTCGGCCGGTTCGGCGAAGCGTGCGAACAGGTGCAGCGGCACGTCTCGCGCATCGAGACCGGCCGCTGCTGGCCGATCTACGACCGGGACCCGCTGCCCACGTGGGTGCACGGCCGGGCGGTGCTCCTCGGCGACGCGGCGCATCCGATGCTGCAGTACCTCGGCCAGGGGGCGTGCCAGGCGCTCGAGGACGCGCTGGCGCTGGGCGAAGCGGTTCGCGGGAGCGGCACCGACATCGGGAAAGCCGTGAAGTCCTACGACGCCGTCCGCGTTCCCCGCGCGGGGCTGTGCCAGACGCGGGCGCGGCTGTGGGGCCAGGTCTGGCACACCGGCGACCCGGTCACGCTCGGGCTGCGCGACCGGTACATGCGCTCCCGGCGGCCGGACGACTACAGCGAGCTGGACTGGTTGTACGCGGCGGAATCCGCCGTCCTTTCGTCCTGATCGGCACGACACCGAGGAGCCGGCAATGAAGTTGCTCAGTTACCGCGGCCGCGACGGCCTCGACCGGGTCGGCGTCGTCGCCGACGGCGTGGTGCGCGAGGTCTCACCGGAACGCGCCGCCGGGCCGGCCGGGCTCAGCCCGATGCGGCGCCTCATCGCGGCGTCCGGGGTTCCCGAGCGGGACGTCCCGCTCGCCGACGGTCCCGGCGTCCCGCTCGACGAGGTCCGCGTGCTGCCGCCGGTGCCGGATCCGACCAAGATCGTGGCCGCGCCGGTGAACTACGTGGACCACCAGGCCGAGATGAGCCAGAGCGTGCACGTCGGCTCGCTCGGAGTGTTCCTCAAGGCGCCCTCGTCGCTGATCGGTTCCGGCGACATGGTCCGCCTGCCCTACACCGACCGCCGGTTCGACCAGGAGGGTGAGCTGGCCGTGGTGATCGGCCGCACGGCCCGCGGGGTGCCCGCGGCCGACGCACTGTCGCATGTGTTCGGCTACACGTGCCTGCTCGACATCACCATGCGCGGCGGGGAGGACCGCTCCACCCGCAAGTCGTTCGACACCTTCACGCCGATGGGGCCCTGGCTCGTGACGCCGGACGAGGTCGGTCCACTCGAGACGCTCCGGCTGACCTGCTCGGTGAACGGCACCCTGCGCCAGGACGCCGACGTCCGCGACCTCATCTGGGACGTGCCCGCGCTCATCGAGTACGTCTCATCGGTGATGACACTCCATCCTGGTGACGTCATCAGCACCGGCACGCCGTCCGGCGTCGGGGCCATCCACGACGGCGACTCGGTGACCGCGGCCGTGACGCGGGTCGGCGAGCTGACCGTCGACGTCAGCGCGACCGGTGCCGTCACCTGCCCGACCCTGGGAGCGGGGGCGGGCCCGGTGCCGCCGGCCGAGCTCACCCCCGTCCGCGCTCGCACGGCGAACTGATCCCGCTTTTCCCGGCCGCTCAAGCCAAGTCGGAGGTGCACCATCACTACCACAGAGATTTCCGGGCAGCCGATCCCCGAGTACCCGATGTCCCGGCCGCCGGGCTGTCCGTTCGACCCGCCCGCCGAGTTCCGCGCGCTGCGCGCGGATGAGCCGATCTCCCGCGTGCGGTTGTGGGACGGCAAGATCGCCTGGCTGGTCACCCGTTTCGACGACGTCCGCGAGGTGCTGGCCGACCCGCGGTTCAGCGCGGACATGACCAACCCGGGCTTCCCCAGCCACAGCGCGGGCGTTTCCGTGACCCGCCAGAAGCACCCCACGTTCCTGAACATGGACGACCCCGAGCACGCCAGGCACCGCCGGATGCTCACCCGGGACTTCATGATCAAGCGGGTCGAGGCGCTGCGCCCGCGCATCCAGCGGCACGTCGACGAGCTGCTTGACGAGTTCACCGCCGGCCCACAGCCTGCCGACCTGGTCACCGGATTCGCGCTGCCGGTGACGTCGTCGGTGATCTCCGAGCTGCTGGGGGTTCCCTACGAGGATCACGAGTTCTTCCAACGGCAGAGCGGGTTGCTCATCTCCGGTGAGACCGGTGCGGACGAGGCACTGGAGGCGTTCGCCACGATCCGCGAGTACCTCGGCGGCCTGGTCGAGCGCAAGGCCGCCGAGCCCGCACCGGACGTGATCAGCCACCTGCTCGAAATCGAGCGCGCGGGCGGCCTGAGCCGCGACGAGCTGATCAACATGCTCAACCTGCTGCTGCGCGCCGGGCACGAGACGACCGCCAACATGATCGCGCTCGGAACGTTGGCGCTGCTTCAGAACCCCGCCCAGCTCGCCGCGCTGAAGGCCGACACTTCGCCGGCGGCAGTGGCGAATGCGGTCGAGGAGTTGCTGCGCTACCTGACGATCACCCACTACGGCCGGCGGCGCGTCGCGCTCGAGGACGTCGAGGTCGCGGGCACGCTGATCCGCAAGGGCGAGGGCGTGGTGGCGGCCAACGACTCGGCCAACCGCGACCCGGAGGCGTTCGGCGGCAACCCCGACGAGCTGGACCTGTCCCGGTCCGCGCGGCACCACCTCACCTTCGGCTACGGGGTGCACCAGTGCCTCGGGCAGCCGCTGGCGCGCGTCGAGCTGCAAGTGGTGTACCCCACGCTGCTGCGGCGCCTGCCGGATCTGCGGCTCGCGGTGCCGGTGAGCGAACTGCCGTTCAAGACTAAGAACGTGTTCTACGGGCTCTTCGCGATGCCCGTCGAGTGGTAACGGAGCCAGCGCATGAAGGTCGAAGTGGAAGCCGACAAGTGCATCGCGTCGGGGCAGTGCGTGCTGTTGTCCGACGCGGTGTTCGACCAGCGTGAGGACGACGGGATCGTCGTGCTCCGCGTGAACGACGTGCCTTCGTCCGAAGAGGACGCCGTCCGCAGCGCCGAACGGATCTGTCCCGCGCGGGCGATCCGCCTGGCCGCGTCGGGCGGGTGAGCGCGAACATGAGAGCGGTGGTGGTCGTCGGTGCGGGCGCGGCGGGGCTCACTGCGGTGGAGACGATGCGGGAGCACGGTTTCGACGGCCGGCTCACCCTGATCGGCGCGGAGCACCACGACCCGTACGACCGGCCGCCGTTGTCGAAGCAGATCCTGCTCGGTTCCTGGGAGCCGGAGCGGCTCGCACTGCGCCCGCCCGGCAGCTACGCCGAGCTCGGGCTGGACACCCGATTCGGCCGGCAGGCAACCGGGCTGGACCTGCCCGGCCGCCGCGTCCGGCTCGACGATGGGACGGTGGTGGCGTTCGACGCGCTCGTGATCGCCACCGGCGTGCGGCCGCGGCGGCTGCCCGGCGCCGAGGGCGTGTGCTACCTGCGCACGGTCGAGGACGCGGTGCTGCTGCGGGAGCGGCTGCGTTCGGCTCGACGCACCATCGTGGTCGGCGCGGGGTTCCTCGGCGTCGAGATCGCGGCGGCCGCGCGGTCGCTCGGCTCGACCGTCACTCTCGTCGATCCGTTGCCCAGTCCCATGATCCGGCAATTCGGGCCGGCACTGGGCGAGCTCGTGCGGGCGGCGGGTGAAGAACGCGGCGTGGAGTTCCGGATGGGCGTCGGGGTCACGACCGCGGACGCCGGATTGGTGCGGCTCGACGATGGCACGACGCTCGCGGCCGACGTCGTGGTCGCGGCCGTCGGCGCCGAACCGGCCATGGAGTGGCTTGCCGGCTCCGGGCTCGACCTGCGCGGTGGCGTGCGCTGCGACGCGTTCTGCCGAGCTGCCGACGGCGTCTACGTGGCCGGCGACGTCGCGGCCAACCCCGATCCGGCGACCGGTACCCACCGCCGGTTCGAACACCGGATGAACGCCACCGAGCAAGGGCGGCGCGTCGCGCTGAACCTGCTCGGGCACGACGAGCCGTTCGCGCCGTCGCACTTCTTCTGGACCGACGCCGGCGACATCCGGATCCAGGCCGCCGGCACCTTCGCCGACGGTGAGCTGACGGTCGTCGATGGCTCGGTGGCCGATGGCAAGTTCGTGGCCGCCCACGCGGCGGGCGGCCGCGTGACCGGCGTCCTCGGCTGGAACAACCCCCGCGGGTTCACCCGGGCCCGAGGCAGGCTCGGCGCCCCGGCCGGGGGAGGAAAAAGCACCGAAGGGAAAGTGCTGACATGACCACCGGCCGGATCGACACCCACCACCACATCGTTCCCCCTGTGTGGGCGGACGCGCTGCGCACGAGCGGCTACTTCGGCGGGCAGGCCACGCCGGCGTGGAGCCCGGCCGCCGCGCTCGAGCTGCTCGACGAGCTCGGCATCGCGACGGCCGTCGTCTCCGTCGGGCGTCCCGGCGTGCACCTGGGCGGCAGCGTCGCCGACACGCGGAAACTGGCACGGCAGGTCAACGAGTACTCCGCCGGGCTGGTCCGCGACCACCCCGGTCGCTTCGGGTTCTTCGCCTCGGTACCACTGCCCGATGTGGACGGTTCGCTCGACGAGGTGGCCTACGCCTTCGACGAGCTGCACGCCGACGGCGTGATCCTGCTGGCCAATGTGGACGGCGTGTACCTCGGCGACCCGGCGTTCGACCCGCTGATGGCCGAACTGGACCGGCGGGCGGCGGTGGTGTTCGTCCACCCGACCGCGCCGCCCGGCCCCGCGGTGCCGGGCGTGCCGCCCTTCGCCGCCGACTTCTTGCTCGACACCACCCGCGCGGCGCTCAACCTGGTGCGCCACGGCGTGGTGGCCCGGTTGACCCGGATGCGGATGATCCTCTCGCACGCCGGAGGGTTCGTACCGTACGCGGCGCACCGCATGGCCAGTCTCACCGAAGGCGCGGCGGGGCACGTCGTCACGCGCGAGAACTTCCTGCGCGACCTGCGCACGTTCTACTTCGACACGGCGTTGTCCGCCAACGCGGACACCCTGCCGAGCCTGCTCGCGTTCGCCGGCCCGGACCGTGTGCTCTACGGCAGTGACTGGCCCTACGCCCGCGGCGACAACTCACAGTACTTCACCGCGCAGCTGGACGCGTATCCGCTGTCCGAAACGCAGCGCGCCGCCGTCAACCGGGACAACGCACTCGCACTGCTACCGCGGGTGTCCGAAGCGGACACGGCGCGTATTTCCCAGTAATAACAACGAAAAAATGTGTCCGTTCACGCGAGCGCGGCGTACGATACGGGCACTCTTCTTCTCCCGGACGGGCAATTCCGCGGACCCGCAAGGACTTTGATTCGTTTCACCGGCGAAACGGAGCCAACCGTGAAGTATCGACGCAAACTCGCGTGCCTGGTGCTCACCGGGGCCATGTTCCTGCTGTCGGCGTGCGGGGCGCTGAGCGCGACCAACACGCTCGGTGGCGGGTCGACCGGCGGCCTGATCCCGATCACGGCGGGGGTCGCGGCGTCGCAGTCGTCGACCGCGATCCTGGTGGGAGAGCAGCACGGGTTCTTCGCGCAGAACGGGATCGACCTCACGATCGGCCGCGCGGCCACCGGTGCCGGAGCGATCACCCAGGTCATCAACGGCCAGCAGCAGGTGGCGCTCGGCGGCATCTCGCCGGTCGTGATCGCGGCGGCCTCGCACATCCCGGTGCAGATCGTGTCGGGCGCGGTCGCCGACCGTCCCGCCGCGGCCGGGGCGCAGTACCAGACCATGGTGGCGGGTGGCAGCCCGATCCGGTCCTTCAAGGACCTCGCGGGCAAGACGGTCGCCGTCAACTCCCTGAAGTGCTGCTGGGAGTTCTGGATCCGCGAGGCGATCGAGAAGGACGGCGGCGACGCATCGTCCGTCCACTTGGTACAGCTCACGTTCCCCGACCAGGTCACCGCCCTCGAACAGGGCAAGGTCGACGCGATCAGTACCGCCCAGCCGTACGCGACAGCCCTGCGGAAGAAGGGCTTTCGGGACATCGGTGACTCGCCGGCTGTCGCGTTCGCCGATCCGGACGCCGACAACACGGTGTTCTTCATGGCCAAGTCCTTCATCGACCAGCATCCCGGCATCGTGGAAAGGTGGCGCAAGGCGGTGCGAGAGTCCAGTGAGTACGCCAACGCACATCCCGACGAGACCCGCAAGGCCATCGTGAAGCAGACGAAGGCCGATCCCGCCCTCGTGGCACAGGCCCCGCTACCGCTCTACACCGCGGACGTCAGCCGCCAGGTGATCGAGAAGGAAGCGGCGTTCACGGTCAAGTACGGGGTGGTCTCGGCCGCGCCCGCATACGGAACGTACGTAGTGCCATGAGCACCCAGCCGACCCCCGCCGGCCTGGCCCCCGCACCCGCCGGATTCGACGCACCGACGCCGGCGGCCACCCCCGCCCGCCGGGCTTCCCGGCCCTGGCTGCTGCGCGGCCTCCCGTGGCTGACCACCCTCGGCATCCTCGTGCTGTGGGAGCTGATCGCCCGCGCCGGCTGGCTGCCGCCGGAGGTGCCGTCGATCAGCGCGATCGGGACTGCGCTCGTCGAACTGGCTCCCACCGTGGGGTTCGTCCACGCCCTGATGGCGACGCTGGAGCAGGTCGCGGTCGGGCTGGCCGGCGGTGTGGTCGCCGGCCTGGTCCTTGGCGTCGCGCTCGGCGCCGTGCCGCTGTTGTACCGGCTCGTGCACTACCCGCTCGACTTCCTGCGTTTCGTGCCCGCCGTGGTGTTCCTGCCGCTGATGCTGGTGTTGCTCGGTGCCACCCCCCGAGTGTCCACTTTGCTCGGCATGGTCGGTGCGCTGTGGCCGATGCTCTTCCAGACCTTCTACGGGGTCAGCGGCATCAACGATGTGCTGCGCGACAGCGCTCGCGTGTTCGGGCTGCGGGCCCACCAGCGCCTGGGGCACGTGGTGCTGCCCGCCGTGGCACCCTTCGTGGCCACCGGGGTGCGGCTCGCGGCGTCGCACGTGCTGGTCGTGGTGGTGGCGGTCGAGATCATCGCGTCGGTGCGGGGGATCGGTGCCGATATCGCCGTCTACGCCTCGAACGCGGTCTACCCGAGCATGTACGCGCTGGTGTTCGTTGTCGGTGTGCTCGGTGTCCTGGCCAACGTCGGACTGCTCGCGATCGAGCGTCGTGTGCTGCGCTGGCACATCTCCTACCGTGAGGAGGCCAGATGACTTCGATGGTGCGCCCGCGCCGGGCCGGACGCCGGTTCACGGCGTGGCTCGTCTCGCTCGTCGTCCCGGTCACGGCCCTGCTGAGCTGGTGGTTCGCCTCGCTGGGCAGCACCTCGCCGTTCTGGCCGTCGCTGCGCTCGATCCTCGTGTCGTTCCAGCAGTTGTGGCTGTTCAGCCGGTTCGCTTCCGACGTGCTGCCGAGCGTCGGCCGGATGCTGCTGGGCTACTGCGTGGCCGTGGTGCTCGGCGTTGCGCTGGGTGTCCTCTTCGGACGGTTGCCTCTGCTGCACCGGGCGTTCGACCCGGCGCTGCAGTTCTGCCGGGCCCTGCCTGCCACGGCGCTGGTACCGGTGAGCATCGTGCTGCTCGGGATCGGTGACCTGCCGAAGATCGTGCTCACCGCGTTCGTCACAGTCTTTCCCGTGCTGCTCAACACCATCGACGGGGTGCGGGCAGTCGATCGGGAGCTCGAGGACGCCGCGCGGTCGTACCGGCTGACCCGGGCGCAGCGGGTGCTGCACGTGCAGCTGCCCGCCGCCGCGCCGAACATCCTCGCCGGGATGCGCATCGCCCTGACCGTGGCGTTCGTGATGATGGTGGTGACCGAGCTCGTGGCGGCGACCAACGGGATCGGGTTCGTCACGTTGCAGGCGCAGCAGAGCTTCGAGGTGTCCGAGATGTGGGCGGGCATGCTCCTGCTGGGGATCCTCGGCGTGCTGTTCAACGGCGCCTTCGTGCTGGTCGAACGCCGGCTGCTGCGCTGGTACACCAAGGATCGGGAGAGCTGACATGCTGACCGTGGAACACCTGAAAAAGTCCTACCGCTCCGCCGGCAGCGAGCTGGAGGTGCTGCGCGACATCTCGTTCACCGTGAACGCCGGCGAGTTCGTCACGATCGTCGGCCCGTCCGGTGCCGGCAAGACCACCCTGCTGCGCTGCTTGTCCGGGCTGCTGCCCTCGTCCGGGGGCAAGGTCGTGCTCACCGAGACGGGCAAGGTGATCGAGAGCCCGCCGCCGGAGGTCGCCTGTGTCTTCCAGGACTACAGCCGTTCGCTGATGCCGTGGTCGAAGGTCGGCCGCAACGTCGCGATCCCGTTGAAGAACAAGATCCGCGACCGCGCGGCGCGCCGGGTCGCGGTGCGCAAGGCGCTCGAGGAGGTGGGCCTCGACGGGTTCGACGACAGCTACCCGTGGCAGCTTTCCGGCGGGATGCAGCAGCGGGTCGCGATCGCGCGCGCCATCGCCTACCGGCCCGAGTTCCTCATCATGGATGAGCCGTTCGCGTCGGTGGACGCCCAGACGCGTGCGGACCTGGAGGACCTGGTGCTGCGGGTGCGCCACGACGCCGGGCTGACGATCGTGCTGGTCACCCACGACATCGACGAGGCCGTGTACCTCGGTGACCGGGTGATCGTGATGTCCGGACGCCCGACCACGGTGCTGCGGACGCTCGACGTCGACCTACCCCGGCCGCGCAGCCAGGTGACGACCAAGGCCCTGCCGCGGTTCACCGAGCTGCGAACCGAGGTGCTCACCCTGATCAGCGGCGCGAAGACGGGAGCTGCGCGATGACCGGAACCGAGCTGTCCGAACGGCTGAACCACCCGGTGAGCACCGCCGAGCTGCAGAGGCGGTGGCGCGCGATCCGCGAGGGTATGGCCGCCTGCGGGATCGACGTGCTGGTGGCGCAGACTAACAACGACTACGTCGGCGGCTACATCCGCTACCTCACCGACATCCCGGCGACCAACGGCTACCCGGTCACTGTCGTGTTCCCCCGCGAGGAGCCGATGACGATCATCCGACACGGCGCGCGTGGCGAGGACCTGGTGGTCGATCCCGTCCACGACCCGGTGCTGCGCGGCGTCGGCCGGGCGCTGGCGAGCCCGTACATGAGCTCGGTGTCCTACACCCGCTACGACGGGGCGGAGCTCGCGCTCGACGCGCTGCGGCCGTTCGCCGGCGGCCGGATCGGGTGGGTCGGCACCGGCACGATCCCGCTGGCGTTCGGCGAGTACCTGCAGCGTGAGCTGCACGCGGCGACGTTCACCGAGGCCGCCGACGTCGTCGACACCGTCCGCGCGCTCAAGTCCGAAGAGGAGCTGGACCTGGTGCGCGCCACCGCGAAGCTGCAGGACGCGGCGATCGCGGCGGCGTTCGATGCGCTGCAGCCGGGGATGCGAGACAGCGACGTGGCTGCCGTCGCGCAGCACACGGCGCAGTCGCTGGGCAGTGAGCAGGGCATCTACTGGTGCGTCTCGACCCCGCTCGGCGAGCCCGGCCGGATCGCGCACCCGCACAGCCAGCACCGGGTGATCCGGGAGGGCGATGCGTTCCACCTCATGGTGGAGGTGAACGGCCCTGGCGGGATGTACACCGAGATCGGCCGCTCCGGCGTCGTCGGCCGGGTCCCGGACCGGATCGCCGAGGAGTACGACTTCTGCCTGCGGGCGCAGCGATTCTGCTACGGCCTGCTGCGTCCCGGCGCCGCGCCCGCAGACATCTGGGCGGAGTACAACGAGTTCCTGCGCGACAACGGGCGGCCGGAGGAGCTGCGGTTGCACTGCCACGGCCAGGGCACCGACCTCGTCGAGCGCCCGCTGATCCGGGCCGAAGAGCCGATGGTGCTCGCGGCGGGCATGAACCTCGCCTGCCACCCGCGCTACGTGCTCGACGGCTTCTGCCACTGGGTGTGCGACAACGTGATCATCGGGGACAACGGCGTCGAGGAGCTGCACAAGTTCGACAAGCGGCTGGCCGAGCTGGGCTGATGACGAGCCAGGTCGTGGCTTCCGGGCCGGACGAGGCACTGCCCGCGCTGCGCGCCGCCGCGCCGGGGCGGGTCTGCGTCGTCCCGCTCCCGTCGTCCGGGGGACCGGCAGCGGTGCGGGCGTTGCGGGACGTCGAGTTCCTCGTGCTGGAACACCAGCGCACCGACCTGCTCCCCGTGCTCGGCGAGCTGCCCGCGCTGCGGATCGTGCAGACGCTGATCGCCGGTGCCGAGTGGCTCGAGCCGTACCTGCCGGACCGGGTGCGGCTGAGCCGGCCCGCCGGTGCGCGCGACAACGCGGTGGCCGAGTGGGTCGCCGCGGCGTTGCTCGGGCTGGCCAGCGGGCTGCTGCCTGCCGTGCGCGAGCAGTGTCAGCGGCGATGGCGCCGTAGGGTGAGCGCGGAGCTGGCCGGGGCCCGGGTGGTGCTCGTCGGTGCCGGGTCGATCGGCCGCTGCGCCCGCGACAAGCTCGCCGGCCTCGGGGCCTCGGTCACCGTGGTCGCGCGCACAGCTCGCGCCGGGGTGCACCCGGTGACCGAGCTCGACGACCTCGTGGCCGAGGCCGACGCGGTGGTCCTGCTCGTGCCGGCGACCGCCGACACCGCGGGGCTGGCGGGTCCGGGATTGCTGGCCCGGATGCCGGACGGGGCCGTGCTGGTGAACGCCGCGCGCGGCACGGTGGTCGACACGGCGGCGCTGACCGCCGAGGTCCTCGCCGGGCGGCTGCTGGCGGTGCTGGACGTCACCGACCCCGAGCCACTGCCGCCGGATCATCCACTGTGGACCGCCCCAGGGTGTTTCCTCTCGCCGCACATCGCCGGCGCCACGCGGCAGGGGAAGGCGCGGGCGATCGAGGCGGCGGCCGAGCTGCTGGCGCGGTACGTGCGAGGCGAGGGGTGAACCGCGCCGGCAACATCGCCGAACTGCGCGAGCGCGCACGCCGCCGGGTCCCTCGGCCGGTGTTCGACCTGGTCGAGGGCGGCGCCGAGGACGAGGTGACGGCGCGGCGCAACGTCGAAGCGTTCCGTGCCACGCGGCTGCTGCCCTCGGCCCTGGCCGTGCCCGGCGAGCGCGATACCGCGGTGCGGATCTTCGGCGACCGGGTGGCGTCGCCGATCCTGCTCGCACCGACCGGCGCGGCACGAGTGCTGCACGGCGAAGCCGAGATGGCCGTCGCCCGGGCGGCCGCCGCCCGCGACACCGTCTACGTCCAGGGCATGGTGGCCAGCTTCTCGCTCGAGCAGGTCGCCGCCGCGGCCCCTGGCCCGCGGTGGTACCAGCTCTACCTCTGGCCGGACCACGCGGCGGTGCGCGCGCTGCTGGACCGCGTCGCGGCGGCCGGGTACCGGGCTCTGGTGGTCACTGTGGACAGTGCGGTGTTCGGCAATCGCGAACGGGATCGCCGCAACGGGTTCACCGTGCCGATGCGCTTCGGGCCTCGGATGGCGCTGCACTGCGCCACGCGCCCGAGCTGGGCGGTGGACATCGCGCGCGGCCACCTGCGCCGGCGCGGCACGCACCACAGCCGGGTCGCGCCGCACGCGATGCAGCGCGACATGCTGCGCAGCCTCTATCCGGTGACCGCGCGGGATCTCGCCGACCTGCGCGCGTGGTGGTCCGGCCCGCTCGTGGTCAAGGGCGTGCTTCGCCCGGCCGACTGCCGCGTGCTGCTCGACCTCGGCGCCGACGGCATCGTGGTGTCCAACCACGGCGGCCGCCAGCTCGACCGCGCGCCCGCCACGATCGAAGCCCTCGCAGGCGTCGTCGCCGAAGCCGCGGGCCACGCCGAGGTGTTCCTGGACGGCGGCGTGCGACGGGGCACCGACGTGCTCGCCGCCCTGGCCACCGGCGCCCGCGCGGTGCTGGTCGGCCGGCCCTACCTGTACGGGCTCGCGGCCGGCGGGCAAGCTGGCGTGGAGCGGGTGCTGCGGGTACTGACCTCGGAGCTCGACCGCGCGATGGCCCTCACCGCCTGCGCCCGCATCGAGGACATTGACCACCGCGTGCTCGCGACGAGCACCGCCGGAGCCCTCACCGTGGCCCACCCGCCCGGGGGAGGCTGCCAAAGAGGGCGGTTGCTGTGACGAGCCTTGGCGAGGAACGCGATCCGAATGATGCCGCGAGACGTCATCGGCTGTACGGCGCCCAGTCGATGGCTGCGCCGACGACCTCGTTGTATAGACCTTGCACCCAGGGCAGTGGGTCCGGTAGGAGGGCAGCGGTGGCCCAGTCGCCCCAATGGTCGTCATAGGGGCTCGGGTCGCCGCCTAAGCACTGGAGGGCGCGGCGCAGCAACGATGGCCAAACACCTCGGGCAGCCTCAGCCAGGCGTTCGTTCTCTGCGCCGACTGCCGCGAGACCCTGAAGGAAGTTGAACTTCAGGCCGGCGCCCGCGCGCCTCCTCGCCGTGAGTCATCAGCCACGCGGCCACCTCCGAATTCAAGATCATTTCGGTTCATCGCGTTTGCGGTGCCCGATGCTCGCCGCGCAGATGGTAGGCATAAGCGGTGATCAGCCAACTACCTGTTGACGAACAACTCGACGCCTTCCGAAAGGTGCTCTCCCGCAACGAGGTGCTGATGGAGGTACTGTCCCGGTCGGTGTCGCTGGGGCTGCCCGGCTGGTATCTCACGGCAGGCTGTCTGTTCCAGACCGTCTGGAACGCAGTCACCAACCGGGCGCCCGGCGACGGCATCAAGGACTACGACCTGTTCTACTTCGACGCCACCGACCTGTCCTGGGAAGCGGAGGACGCGGTGATCCAGTCGGCGAAGCGCGTCTTCGCCGACATCCCAGCCGAGGTGGAGATCCGCAACGAGGCGCGCGTCCATCTCTGGTACGAGGACAAGTTCGGGACGCCATGTCCCGCCCACACCTCCACTGAGGACGCGATCGACTCCTTCGCCGCGACCACCTGCTGTTTGGGGGTCCGCGTCGAACCAGGCGGACGCTGGCGCGTCTACGCCCCGCACGGGTTATCCGACGTGTTCAACCTCATCGTCCGGCCCAACCCAATCCTGGCCCCACGCAGTGTCTTCGAGGCCAAGACCAGTCGTTGGCGCCACCAGTGGCCCGAGCTCACAGTCCTGCCCTGGCCGACACCCGCCGCCTCAGTACTGTGACTTCGTATGACCGACGCCGAGATCGAGATCACCGCAGACCTGGTCCGCGACCTCCTGCAGGAACAACATCCAGACCTTGCGGGGCTGGCCATCCGTGAGGTGGCGGGCGGCTGGGGCAACCAAATGTGGCGTCTCGGGGACGAGTTGGCCGTGCGCATGCAGCGGATGGACTCCACCCCGGAGCTCCAGCTCAAGGAGCGGCGATGGCTACCCGTGCTGGCCCCGCACCTGCCGCTCCCGGTGCCGACCCCGGTGCGGTTCGGCGAACCGTCCGAGCGCTTCCCCAAGCACTGGACCGTGATGACGTGGGTTCCCGGCGAGCCATTGGACCATGGCACGATCAGCCGCGGCGCCCACGCGGCCGATACGCTCGCGGCTTTCCTCCAGGCGCTCCATGTAGAAGCACCCGCCGAGGCGCCGATCGCCACGGATCGGGGTGCCCATCCCAGGAACTGCACGGGCGGCTTCGACAACTTCTTCCAGGCCGTTGCTCTTGACGACATCGCTGCCGACGTCCGGGCCGTCTGGGACGACGCCGTCGCGGCCCAGGCGTGGGAGGGCCCGCCCGTGTGGGTGCACGGCGACCTCCATCCTGCGAACGTCGTCGTCTCGGACGGAACGCTCTCGGGCATCGTCGACTTCGGTGACATGTTCGCCGGCGATCCAGCGTGGGACCTCGCCGCCGCATGGGTGCTGCTACCCGCGGGCACGGCCTCACGGTTCTTCGAGATGTACGCGCACGCGGACGAGGCGGCGATCCGCCGCGCCCGCGGGCTGGCCGCGATGAAGAGCCTCTTCCTGATGCTCATGGGGCAGAACGGAGATCGGGGTCTTCCCGGCGGCAAGCCTCACTGGGGACCTGCAGGTCGCGCAGCACTTGATCGTGTTCTGAAGGGCGTTTGATGCACGCTTCGTTGAACTTCTCCGAACTCGATTTTCATGGTCCGAGATTCGTCCGGATATCGATCCGAAGGGCAGCATGCCCGGTTCGGTGGCGGTAAATTTCCGCCGGAGGTGGCGTCGCCTAGGGCCAGCCGTACGAACCATCGCCCAGGTGCTCGAACTCGTCCGGAAACCGTTCCCTTGAACGGATATCTTTCACGCCCGGAGCCCCACGCTCGGCGCTGTGTGGTGAGTGCCCGCCAGGACAGAACATCGGACAACCTTGAACCCGCGTCTTCATTCTTGATCGTTGCCGAACTACCGTCGCCGAAGATCTGTCTAGGAGGCAACGGTGGCCACACGGGCAACATCTGTCCGACGACGACCTTTGGTGCGGCTGCTGGCCGTGCTGTGTCTGGCGGGCACGCTGGTGTCCACCGGCGCTTCCGCCGGTGCGGCGCCCGCTTCCGGCCTGGCCGCTCAAACGGTGACGGCCGGGCAGGCGCGGTTCGAGGTTCTTTCGCCGACGCTCATCCGGACCGAGTACGCGGGCGACTCCGCCTTCGTCGATGCCGGGACATTCAACGCGGTCGGCCGCGGCAGCTTCGCCAGAACCCCGTACACCACAACGAAGCGTGACGGCTGGCTGACGATCCGGACCAGCGCCGTGCGGTTGCGGTACAAACTCGGCTCAGGGGCGTTCTCCGACGACAATCTGACCGTCGAGCTTCGTACGGGCGACCAGGACGTCACGGCTGGCCCCTGGACGGGCAAACTGACCCCCGTCTGCGCGTTCGGCACCCTGTGCGAGGCCGAGAACCTGCAGCTTTCCGGGCCGGGCGCGGCGAGCGACCACCGCGGCTACACCGGCGACGGCTTCGCCGCGGGCTTCGCCAACGCCGGCGACGACCTCGCGTTCCGCACGACCGCCCCGGCGGCCGGCGCCTACCAGTTGGATCTGCGGTACGCCAACGGGTCCGGCGGCGACGGGCAGCACACCACGCGCACGCTCACGGTCCTCGTGGACGGCGGTGACCCGCACACGGTGTCGTTGCCGCCCACCGCCGACTGGGACACCTGGACGCTCGCCACCGTGCCGGTGACGTTGTCCGCGGGGGAGCACCAGGTGACCGTCGAGCGCGGCGCCACCGACTCGGGCAACGTCAACATCGACAGCCTCGCCGTGGTCACGACGGGCGCCTCGTACCCGCAGCCCGTTCCGCCCGCGCCCACACCGTGCGCCTTGGGCGCCCTCTGCGAAGCCGAGCAGGGCGCCCTGGCCGGCGGCGCGCACCCGGCGAGCGACCACGACGGCTACTCCGGCAAGAGCTTCCTCGCGGGCATGGAAAAGGCGGACGCGTCCGACACGCTCACCGTGACCGGGGTGCCCGCGAAGGGCTCGTACGACCTGCAACTGCGCTACGCCGACGCGACCGCCGTCTCCGGCCAGACCCAACCCACCACCCTGTCCCTCCGGGTGGGCGACGCTGCACCCACCAGCCTCACGCTGCCGGCGACGAGCAGCTGGAACTCGTGGCGGACCACGGCCGTCCCGGTCAAGCTCGCGGCCGGCACCAACACCGTGACGCTCGGCTGCCCCGACTCGACGAACTGCCACCTCAACATCGACACCGTCGCGATCGCCCGGCCCCACTCGCCGCTGCTCGCCCCGCACGCGGCGCTGGGCGGCTACCGGCGCGGGCTCGACGGCGTGGACGGCACCGCCGTCACCGCACCGGGGATCCTTTACCAGGACGGCTGGTCGCTGCTCGACGACACCGCCTCGGCACTGTACGACCCGCGTACCAAGGTCGTCACGCAGCGCTCTGGGCATGGTGGCAAGGCCTACCAGGACGGGTACGTGTTCGCCTACGGCCAGGACTACGCCCGCGCGCTGCGTGAGCTGTCCCAGCTGACCGGACCTTCGCTGCTGCTGCCGCGCTGGTCGTACGGCGTCTGGTACTCCGAGTACTACGACCGCACGGCCGCGGACTTCGAGCAGAACATCCTGCCGAAGTTCCAGTCGGAGAACGTGCCGCTGGACATGCTCGTCGTCGACACCGACTTCAAGGCGCCGAACAAGTGGAACGGCTGGGAAATCGATCCGTCACGGTTCCCCGACCCGGCGGCGTTCTTCCAGTGGGCGCACGACCAGGGCCTGCACACCGCGCTGAACATCCACCCGAGCATCCTCGCCTCCGACCCGCAGTTCCCGGCGGCGCAGGCGACCGCGAAGGGCAAACTGAAGCCCGGCAGCTGCGGGGGCGGCGGCACCGACTGCTACGTGTTCGACTTCGGCGACCCGGACCAGTTGAAGGCCTACTTCGACCTGCACCGGCCGATGGAGCAGCAAGGCAACGACCTCTGGTGGCTCGACTGGTGCTGCGACGGGTCGAACTCGAGCCTCGCCGGCGTCACGCCGGATGCGTGGATCAACCAGCAGTACGCCGACGACGCGGCGAAGACCGTCGGCCGCGGGTTCGCGTTCTCCCGCGCGTACGGCTCGCTGCAGGCCGGTGGCTACAGCTCGCCCACCCCGGTGCCCACGGGGCCGTGGGCGGACAAGCGCACCACCCTGCACTTCACCGGCGACACCGTTTCCGACTGGGCCACGCTGGGATTCGAGGTCGGCTACACGCCCGGCGAGTCCGCGGCTACCGGCCTGGCCTCGGTGAGCCACGACATCGGCGGCCACACCGGGGGCCTGCAGGAACCGGGCAGCGAGCCGGGCAGCACGAAGCTGCCGGACGACCTGTACGCGCGCTGGGTGCAGTTCGGTACCTTCCAGCCGATCGACCGGCTGCATTCGAACCACAGCGACCGGTTGCCGTGGCAGTACGGTGCCGCCGCGGACGCGTCGGCGACGAAGTTCCTGAACCTGCGTGAAGATCTCGTGCCGTACACGTACACGCTTGCGCAGGAGGCCACCGCAACGGGCCTGCCCCTCGTGCGGCCGCTGTACCTGCAGTACCCGGGCCAGCAGGAGGCCTACGCCCAGGCGGGCGGAGAGTACCTGTACGGCCCGGACGTGTTGGTGGCGCCGGTGACCAGCCCTGGTGCCACCGCCACCACGAGTGTGTGGTTCCCGCCCGGCAGCGACTGGACGGACTACTTCACGGGGAAGATCTACCACGGCGGCACCACGGCGCAGATCACCACGGGCTGGGACACGATGCCGGTGTTCCTGCGCTCGGGCGGCATCATGGTGACCCGCAGCGGGAGCGTGACCCATGACGAAAACAACCCGCTGACCGCGGCGACGGTCACCGTGGCCGGCGGCCACGACGGTGCGTTCACCCTCTACGAGGACGACGGGCAGTCGCCCTCCGCGAAGGGCGCCACGACCGGCATGACCTACACCGAGGGGGCCCACTCGGCGACACTCGCGATCGACGCCATGCACGGGTCGTACCCGGGCAGGCCGGCGCAGCGCACGTGGACCGTCCAGTTCACCGACACCAAGGCGCCGTCGGCGGTGCTCATCGACGGTCACCGCAGCGCCGACGGGTCCTGGGCCTGGGACCCCGCGACGAGGACGGTGACCGTGCGGACGCCGGCGCAACCGGCGGCCCGCCCGCTCACCGTGCGGTTGCTGAACTCGTAGCCCGTCGTCGGTCCGGAGGACGCCTGGGTTCGGCGTTGCTCCGGACCGACGGAGTTTCGGCTCCACCGAAGACGTCCTCGAAATGCAGTAATCTCAACCTCCAGCGCACTTGCGCCGGCGGTGGGGCTCACCGGACCCGAACCGCGGTCTCGGCCGCCAACAGTCCCTCCCTGTTTCACGATCCCAGCGATCACAGGTTGGGGTGCGGGCCCGTGAAACTCTGGATGCTGCTCGGCGGCCCACTCGGAACGGCCCTCCTCACCGGCGCGGCCTTGCTCGGCATTCGGGGCCACAGCCCACTCGCTGCCGCCGGCATCGGGTTCCCCAGCGCGCTCACGTCCGGTTGCCTGTTGGGCGGCGCGACCACCACCGTCTTGCGGAAAGGCATCACAGAGCGCACCGTTATCCCCACCTTCACCGACGCCGTGCCCGGGTTCGGCGCCGCCGCGATCGGTGTCGCCCTGGTGTCTTGAGCTCGCCGCAATCCGTCCTCGATACTCGCGAAGGAGACCGGAGAACATGTTCACCAACGCCGATGAGATCCTCCGTTTCGTCGCCGATGAGGACGTCCAGTTCATCGACGTCCAGTTCTGCGACCTGCCCGGCATCATGCAGCATTTCACCGTCCCGGCCGCCTCCTTCGACGCGGACTCTTTCACCGAAGGGCTCGCCTTCGACGGCTCCTCGGTCCGCGGGTTCCAGTCCATTCACGAGTCGGACATGCTGCTGCTTCCCGACCCGGTCACCGCCCGCGTCGACCCGTTCCGCACCCACAAGACCCTCGCGATGAACTTCTTCGTGCACGACCCGTTCACTCGCGAGGCGTACAGCCGCGACCCGCGCAACATCGCCCGAAAGGCCGAGCAGTACATCACGGAATCCAGCATCGCGGACCGCGCGTTCTTCGGGCCGGAGGCCGAGTTCTACATCTTCGACTCCGTCCGGTTCGATTTCGCGGAGAACGGCGCCTTCCACGAAGTCGACTCGATCGAGGGCTGGTGGAACACCGGCGCCGACGAAGCCGGCGGAAACCAGGGATACAAGACGCCGTACAAGGGCGGGTACTTCCCGGTCCCACCCCGTGATCACTTCGCCGACCTGCGCGATGAGATCGTGCGCAACCTGGCCGGCGTCGGAATCGAGGTGGAGAAGGCCCACCACGAGGTCGGCAGCGGCGGCCAGGCCGAGGTCAACTACAAGTTCAACACTCTCCTGCACGCCGCGGACGACCTGCAGCTGTTCAAGTTCATCGTGAAGAACACCGCGTGGGCGGCCGGCAAGACCGTCACTTTCATGCCCAAACCGCTCTTCGGCGACAACGGCTCCGGCATGCATTGCCACCAATCGCTGTGGGACGAGAACGGGCCCCTGTTCTACGACGAGACCGGTTACGGCGGCCTGTCCGATATCGGGCGCCACTACGTCGGCGGCATTCTGCACCACGCGCCGAGCCTGCTCGCTTTCACGAATCCGACGGTGAATTCCTACCACCGCCTCGTCCCGGGCTACGAGGCACCGATCAACCTCGTGTATTCCCAGCGCAACCGCTCCGCCTGCGTCCGAATCCCGATCACCGGCAGCAGTCCCCAGGCCAAGCGCATCGAGTTCCGTTGCCCCGACTCCTCCGGCAATCCCTACCTCGCGTTCGCCGCCATGCTGATGGCCGGACTCGACGGGATCCGCAACAAGATCGAGCCGGCGGCGCCGATCGACAAGGACCTCTACGAGCTCCCGCCCGAGGAATCTCGCGATGTCGCCCAAGTTCCAGGATCACTGGAGGCTGTGATCGACCGGTTGGAAACCGACCACGAGTTCCTCCTCAAAGGTGACGTGTTCACCATGGACGTGATCGAGACCTGGATCGACTTCAAACGGGAGCACGAGATCGACCCGCTGCGGTTGCGCCCGCACCCGTTCGAATTCGCCTTGTACTACGACGTGTGAGGGCTGACGACGTCGAACAACCAGGATCCGAATGTGCTCGCGGCCGGTGAAGAACCGTCGGCCCGCGAGGACCCCGCTCTCGCCGCCGCGATTCGACCCGCGGCGTTGCAACTGCGTTCCTGACGTCAGGCTCGGCTGCTGTGGGTTTCGGCGGACTCTCGTTGCGCCGGGCTCGCCCCGGCGGTGTGGTGACTGACGCACGTCCTCGATCTGCATGGAACGCTGGAGCCTTCGCCGGCACATGGCCTGGCCTTGGCTGTAGGTCGGGCGTAGCGTCGTGCTGTGGTGCGGTCCCGGCGCGGCAGCGCTGTTGCCGTCGGTGCCGATCTTCCCCACCGATCGGAGGCCGCGATGACCTTTCCCGAGGACTATCTGCATCCGGTGGGCCGCGGCGCGGTCTTCATCGAACACCAGCATCGGCACCCGCGCGTCGACAAGTCCGTGTACATCGCCCCGACAGCCGTGCTGTGTGGTGACGTGACCGTCGGGCCGCACAGCCGGGTCCTCTTCGGCGCCGTGCTCACCGCGGAGGGAGGGCCGGTCGAGATCGGCGCGCACTGCGTGATCATGGAGCACGCAGTGCTACGAGGCTCCCTGCGCCATCCGGTTCGTCTGGGGGACCACGTCCTGGTTGGGCCGCACGCCCACCTCAGTGGCTGCGTCATCGACGGCAACGCGCGAGTGGCGACCGGAGCGATGATCTACAACGGCGCGCGCATCGGCTCCGGCGCCGATGTCGAGTTCGGGGCCGTGGTGCACGTCAACACCGTGGTGCCGCCGGGAACGGCGGTGCCGATCGGCTGGTTCGCCGGTGGTAACCCGGTCCAGCTGATCCCACCGCAGCAACGGGAACGCATCGCCTCGGTGATGGAACCGCTCGACTACCAGGGAACCGTCTTCGGCGTGACCGAGGCACCGGGCGAGCCGGCGATGACCCGGGTGGCGCAACGCTACGCGCGGGCGCTCGCATTGCACCGCTACGACGAGAACGTCACCCCGGAACTGTTCGGCGAGCCGGACGGTGAGCGGAGGAACCGAGTGTGATCCGGCAGGGTTCCCGATAGCGATACCGTCAGCAGGCCGATGGCAACACCGCCAACGCCGAGGCGCAGTTCGCTGACGGTGAACCACGGAATCGGGCACACGACGAGACGCGTTTGCATGACATGGACAACGACAAGGCGGAGCCCGACGCACTGGACGTCTACTCGGCAATCGTCACTTCCGTCGCCAAGCAGCTCACACCACGCGTCGCGGCATTGACCATCCGGTCCCGCAGCGGGGAATCCGCCGGGTCGGCCGTCGTCCTGACCAGCGAATCCCACCTGATCACCAACTCCCACGTCCTCTCCGGCGGCCACCATGGCACCGCGGAGTTCGCCGACGGCACCGTCGCGCACTTCGACGTCGTGGGACGCGATCCCCTCTCCGACATCGCCGTGATCCGCGCCGACCGGGAAATCCCTGCCCCACCGGACTATGGCGACGCCGACAACCTTCTCGTCGGCTCCCTCGTCGTCGCCGTCGGCAACCCGCTCGGCCTGGCCGGCACCGTCACCGCCGGAGTGGTCAGCGCCCTCGGCCGCAGCATTCCGGCCCGCACCCGCACCGCCGCGCGGCTGATCGAGAACGTCATCCAAACCGACGCCGCGCTCAACCCCGGCAACTCCGGCGGCGCGCTGGCCGACAGCCACGGCCGGATCATCGGCATCAGCACCGCCGTCGCCGGCTTCGGCCTCGGACTGGCCGTCCCGATCAACGCCACCACCCACCGGATCATCCACGCACTGATGCACGACGGCCGAGTCCGCCGCGCGTATCTCGGCCTGGTGACCACCCCGGCGCCCCTGACGCCGGCCCAAGCCGAACGATTCGGACAACGCACCGCGTTGCGCATCGTCGAGGTGGTGGACGCCAGCCCCGCCGCGCGCAGCGGACTGAAGCCGGCCGACCTCGTCCTCGCCGTCGACGGAGCCCCGCTCCGCAACGCCCAATCACTCCAGAAACGCCTGTTCTCCGACGCGATCGGCCGGCAGATGGAGGTCACCGTGCTCCGCAACGGCGCCCTCGTCGACGTGATCGCAGTACCCGCCGAGCTCACGGACTGACCGCGGGAGCAGCGGAACCGGATTCGCCGGCCGGGAGGACCACCTTGAGCACGAGCGAGCTGCTGCTCGCTGGGCGGCGGTCTCCGCCGCGGCGGGGCGGGTGGTGTGGGTGGTGCGGCGTTCGGCGCGCTGGGTGGTCTGCGCAGTGCCCGTGGCCGCGCCCCGTCGGCGAACGGCGACTGTACGCACAGTTTCGTCGGCGACCAAAGTATTGATGGTGGACGGTTCGCTTAAGGCGATCGCGTCGGTGACGGTGGGGGAGAAGGTCGCGGACTCCCAGCCCGGCAAACCGGGGCTGGAATCCACCGGTCGGCCGGGTGATCGTGACCCGGACCGACCACGGCTTCGTGGACCTCAAGGTCAAGCCGGGGCGTGTGCGTGCGGTGGCCGGCCGCAGTCGCGGTGGCTGCGGGCGGGAGTGTTCCGGCTGTCGCCGCACCGGCCGCTGACATGTCGGCCCGGAGAAGCGGGGGCCTGCGCGGGAACCTCAAGGGGCTGTTCTCCGATTACGCACTACGGGGCCGGTATCGGGCGGTGCGCGCGGACAGAGCGCAAAGCAGCGCGATGTGCCCGCGATCCGGTGGGAACGCGGGCACATCGCGACTAAGGGATGTCTCGTAACCCGGTGTGGGTCGGTTGGGGGTGGTGGTTGATCATGGTGTGGTGCAGGTGATCTCGGCGTCGCGGTCGGAGTGGATTGTCCCGTTCACGGGGTTGGAACCGGGTCAGTTCCGGAAGCTGGTGCGGATCGTGGCGAAACGTGGCGGTGACGAGATCGCCGATGGCCGACCTGGTCGTCAGTGGCGTCTTGACCTGGCCGATCGTGTGCTGCTGGTCGCGACGTACTGGCGGACGAACCTGACGATGCGCCAGATCGGGCCGCTGTTCGGGGTGTCGCATTCCGCGGCGCATCGGGTGATCGACACGATCGGGCCGCTGCTGGCGCTGGGCCCGGTCCGCAAGTGGCGGATCGACGCGATCGCGATCGTGGACGGCACCCTGGTGCCGACGCGGGATCACCGGCTGGCAGCACCGTCGAAGAACTACCGGTATTCGGCGAACGTGCAGGTCGCGATCGACGCGGACACCCGGTTGGTGATCGCCACCGGCGACGCGTATCCGGGCAACGCAGGCGACTGCACCGTCTACCGCGCCTGCGGCATCGAGCAGAAGTTGGCGGGGCGTTCGGTGATGGCCGACGGTGGCTACCAAGGCAATCCTGAGGTGATCATGCCCTACCGCAAACCTCGTGACCGCAGCGATCTGCCCGGCTGGCAGGAAGACCTCAATGCCGGCCATCGCAAGATCCGGGCCCGTGTCGAGCACGCGCTGGCGCGGATGAAGTGCTGGAAGATCCTGCGCGACTACCGCCGCGCCGCCAGCACGCTGAACGACACGGTCTCCGGCATCGCGCATCTGCACAACATCCTCCTCGCAGACTGATCCGCAACACCAGTCCCACCAACCACAAGAGCAGTTACGAGACATCCCTTAGCTCAAAACGGCGAGCGAAAGGCTCACTTCTCCGCAGCGCGACCGGCGAACCGCTGCATGAAGTCGGCAGACTCCTTTGCAGTGATGATCACGTCGTAGTAGCCGTCCTCGGTCGGCCAGGTGACGACGCTGTGCTTGCCGGCGGGCACCTCGATGGTCGTCTTCCTCCCGGCGAAGTCGTTCGCGGTCAGCGTGTAGGTCACCGACCGGCGGCCGTCGGCGGACAGGGTGAACTGGACAGTCGCGTCGGACGACTTGCCCTGGGCGTGCCCCTTGACCAGCCGAACGTCGACTCGCGGCTGGGCCGAGGTCCGGTCGTTGGCCGGGACGACGGTGCCGGCGAAGGACCGGATGAAGTGGTCGGGCCCGTAGAAGGTGAACGCGTACTTGCCGTTCGTCGCCTTGGTGTCCCAGGTGTACGACTTCGACTGGTGGTTGCCGGCCGTGAGGGGCAGCGCGTCCTGGCCGATGCCGAGCGGCTCGGCGCCGGCCAGCGCGGGCACGTACTTGTCGGCCAGCCCGACCAGGTTGACCGCCTTGCCGTTGGGCCCGCCTTCGACGGTGAAGGTCGCGGTCGCGGTCCCGGTGTCGTGGTTCTCGACGAGGACGCCGTTGGGCTGGAACGACAGCGGGCTCCGCTTCGCCTTGCCGGTGATCCGCTGGGTCGGCATGACCTGCGCACCGACGGCCGGCTGGGGCACTGCCGGCAGGCTGGCGTCGGCGACGACCGACTTGAGCAGGTCGGCCGGCTTCGGCAGCTTCGGGAAGGACGTGTCGAAGTTGCCGAAGTCGATCGCCGAGAGCAGGTTGCCGGAGACGCTGCGCCGCCAGTCGTTGATGTTGTTGCAGATGGCCGGCTTGCCGAGGCTCTTGGTCCACTCCTCGATCAGCTGGATCGTCGAGGTGTGGTCGAAGACCTCGGAGTTGACGAAGCCACCACGGGTCCACGGCGAGACCAGCACGAACGGCACGCGACCGCCCATGCCGGGCTTGATCCCCGGCGCGCGCTCGCCGACGGTGCCCACCTCGGGGATCGGCGGCACGACGTGGTCGAAGAAGCCGCCTTCACCGATGCGGTTCGCGTGGTCGGGCTCGTCGTAGTTCAGGATGATCAGCGTCGACTCCCACAGTTCGGGGTTGTCGTGCACCGCCTGGATCACCCGGTCGGTGTAGACCGCGCCGTTGTTCGGGGCGTACGTCGGGTGTTCGGTCCACGCCGCGGGCGCGACGACCCAGGACACCTCGGGGAGGTCGCCCGACTTGCAGTCGGCGATGAAGTCCCCCAGCACGTAGTCGAGGTTGGAGGTGTCGTTCTTGATGCCGGCGGGCTGCGTGGTGTGGGCGTGCACCACGCCGCCGCGGGCAAGCAGGCCCTCGCGGGGCATGGTGTTCTGCGGGTTCGCGTTCTTCGGGTCGAACGCCGCGAACGAACGGACCGTGTTGTCGGTGTAGTCACCGAGGAAGTTGTCGTCGGTGTCGTTGTTGACGTAGATCTGCCAGCTGACGCCGGCGTCCTGCAGCGTTTCCGGGTAGGTCTTGAACTTGTAGGCGTAGCCGTAGTCGCCGTTGTTGTTGACGACCGGACCACCCTGGGTGCCGGCCGCGTCGTTGGTGCCGGCCCACATCATGATGCGGTTCGGGCTGGTGCTGGTGTCCAGCGAGCAGAAGTAGTGGTCACCGATGGTGTAAGCCTTGGCGATCGCGTGGTGCCACGGCACGTCGGCTTCCATGAAGTACCGGTTCCGCGCGCTGGTGTTCTGCGCGTTGTACTTCAGGCTGTCACCGTGGTAGGGCAGCAGGTAGCCCTCGGCACGGCTGTTGGGGTCGTAGTAGATCGTCTGGCCGTTCTGCCAGGTCAGCACCTGCTTGTCGCCGAAGCCGCGCGCGCCGGCCAGGTCGAGGGTGCCGAAGTAGTGATCGAACGACCGGTTCTCCTGCATCAGGATCACGACGTGCTTCAAGTCCTTGATCGTGCCCGTGCGGTGCACCGGCTTCGAGCCGGGCTTGCCGTCCGCTGCGGCCACAACCGGGACGGCCGAGTCGGCTGCGGCCTCGGCCGGGGCGGCCGCCAGCCCGCCGGCGGCGACCGCGGCACCCGCGGCTCCCGCGGCCTGGATCAGCCGGCGCCGGGAGATCCGGTTGCGGTCCGCCGTCGGTCTCGTGCCGTCCGAATCGTTCTGCGACATGGGGCTTGTACCTCGGTTCTCGTGGTGGGGAGTCGGCCTGAATCGCCAACCCCGCAAAGTCAACTGCCGCAAGTCTCGGCGCCGCGAGAATCAGGTTGTGAACGTTCCGGGAAGTCTCAGGGCGTCCGCGATTTCGCTCCGTCGGGGTTGCCCGGATAAAACGCAATCGAGTCACCCGCTGTTCACCGGTGCGCAATGGGCGTCATCGAACGCGTTCACGACCGCCACCCAAGCTGGGCTCGGTGAGCATCACGACGGCCTCGGCCGCACCACCCCGGCCGCAGACCGTTGTCCTGGTCGTCGGATCGCCCTACGGCATCGACGACTGGCTCGGCGGACCGGCCGGCCGCTACGACTTCGTGTTCGTCAACAACGAGGGCGCCGGCGCGGAGATCTATCTGGAGGACCCCGCGACTGAGCGGATCTACGTCGAGGTCGAGCACTTCGGCCGCGGCGTCAGCCGCACGGTCACGGCATCGGTGCCGCCCGGAACGTACCGCTGGGTCTGCATCACCGACTACACGATCAAGTACAGCCTGCCGGTCATCGTCACAGGTGACCTGTTGCCCTACGACGTGTACGGGATCATCCCCGTGACTGCGCTGGACCTGCGGATCCCGATCAACGACTACGTCGGCTGGATCACCGGACAGCTGCCCGCGCTCACCCAACAGGTCACACGGCTGCGCGGCGACCTGGAAGCCGGCGATGCGGCGGCCGCCAAACGCGACTGGCTGATCGCCCACCTCACCTACGAGACACTGGGCGGCGCCTACCGGGCGTATGACGAGACCGGCGACGACATCAACGCGGACCCGCCGCGCGGAGTCGCTCCCGCGCGCCTCGCGGACGCGGACTTCACCGGCTTCCGCAAGATCGAGGCGATGCTGTGGGGTGACCGGCCGGCGGCGACGATCGTGCCGCACGTCGACGCGTTGCTCGAGGCGATCGGGCGGCTCACCGACGAGCTGGCGCTGCCGAACGCGATCACGCCGATCGACATGGGCCGGCGGGCTCACGAGATCCTCGAGGATGCCTTGCAGTGGGACCTCAACGGGATCGGCGACGCCGGCAGCCAGACCGAGCTGGCGACCGTGGACGCGAACCTCACCGGGGTCTGGCAGGCGCTGGACCCGCTGCGACCGATCCTGCGCAAGCTTGACCCGTACCTGGACCAGACCGACCAGCAGCTGCGGCTCACCCAGCAGTTGATCCGCAGCCACCTCCACGCCGACGGCTGGGTCGGATTGGCGTCACTGCCCATTCGGCAGCGGGCCGCGCTCAACGCGGCAGTGCAGCACAGCGTCGAATTGCTCTCCCACGCCGCGGTCGTCATCGACCCGCGCAACGCCACCCGCGACCGAGGCCCGATCACCCATGACTGAACGCGACACCGCCGTGCCGGCGAGCCGGCCGTTCGAAGGCACCCACCAGGCCGGCATTCTCGAGCCCCCGCAGCGCACCGCGATCGTCGTCGCGTTCCTCGTGACCGCGGCCGACCGGCCGGCATTGCGGCGGATGTTCCAGACGCTGACGGCGACGATCCGCTACCTGGTCGACGGGGGCGACGCCCCGGCCGGGCGCGGCAGCGACGACGGGCTCGTGTCCACCCCGTACGAGAACGGCATGCTCGGCCCGGGCACGGTGCCCGACGGTCTCACCGTCACGGTCAGTGTCGGTGCGAGCCTGTTCGACGACCGGTTCGGTCTCGCGGGCGTCAAACCGGCCCGGCTACGCGCGATGGACGAGTTCCCGAACGACGCGCTCGACCCCGAGCGCTGCGACGGCGACCTGCTGTTGCAGATCTGCGCCGATCACCCTGACACCGTGCTGCACGCGCTGCGCATCCTGATGCGCACGACCCGGGCCGACCTGCAGGTGCTGTGGCAGATGGAGGGCTTCACCAGCCCGCCGCGGCCGAGTGGGACGCCCCGCAACCTGTTCGGCTTCAAGGACGGCACAGCCAACACGGAGATCCTCGACCATCCCGATCTCATCGATCAACTGGTGTGGACCAAAGCAGGCGGCGACGAACCAGACTGGGTCACCGGCGGTTCCTACCACGTGGTCCGCCTGATCCGGATGTTCGTCGAATTCTGGGACCGGATCTCGATCAACGAGCAGCAGCGCATCTTCGGCCGTGACCGCGACACCGGCGCACCGTTGTCCGGCCGCCCGGGCGAACGAGTAGCCGGCCAGGAGGAGTTCCAGCTCCCCAGCTACTTCAGGGACGCGCACGGCAACACCGTGCCGCTGACAGCGCACATCCGGCTCGCCAACCCGCACGACGGCACGGCCGACGACCGACGGATGCTGCGCCGCGGCTTCAACTACAGCGCCGGCATCGAGCGCAACGGGCAGCTCGACATGGGGATGATCTTCATCTGCTTCAACGCCGACCTCGACCGGCAGTTCGTCGCCCTCCAGACGTTGCTCATCGACGAACCACTGGTCGACTACGTCTCACCTTTCGGCGGCGGCTACTTCTTCGCCCTGCCCGGCGTCCGGGATGCCGACGACTGGCTGGCCCGCGGCATGCTCGACTGAACGGTCGCCGGTCGGCTCGGGGAGGGGAATAACCCTGGATGGTCGGACCGGAGACCATTGCGGGTGAAGAACTCCCCAACGGTTCGGCGGTCGATGCCGAACTGGTTGCCCAGCTCATGGACACGTGTGTGTCCGAGGTGCGTGTGGAGCGCGCCGTTCGTGATGCCTCCTGCGACGACGCGATCAGGTCGGATCGGGCGGCCGCCCCAAGACGCTCGAGCTCGTCAATGAGCGCTTCCGGTGACCAGACCTCGTCGGAGAACAAGCGCTGATCGCCGAGGTCCGTGGGACGTGGCGGTCCCTGCGTAAGGCGCTGCACGCCGCCAACTTCCGCCGGCGCACGCCGGGCTGGGCTCGTAGCCGTCGCCCCGAGATCGAAGCCTGGGACACGGGCGGCCCGGTCGCGGCGCCGGCGGCGGGCGCCCTCGGAAACGCGACCTGAGCTGACCATCGGCGATCCGAGGCGTGCACGAAACTCGAATGACCTTTTCCCCGTAACCGTTGTGGACGAACGATTTCCCGCTGCGCGTGGTCCACGCGGATGTCGCGATCAGCGATGGCACGGCGCGACCCCAGCGGTGCCGGTGCCGAGCGGATGACCCCGAGTCAGCTCGCGGCGTGAAGGGAGCCGGCTGCTTGAGCGATCAGCTCCTGCAGCCGGACCCCGCGCCGCACGTCGAGCGCCGAAGAGCGGCCCGCGCGGACGGCCGCGGCGAACTCGGCACGCAAGATCGGCCACGCTTCGGTGTGGTCGAGGGCCGCGGTGTCGTAGGTCAGCGCGCCGGCGGGACCGTACAGCTCCACGGTCGTGCGCGGCCGGGCGAGGCCGATCACGCCGGACAACGAGGCCTGGCTGACCGCGCCGGACTCGTGTTCGCAGGTCAGCTCGATCCACTTCGTCGAGTCGCCGGTGGCGCGGATGGCGTGGATGGGGCCGAGCGCGGATTCGAGCAGGTCGAGCAGGTGGGGGCCGAGGTCGGGCAGCGCGCCGTGTTCGAGGCGCCAGCCGGTGGCCAGGTCGCCGCCGAGGAAGGCGCCGTGCAGGTAGCACGAGCGGGCGCCGACGGTGTCGAACGAGCGCGCCCGGTCGAGGAACTCGCGGGTCGCGGGCAGGTAGCGCTTGGTCAGGACCAGCTGGCTCACGACACCCGCGATCTCGATGGTGTCGGCGAGCTCGCGGGCCGCGGGCAACGTCAGCGCGACCGGTTTCTCCAGCAGCACCGCTTTTCCGGCCCGTGCGGCGCGTCGCGCCAGGTCGGCCTGGACGTCGGGGCGGACCGCGAACGCGACGGCATCGCAGGTGCCGAGCAGCGCGTCGAAGTCGGTCGTCGCGACGGCGCCGTACTTCCCGGCGAGTTCCGCGGCCGCCTCGGCGCGGCGCGCGTACACCGCGGTGAGGGTGGTTTCGGGACCGGCGGCGAAGGTCGGGGCGTGCATGGTGTGGGCCCACGGACCTGCTCCGACCAGCCCGATCCGAAGGGGCGTTTCGGTCACGATGCTCCTTCACGGGCGAGTCGCTCGTCGACGGCGGCGGGGGCGTAGGCGGCGTCCAGCACCATGGCCTGCGCTCCGTGCAGGCCGGCGAGGTCGCCGAGGCTGCTGCTGGTCACCTGCAGGTGCCTCGTCGCACGGGGCAGCGCCTTCTGGTAGATGACCTCCCGGACGCCGGTGACGAAGTGCGTGTCGGCGAGGTCACCGGCGATGACGAGGACCTCCGGGTTGACCATGCACACGACCGTGGTCAAGACCTCGCCGACGAGCCGGCCGGCTTCCCGCGCGAGCTCGACGGCCTCGGGCCGGCCTGCCGCGAGGTGCTCGGCCAGCTCCCGGCTCGACCGTGTCGGCACCCCGCGTTCGGTGAGCCGGCGCGCGAGCGCGCCACCGCTCGCGACGGCGGCGAGGCAGCCGTGGGAACCGCACATGCAGACCGCGTCATCGTGGCCTGGCAGCCGGATGTGCCCGATGTCGCCGGCGCCGCCGTCGACGCCGCGCAGCAGGCCGCCGTTGAACACCAGCCCGGAGCCGATGCCCGCCGACACCTTGACCAGCACCAGCGGCGACGAGCCCGGGTAGTGCTGGGTGTGCTCGCCCAGCGCCATGATGTTCGCGTCGTTGTCCACGAGCACCGGTACGGACCAGCGGCCGGCCAGGTCGTCGGCGATCGAGTAGCCGTCCCAGCCCGGCATGATCGGCGGCTGGCGTACGGTGCCCGTCGAGAACTCGACCGGCCCGGGCACGCCGACGCCGATGCCGCGCACCTGGCCCGGGGGCCGGCCCGTTCGGTCGAGCAGAGCGCGGAACCGGACATCGAGCGTGTCCAGGACCGGTACCGGGCCCGCCGCGACCTCGAGCTCGATTCGCTCCTCGGCGAGCCGGCACCCGTCGAGGTCGACGACGGCCAGCCGAGCGTCGGCGGTGTCCAGGTCGGCGACGAGCACGACACCTTCGTCGGTGAACTCGAGCAGGACCGACGGCCGGCCGCCGGTCGAGTCCTCGGTGCCGTGGGAGCGCAGGTATCCGCGGTCGAACAACGGCTTGAGGCGCTGCTGCACCGTCGACCGCGACAACCCCGTGTGCTGCTGGAGATCGGCGCGCGTGCGGGCCTTCCCCGTGCGGACCAACCAGAGCAGATAGCCGGAAGACATCGTCACCGGAGCAACTGTAGTGATCTCCTACCCCTTTTCCGCGCCACTGGTCAGGCCTTCGGCGAGCAGCCGTTCCGCCGCGAAGAACAGGATCACGATGGGGATCGTGAGTACGACCGACCCGGCCATCAGCACCGTCTTGGGCACCTCGAGCCCTCCGGCGAGCTGCGACAACCCGAGCGACACCGTCCACTTCGAGCGGTCCTCGACGAGGAACAGCAAAGCGAACAGGAACTCGTTCCACGCGATCATGAAGACGTATAGACCAGTGGCGACGATCGACGGCGCCGCGAGCGGCAGCGTGACCCGCCACATGGTCCCCAGCCGGCCGCAACCGTCGATCGCGGCGGCTTCTTCGATGCTCTCGGGGATGGTGCTGAGGTAGTTGCGCAGCATGTAGATCGACACAGGCAACGCCTGAGCCACATACACCACGAGCAGCCCCACCAGAGAGTCGCGCAGGCCCGCCTTGCTGAAGATCACGAACAGCGGGATCGCCAGAAGGATAGACGGGAACAGGTAGACGGCCAAGAACAGGAAGTGCACCTGCTTGCGTCCGGCGAAGCGCAGCCGGCTGGCCGCGTAGGCGCCCGGCAGCGACAACGCCAGGGTGACGATGACCGTGCCGACCGCCACCAGCGCCGAATTGCCGAGCAGGCTCAGCAGCCCGTCGCCGCCGGCGTCCACCGACTTGAGCACGGTCGTGTAGGTCGTGACGGTGAAGTCCGACAGTTTGGGCAGGATGTCACCCGGGTGCTGCAGCAGGGAGTCCTGCGACCGCACCGAAAGCAGCACCATGTAGTAGAAGGGGAACAGCGTCGCGATCGCCAGCAGCACGATCGTGACCCAGCGCAGCACCCCGAACAGCCGGGTTTCGAACGTCATGCGGTTCACGCGCGATCCTCCGGGGCGAAGAACTTCAGGTAGATGGCCAGGAACACGACCAGCACCGCGGCGAGGACCAGTGCCTGCGCGGCTGCGCCGCCGATGTCGAACTGCGCGGTGAGGAAGTCGTAGACGCGCACGCTCAGCACGTCGGTCCCCGCGCCGCCGCCGGTGAGCAGGTAGACGTCGTCGAACTTGTTGAACGTCAGGATGAACCGCAGCACCGACAGCAGAGCGAGCACGGGGTAGAGCTGCGGCAGCAGGATGTGGCGGAAGCGCTGCGTCGGCGTGGCCCCATCGACGAGCGCGGCCTCTTCCAGCTCCGACGGCACGGCCTGCAGCCGGGCCACGAGGAACAGGAACGTGAAGGGGAAGTAGCGCCAGCCCTCGAACGCGATCACCACCAGCAGCGCCAGCGGCAAGTGCACGTGCCAGCCGAAGAGCGAGATCGTCGAGGACTCCTGGCTGAGGAACGCCACGGGCTTGTCCCAGCCGAACAGGCTCTTGCCCCAGGCGTTGACCACGCCGAACTGGGGGCTGAGCATGATCTCCCAGACGAACGTGGCCGCCACCACCGGCGAGACGTAGGGCAGCAGCATCGCGCTGCGCAGGAATCCCCGTCCGCGGAACGGCTTGCGCAGAGCGAGCGCCGCGATGAGCCCCAGCGCGAGGGAGAGCACCGTGCCGCCAATGGTGTAGACCAGCGTGGTGACGAGCGAGCTCCACATGTCCGGGGAGCCGAGTACCTTCGCGAAGTTCTGCATTGTGAAGCGTCCGAAGATGCCTTCGCGTTGCAGGGTCGCGAGCCGTAGCCGCTGGAAAGCCAGCACGATCGTCCACACCACGGGCAGGACCACGACCACCAGCACGATGATCAGGGTCGGGGAGAGCAGGGCCAGTCCGGCCCTGCTCTCCTGCTGCCGCAGCGTGAGCGCTCGTCGCCGTGGGGGCCGTCCGGACGGCTTCGCGGGGGCGGGCCGGTTCCGTACGGTGTGCGCCGAGGTCATCCGCGTTTCCCTACTTCAGTGATTTCTGGATGTTCTGCACCGCGTCGCTCGCCTGCTTGGCCGCGCCGGCCGGGTCCACGTTGCCGCCGGTCATCGCGCTGACGGCCTTCGGCACGGGCAGCTCGGCCAGCGTCGCACCGGCCAGACCGCCCTGTCCCTGCGTGACGCCCCACTGCTGGAAGGTGTCCAAGCTGTTCTGCAGCGACTGGATCACCTCCGCCGGGTACACCGCGTTGAGCGGCTTCTTGGTGTCGGTGCCGACCTGCAGGCCGGACCACGCCTTCGTGAACTTGCCGGGCTCGTTCGCGGTACCCGTGCGCGCGGGGATCTTGCCCTGCGGTGCGAGGCCGAGCCAGCCGGCGTAGCCCTGGTCGAGCATGTAGCTCACGAACTTCTGGGCGTTCGCCGCGCGGTCGCCCTGCGTCACCACCCACGAGCCGAGCTCGCCGAAGTTCTGCGCGGCCGAGCCGTCGGGGCCCTTGATGGCCGTGACGAACCCGGTGTTCTTCGCGAGGAACTGCGGGTCGGCCTGGCACTGCGGGCAGCTGGGTGCGGCGTCCTTCTGCAGCCCGGCGAGCTGGGGCAGGAGGTAGGAGGACCACACCGTCATCGCGGCCTTGCCGGCGAAGTAGGTCGCGCGCGTCGAGTCGACGTTCTGGGCGCCGGGCACGGAGTAGTTGTGCACCAGGTCGTTGTAGAAGGAGAACGTGTTGACGCACGCCGGGCTGTCGAGCGTCACCTTCCCGCTCTGGTCGACGAGCTGGCAGCCGTTGCCCAGCGCGAAGTCCTCGAACGTCTGCTGCGTGAACGCGTCCCCGGGGTCGGTCGCGATGGAGATGCCCGCGACGCCGCCCGAGTTGAGCTTCTGCGCCGCTTGGCGGATCTTGTCGAACGTGTCGGGCGCGCCCAGGCCGGCCTTGGCGAAGAGGTCCTTGCGGTAGGCGAGCATCTGCGGCCAGCCGTCCGACGGCACCGCCAGCTGCTTGCCTGCGCTGGAGTCCATCTGCAGGGCGCGGGCCGAGAAGGTGCCGGCTCCCAGGTCCTTCACCACCGCCGCCGCGGCGTCGGTGTCGACGAGGTCGTTCACGGCCATCTCGTTGACGCCCGTGAGCGAGAGCCCGCCGACGACGTCGGGCAGGTTGCCCGCGGCCGCGGCGGAGGTGACCAGCTGGCTGAACTGGTCCTCGTCCAGACCGACGATCTTCACTTTCACGCCGGTCTGGGCGGTGAACTGGTCGGCGATCTTCTGTGCCGCGGCGACCCGGTCTGACTGGTTCTCCATGCTCCAGACCGTCAGCGTGCCATCGCCGCTGTCGTCGGAACCGGAGCCGCAGGCGGTCAGCGCGCCACCGGCCATCACCACGGCCGCCAGTGCGGCGGCCGATCGGACCGGGACTCTCGACCGTCCTCGTGCTGAAGACATCGGTGCTCCTTTGCGTCGTGCCTGGCGACGATCACAGCATCAGTTAGGCGTGAAAGCAAGACAAGTTATGTAGATTTTCTGGCATAAGTGGGGTAGCTTCTGCCGGGCAGATGGTCATAAATGATCGACAAGGTGGTCGGAGGAGGCCCTCGTGGGCACGGTGGTTCAGTTCGTTGGCCCTCGCCGGGTCGAGGCGGTCGAGACGGAGCCGGAGGAGTTGGGAGCCGGGGCGGTGCGCGTGCGCACGCTGTACTCGGGCATCTCGGCCGGCACCGAGCTGACGGCCTACCGCGGCACCAACCCGTACCTCACGCGGGTGTGGGATGAGCAGCGCCGGCTGTTCGTCGAGGGGGACGTGAGCCAGACGTACCCGGTTGTCGGCTGGGGCTACTCCGAGGTCGGCGAGGTCCTCGAGGTCTCGCCCGACGCGGTCGGCACGCAGGGGGCGCCGGCCGTGGGCGACGTCGTGTGGGGCATCTGGGGCCACCGCAGCGAGGCGATCGTGCCGGTGGCGAAGCTGGTCGACCACGTTGTGCCGGCCGGTCTCGAACCGCTGGCGGCGTCGTTCGCCCGCGTCGGCGCGGTGGCCCTCAACGGCGTCCTCGGCGCCGACGTGCACGTCGGCGAGACAGTCGCGGTGTTCGGGCAGGGCGTGATCGGCCTGCTCGCCACGAGGCTCGCGACGCTGAACGGCGGCCGGGTCGTGGCGTGCGACGCCATCGCGTCGCGGCTGGCGATCGCTTCGGAGTTCGGCGCGGTGGAGACCGTGGACGTGACCGCGGCCAGTGCGGCGGAAACCGTGCGCGAAGCCACCGGCGGCCGCGGCGCCGACGTTGCCATCGAGCTCAGCGGCACCTACCGCGCACTGCACGAAGCCGTCCGGACGGTCGGCGTCGGCGGGCGCGTGGTCGCCGCCGGCTTCTACCAGGGCGACGGCACCGGCCTGCGCCTCGGCGAGGAGTTCCACCACAACCGCGTCGAGATCGTCGCCTCGCAGATCGGCGGGGTGCCGTGGCGCCTGGCCGGGCGCTGGGACCAGGACCGGATGAACCGCACGTTCCTGCGGCTGGCCGCGGAAGGCGCCATCGACCCCGTCCGCCTCGTCACCCACCGCGTGCGCGTCGACGAGGTCGAACGCGCCTACGAACTGCTCGACGAACACCCGGCCGACGCACTGCAGGTCGTCCTCGACTACACGGAGAAGTGATGCTGAAACTCGCCTGCCAGGAACAGCTTTTGCCCGGCGACGACCTCGAGACCAAGTGGGACTTCGCGACCGCGGCCGGGTACGACGCCATCGAGCTGCGCGGCAAGAAGGATCTGGCGCTGGAAAAGCGCCTGCCGGAGCTGCACCGCGCCGCGCGCAACGGCGTCGTGATGCGCACGGTATGCGTGGACATGCTGCACTTCTTCGGCGCTTTCGACTCCGAGCTTCGTGCCGACGCGATCAAGCAGATGCGCTCCCAGCTGTCGGTGATCGCCGAGCTGGGCGGGATCGGGGCGATGACCCCGGCGTCCTACGGGATGTTCTCGCGCCGGCTGCCGCCGTTCGAGCCGCCGCGCTCCGAGGAACAGGACCGCGAGGTGCTGGTCGCGGGCCTGACCGAGCTGGGGGAGCACGCGAAGGCCGAAGGCGTGCTCCTGCTGTTGGAGCCGCTCAACCGGTACGAGGACCACATGGTCAACCGCCTCGAGCAGGCAGCGTCGCTCATCGACGAGGTGGGGCTGGACTCCGTGCGCATCGGCGCGGACACCTACCACATGAACATCGAGGAGGACGACCCCGCGGACTCGCTCGTGCGTTTCGCCCGCTACATCGGCCACGTGCAGGTCAGCGACTCGAACCGGCTGCAGCCCGGCGCCGGGCACCTCGACTGGCCGGCGGTGCTCGGCGCGCTGGCCGCCATCGGCTACGAGGGCGACCTTGCTCTGGAGAGCCGGCTGCGTGGCGAGCCCGCGGACGCGGTGGCCGGGGTGCCACCGTTCCTGCGACGGCTCGCATGACCGACGAGCTCGCCCGGCGGGCCCGCCGGATCCTGCTCGCCAACTGGCGCCGCGGATTCACCGTGCCCGCCCAAGGTCTTTACCCGCACCAGTGGAGCTGGGACTCGGCGTTCATCGCGCTGGGGCTTCGGCACCTGTCGGCCGTGCGCGCGCAACGCGAACTCGAGTCGCTCTTCGGCGCCCAGTGGACCGACGGGCGTGTGCCGCAGATCGTGTTCAACCCGGCGGTGCCCGCGGACGCCTACTTCCCCGGCCCCGATTTCTGGGGACCGGGCGCGCGCCACGCGTCGACCGGCCTGGTGACCTCGGGGCTCGTGCAGCCGCCGGTGCACGCGCTGGCCGCGTGGGAAGTGCACCTCGCCGACCCGTCCACTTCGGACCGCCGAGGTTTCCTGCGCCGGCTCTACCCGCGGCTGCGGCGCTGGCACGACTACCTGTTCACCCGCCGCGACCTGGGCGGTGACGGGCTCGTGAGCGTGGTGCACCCGTGGGAGTCGGGGTTGGACAACAGCCCGAGCTGGGATGAGCCGCTGGGCCGGATCGAGCCGGTGCCCACCTCGTCGTTCGTCCGCCGCGATCTCGGGCACGCCGGTGCGGGTGAGCGGCCGACCGACTTGGACTACGGCCGGTACGTGCGTCTCGCCGCCGACTACCGGGACGGCGGGTTCGCCGACGCGCTCGACGGCTGCGCCTTCGCCGTGGAAGACCCGCTGACGAACGCCGTGCTGGCCGCCGGCGAAGCGGCGCTCGCGGCGATGGCCGAGGAGATCGGCGCCGACCCGACGCCCCACCGGCGGCGCGCGGGCGCGATCACGAACTCGCTCGTGAGCCGGCTCTACGACCCGGTCGAGGGGATGTTCTTCGCCCGCGACGCGCACACGAAGTCGCTGCTGCGGCGCCGTACGGTCGGTGGTCTCGTGCCGCTGGTCGTGCCGGACCTGCCGGTGGTCGAGGAACTGCTGAAATCCGCGCGCGGCGAGCACTTCCGCCTCGGCGAGCTGAGCCCCGTGCCCAGTTACGACCTCCTCGCCGCCGATTTCGAACCGGCGCGCTATTGGCGGGGCCCGGCCTGGTTCAACACCGGCTGGCTCATCTGGCGCGGCCTGCGCGCCCAGGGCTACCACGAGGTCGCCGATCGGCTGCGCGAGGGCATGCTGGACTCGATCCGCGGCGCGGGCTTCCGCGAGTACGTGGACCCGCTCACCGGCGAGGGCCACGGCAGCGACGACTTCAGCTGGACCGCCGCGGTGGCGATCGACCTCCTCGCGGAACCGGCGGCGGACGGGCGGGCGGCATGAGCACGCACACCTCCGTGCGGGGCACGACGTTCCTCATCACGGGTGACACGGCCGACGTCGTGGCGGGTACTGAAGGCTTCTACGCCGAGGACACCCGGCACCTGTCGCGGTGGGAGTTCTCGACCGGGGATGCGCTGCGGGTGCTGAGCGCGGTGCGTGACCGGCAGTCGACGAGCGTGATCCTCAGCCCGGCCACGCCGCGGAACCAGGACGCCGCGTACAGCGTGTTCCGCGACCAGGCACTGGGTTCAGGCTCGCTCGTCGAAGAAGTCCGCGTGCGCAACCACCTCGCGGTGCCGGTCGCCGTGACGGTGGAGTTCCGGTTCGCGGCCGATTTCGCCGACCAGTTCGAGTTGCGTGGCACCGGTCAGTTCGAACGTCCGGGCCGGCACACGACGATCGTGCGCGAAAGCGGCGAGGTGCTGCTGGCCTACGAGCGGGACGACTATCGCAAGTGGACAGTGCTGCGATCCTCCGTTCCGGCCGCGTACGCCGGCGAACAGCTCAGCTGGACGCTCGACCTTCCACCGCACGGCGAAGTACCGCTGCGTCTCGAAGTGCTGGCCGGCGAAGGACAGCGCGTGCCGGTGTCCGGCGAACAGCCCGCGAGAGTGGCTGACGTGGCGCGTCGAGCTCGGCTGGACGTCGAGGAGTTCGTCGAGGGAGTGGACGTCCCGGCGCACGGGTGGCCCGAGCTGCGGGCGGCCGTTACGGCCGGGCTCGCCGACTTGGCGGACCTGCGCGTGCCCGCGCCGGGGCAGCCGGACCTGCGCATCCCGGGGGCCGGCGTGCCCTGGTTCCTGACCCTCTTCGGCCGGGACAGCCTCATCACTTCGATGTCGGCGCTGCCCTACCGGCCGGAGCTGGCGGGCGCGACCTTGCGCGCGCTCGCGGCGGTGCAGGGCCGCGTGGTCGATCCGGCTCGGATAGAAGAGCCGGGCAAGATCGCGCACGAGGTGCGGCAGGGAGAGCTGAGCCGCTTCGGGCAGACGCCGTACGGGCGGTACTACGGAACCGTCGATGCGACGCCGCTTTTCCTCGTGCTGCTGGGTGGTCACCGTCGCGTCGCGGGCGACGGCATGGCCATCGAACTGGAAAGTGCCGCGCGCGCCGCCGTTGACTGGATGTTCCACCACGGCGGCCTGGACGAGCACGGTTACCTGGTGTACCGCACGGACGGGCCCGGCCTCGTCCACCAATGCTGGAAGGATTCCGCGCGCTCGATCTGCTTCGCGGACGGTGAGCTCGCCGAGGGACCCATCGCGGTCTGCGAGGCGCAGGGCTACGCCTACGAAGCCCTGATCTCGACGGCTGAGCTCGCCCGCGAAGTGTGGCGGGACCCGGCGTACGCCGACCGGCTCACCGATCGCGCGGCCCGCCTGCGTGCCGACTTCGAGCAGGACTTCTGGCTGCGGGGCCAGGACTTCGTCGCCTTGGCCCTCGACGGCCGGCGCCGCCAGGTCGACGCGCTGGCCTCCAACGCCGGGCACGTGCTGTGGTCCGGGATCCTCCCCGACGGCCGCGCGCAGCAGGTCGGCAAGCGACTGACGGAGCCGAGGTTCTTCAGCGGCTGGGGCGTGCGCACGCTCGCGGAAGGGCAGGTGCCCTTCCACCCCGTCTCTTACCACAACGGCGGGGTCTGGCCCCATGATACGGCCATCGCGGTGGCGGGCCTGGCTCGCGCCGGACTCACCACGGAGGCCACGCACCTGGCCGAGGGTCTCGTCGCCGCGGCCGGGCACCAACCAGGCAACCGCCTGCCCGAGGTGATGGCCGGTTACGCTCGCGCGGAAACGCCGTACCCGGTTCGGTATCCACACTCGGCGTCACCGCAAGCGTGGGCGGCCGCGGCGCCGTTGCTCATCGCCACGTCGCTGGCCTAGTCCACAGTAGACTGTTATCGGCGGACGAACGTAGAGACCGCGCACAATGCGGCCCACCCCAGCGCGGCCGCCGCGGCTTTCGGCCGGGGTGACCGATCCGGCAGCCCCAGCCCGAACGCCGCCGCGTCGGCGGTGTCGGAGGCGACGCGCGCGGCGAGGGCGAGCCGCATCGGCTTGCCCTCGTCTGCGAACGCCATCGCCAGCCCGATCGCGATGTCACGGGCGCCCATCGCGGCGATCAGCGTGCGGGTGCCGGCCGGCACGGCACCGGACGCGGTCGTGAGCCCGCACGGTTTGGCCAGCGCCCGCGGGTAGACGATGGTAGTCAGGCCGTAGGCCGCGGTGGCGGCCCCGAGGACACGGGTCAGGACGGACATGGTCACCTCCGGTTGGCTGTTCCCCTGCGCGGCTGCGCCAGGTTTTCCCGGGTGGCGTGCTCACGCTGGTGACCGGCTTCGTCGCCGGTAGCCGGCGCGCTGGCGTTCGCCGGTTTCGTCGGTGGGTGCGCGTTTGTGCTGCCGTACACCGTCGGCCTCGTGGCCGGTTAGTCGCTCCGGTTGGGCGACGAAGGCGCCGTGTCGCGTTCGCGAGCGCGGTCGCCCGCGAGCGCCACGGCCAGCGCGACGAGCGAGGTAAGGCCGTGCAGCCAGTTGTCGGCGCCGTTGAGGTTCACCGGGTCGTCGTCGACTGTGCCGAACGTGGCCGACAGGATGCCGAACGCCGTGAGTCCGGCGAACGCGACGAACACGAACCAGCAGTAGCCGACGGCCCCGGAGGGCTTGCGTGCCGCGAGCAGGCCGAGCAGACCGACTGCGGTGTGCACGATGTTGAGGACCGTGCTGGAGCCGAAGATCCAGACCGTGCGGGACGGGGCGTGGCCGACGTGCGCGGTCTCCGGCACGAAGAACCCCGCCACGCCGAGCACGAGGTAGACCACCGCGACCACGAGGACGACCAGGCGTGGCCAGGAACGGGAAAACTCAGCCATGCTGCCTCCTTTCGAGTGCTGCGGTTACCCGGCACGAGGGCGCTTACACACTTGTGTCGAGTAACCGTCGGGCCACGTGGTTCTCCGCGTTGATGCGCTCCATGGCCAGGGAGCGCAGCTCCAACACCGGCCATTCCGACTTGGTCCGCGGCAGCTCGAGGAAGTTGTGCCGCGGGCGCGGGCAGGTGGTCGCCCGCTTCCACCACCTCGCTGAAGCGGTAACTCTTCACCACGCGGCGTGTGTCCACAAAGGATGAGCAAGGCAACTGGTCTGAAACACAAGCCGACGTCGGCGCGTCGGTCGGGAAGGCACGTCACGCTGACCGTCGTCCCTGACCCCACGTCCGTTGACAACGTTCAGCCAAAGAGCCTTTGGCTGCTAGTCGCGGACGCTGCGCTCGCGTAGTGTCACGATCGCGAGCCCGGGGTTCCCAGACCTCGGGTCACCGGGCGCGCCCGCCTCCGAGCGGCTTCCGGCGAGTCCACTGTCGAAGTCCTGCCGCTGCGGTTGGCACCGACTTTCGGGATCGTGATCCCGCCCCCATTCGCGCGCCCGGCGTGGTCGCAACGGGTTCGGTCGCGCTCCTGGGAATCGGCTCGGCGGGCTTCGCGGCGTGCGTGGCTAATTTCGTTTCCCTGCCACGAGACCTACGATTCGCTCGCCGGTGTGATCGTGTTCCTGGTCTGGCTCTGGATCTCGAACATCGCGGTGCTGGACGCCTCGCCCCGGGCGCCGGCTCGAGGTGCGGCGTCGCCCGGGGGGCGAGTAGTTCCTGCCGCCGCACGACACGAAGGAGATGGACGCCGACGAAGGCGCGGCCGTCGCCAAAGAGGGGAGTCAAGTTCGGTCGCGACGGCGCTCGCGCTGTTCGCCGATCACGCTTTGGCCCGTGCCCTCGGCGTCATCGACGTCCCTCGGCGGGCGACCTTCTCCCGGGTCGTACAGGGAGTCGTCCTCGCGGCCCGGGTCGGGCGTCGTCGGGCGGGCGATGTCGGGCTGATCGGTACCGTCGCGCATGTCCCGGGCTTACCCGGTCGTGGGTTTGCCGAACCACCGTGTTTCGCGCGCGGTCGCCTGGGTAACGGGGCAGCAGGACTCGCATCGGCACGGACCTGCCGACGGTCTACGACCTCGCGGGCTTGGCCTGCCTGTTGGAGACCGAAGGTGGCGACGACTTGTATGTGCGCTGGTCGCGAGGCCCCGACACGGACCTCGCCGACGGCGACCGCGATCCCACAAGTCTCGACGGCCTCACCGGCATCTCGCTGCCGGGCCTGTCGGCGAACCCGCTGCGGACGGAGTCCTGGTGGCGTGACCGCTCCGTACGGCTGTGGCTCGCCCGCCGGCTGTACGACTAGGGGCACCTGCGTGACCTGCGCGGCCCGGGCGTGCGTCCCTGGGTGCTGCGGGGCCGCGAGATCGCCCGCGGGCCCGACAACGAGCCCCTGGTCGTCGACGCCCAGCTGGCGGCTTCTGCGCGCGGTGACAGTGGGCTGCTCGGGTCAGCTCGTGCCGAGGGCCTCGGGCAATGTCAGGTACCAAGTCATGGTCACGGTGGTGCCCACGTCGGTGGGAGCGAGGATGATGTGGTCGGAGAGAGCGCGCATGATGGTGAGGCCACGCCCGTAACACTGGTCTGGGTCCCTGGTGGATGGTTGCCAGCGGCCGTCGTCGGTGACGGTGACCCGGATCAGGTCATCCTGGTGGCGTGCATTCAGCTCGACGGTGCCGCTGATGCCGGCGGGGTAGGCGTGGCTGGCCGTGTTGATCAGTGCCTCGTAGGTTGCCAGCTCGATATCGTGGGCGAGATCCCCTGTCAGGCGGTGGGCCCTGAGCCAGCCGGCCAGAGAATACCGCATGAGCGTCACGTCGTCGGTGCGCGCGGGTAGGCGCACCGACAACTCGGCCTTCGCTGCAGCGGCGTGGCTGCCGGTCACAGACATGGGCACCACCTCGCGCGGTCGCGGCCCGGCCTGCCGGGTCTTGTCTGCGGCATACCCGCGCCCGCCCGAGATACACCCGTCCTGTGTCGCGCGTTGCGAGTCAGGTGTCGTCAGCGGCTAGAGCGTCGGCCACTGACGAATACAGGGCGAACCGCTGGTGGAGTCCGACCAACCGCAGGGTGCGGTCCAGTTGGCGCTCGACCGCCAGGCGGAGGCTGGTGCGCTCACCAGCGGCTTGGTGTACCTCGGCCAGGGCCGCGAGCGCGATCGAGGAGATGAAGCTGACTGCGGTCAGGTCGACCACCAGGACTTCGGGTGTGGTCTTCAGCGCATCGTGGATCGCCGCCTGGAGCAGGGGCGCGGTGAGCGCATCGAATTCGCCGCGTGCCGTGAGCACCACAGCCGAACCCTCACCGCGGAGGCTGACGCTCGTCTCGCCGGCGCCAGGCGTGGGGTAGCGATCGGATGCCTGCATTGCCCGATCGTCTCGCAGCCACCGTTACGGTGCACCACCTTCGGGCGTTGAGATGTTCACTCGCGTGTCGGGGGCGCAGCGGGCCGCGCCGGGCATCGAGTGCGATCGGGCCAGGCGGGTTCGAGGTGTCGAGTGACGGAATCGGGGTAGCCGAGGTCTGAGGCCATCGGAAACGAAACCCGAGGAGTGATCGTGACCAGCAGCGAAACCGATCAGGTCACCGGTACACAGGACAAGGACTACAACATCATCTGGTTCGTGGAGGCGTGTCTGAGCAACGCACTGCGAATGGAGTCCTACATCGCCGATGCCGACCGCACGGGCGACCGCGAGCTGGCCGCCTTTTTCCGCCGTGCCCAGGAGGAAAGCCGGAAGGGTGCGGAGCAGGGCAAGAAACTGCTCGCCCAACGGCTCGGTGCCGCGAGTTGACTCGCAACCCAGTCCAGTACGGTGTCCGCTGAACAGCGACGAACCGGTCCCGCCCGGCCGCTGGTGACGCGGGCGAGATGGTGGGCGCCGGCGCCTCGACGTTGATCATCCAACCTGACCTGTTACCTGATCATGCCGCGGATACGCGCGAAAATTCCGTCAGGTTGCTTCGGCGGCCAGTTCCTGTCCCAAGACGAATACGGCGTGAAGAACCTGTCGTGCCCAAGCGGCTGAGGCTGCGTTCGAGACGAGCGCCCGAGCGCGGCCGAGGAAACGACGCGGGACCTCACTCAGATTGAGCGCCAGCGTCGGAGCCCCTCGGCCGCGGCCGCGCCAAGACCGAGGGCATGTCGAGCTTCGAACCGAATCCGGACGGCGACCCGGCCGCACTCGACGCACCCACCAGCGTCGACCTACGCGCCGCGACAGCGCCGCGGTGGTGCCGGCCGCTCACAGCGAGCACGCGGCCACCGGCTGAGCCGGCGGCCGTGCGCAGCTGCTCCGCCCTCGCCTCGTAGGACGAACGGCCGGGTGACCTCAGGTGACGGCCGGGCCCGATTCCGAGCTGCCGGACAGCTCTTTGATGAATTCGTGACACTGCTTGGCGCGTGCCGAGTCTTCCTTCATGACTGTGCGGAAGAAATCGGCGATTTCCTGCTTGCCCGCGTTGTCCGCGTCCCTGACGTACTGGCCGTAGTCGTGTCCTGCCTTCAGGGCGTGGTACTGCACAGACACCAGGTCGTAGGTGACGTCGTCGAATCCGGTTTCGCCGGTGGCCATGATGTCTCCTCTCCGGAACTTGCTCGTGCGGTGGCTGATACCGCTGTGTTGGTGGAGTACCCGCGCGGTGGCGGCCGACACGGCGGGCCACGTAAACTTCAGCGCCTGATCGGCGTTTGGGCAAGTTCCGGCTGCCGCGACGGGTGGGCCGCATCTTCCGAAGGCATCATCGATGCCGTCGCGGCTGCCTGTGCCCGCTTCTGCAGCTCGTTCTGGAGGCGGCGCGCGACTCGCTCCGGGGCCGGGCGGACCGGTTCCGGCCACACGGCAACGATCACAGGTGGTTCGTCGCTTTCGGGCTCGAGTGCGAGTCGCCAGCCCTCGTCGCTGCTCCACGCGAGCATCAGGAGCCGCCCGGGCCAAGCGCGCGACGTGTCGGCGAGCGCGACGTACGCGGTTGAGGGCGTGCCGCACTCGCAAAGCACCGCTGTCGCCTCCACTCCCACCTGCTCAGCGACCGACTCTATGTAGTGACGCAGCAGCAGTTCTTCTCGATACGTGGGCTCCGGTTTCACCGAACACCACCACCTTCGCGTAAGCCTGCCCCGCAGATGGAAGCACCGTGCGCGGGCTGGATTCCCACAGGCGGAGACGTGAAACCAACGCCTTGACGGCCGACACGGTGGCGGGCGGGGCCGGGTGCTGGGCTTTCCCTCTATGAGAATGAAACCTGATCGCCCAGGGGAACCGCATCGTCATCGAGGTCCTTCGGCCTCTCGGCGCGCGATCACCGGGAGCAGGACCTCGGGCTCTGGACAGCGAACAGCCCGGCCGATCCACTCGGGACCGGCCGGGCTGTCCGTTGCTCAGCCTCAGGCGAGGTCGAACCGGTCCAGTTCCATGACCTTCGTCCACGCTGCGACGAAGTCGGCGACGAACTTGTCGCGGGCGTCTTCGCTGGAGTAGACCTCGGCGAGGGCACGCAGCTGCGAGTTGGAGCCGAAGATGAGGTCGACGGCGGTGGCCGTCCACTTCAGCTCGTCGGTTGCGGTGTCGCGGATCTCGTACACGTTCTCGTCCGACTCCGAGGCCTTCCAGCGGGTGCCGGGGGCCAGGAGGTTGGTGAAGAAGTCCTGGGTCAGCACGCCGGGGCGGTCGGTGAGGACACCGTGCTGGGCGCCGTCGACGTTGGCGCCCAGGGTGCGCAGGCCGCCGATCAGGACGGTCATCTCGGGGGCCGTCAGGTTGAGCATGTAGGCGCGGTCGACGAGCAGCACCTCGGGCTGGAGCTTCTCGCCGGCGCGCAGGTAGTTGCGGAAGCCGTCGGCGCGCGGCTCCAGGACCGCGAAGGACTCGACGTCGGTCTGCTCCTGGGTGGCGTCCGTGCGGCCGGGGTGGAACGGCACGGTCACCTCGACGCCCGCGTCGTGCGCGGCCTTCTCGACGGCGGCCGAACCGGCCAGCACGATGAGGTCCGCGAGCGAGATCTTCGCGCCGCCGGCCTCGTTGAACTCGCGCTGGATGCCCTCGAGCTTCTCGAGCACCGCCGCGAGCTGATCGGGCTGGTTGACCTCCCAGCCGCGCTGCGGCTCGAGGCGGATCCGCGCGCCGTTGGCGCCACCGCGCTTGTCGGTGGAGCGGAAGCTCGCGGCCGACGCCCACGCCGTGGTCACCAGCTGCGCGGTGGTGAGCCCGGACTCGAGCACCTTCGCCTTGAGGTCCGCGATGTCGGCGTCGGCCACGAGATCACCCTCGACGGCCGGCACCGGGTCCTGCCACGGCTGCGGCTCCGGGACCCACGGGCCCAGAAAACGGCTGACCGGGCCCATGTCACGGTGCAGCAGCTTGTACCAGGCCTTGGCGAACGCCAGCGCGAACTCGTCCGGGTTCTCGAGGAAGCGGCGCGAGATCTCGCCGTAGGTCGGGTCGAAGCGCAGTGCCAGGTCGGTGGTGAGCATGGTCGGCTTGTGCTTCTTGTTCGGGTCGAACGGGTCCGGGATGATCTCCGGCGCGTCCTTGGCGACGTACTGCTTGCCACCGCCGGGGCTCGTCTCGAGCTCCCACTCGTAGGCGAAGAGGATCTCGAAGAAGCGGTTGCTCCACTCCGTCGGCTTGTCGGTCCAGGTGACCTCGAGGCCGCTGGTGATCGTGTCGCCGCCCTTGCCGCTGGCGTGGGTGCTGAGCCAGCCGAGGCCCTGCGCCTCGAGTTGCGCGCCCTCGGGCTCGGGGCCGACGTGGTCGTCGGCCACGCCTGCGCCGTGGGTCTTGCCGAAGGTGTGACCGCCGGCGATCAGCGCGACGGTCTCCTCGTCGTTCATCGCCATCCGCGCGAAGGTTTCGCGGATGAAGTGCGCCGCAGCCATGAAGTCCGCGCTGCCGCGGGGGCCTTCGGGGTTGACGTAGATGAGGCCCATCTCGGTCGCGCCGAGTTCGGGCACCATCGCGGAGTCGGTGGCGTAGCGCTCGTCGCCCAGCCAGTCGTCCTCGGGGCCCCAGTAGATCTCCTCGGGCTCCCAGGTGTCCACGCGGCCGAAGCCGAACCCGAAGGTCTTGAAGCCCATGGACTCGAGCGCGACGTTGCCGGCGAGCACGAGCAGGTCGGCCCACGAGACCTGCTGGCCGTACTTCTGTTTGACCGGCCACAGCAGGCGGCGGGCCTTGTCGAGGTTGGCGTTGTCGGGCCAGCTGTTGAGCGGAGCGAAGCGCTGCGCGCCGTCACCGGCGCCCCCGCGCCCGTCGTGGATGCGGTAAGTGCCCGCAGAGTGCCAGCTCATGCGGATCATCAGGCCGCCGTAGTGCCCGAAGTCGGCCGGCCACCAGTCCTGCGAGGTCGTGAGGGCCTCGGTGATGTCGTGCTTGAGGGCGTTGACGTCGAGCTTCTCGAACTCCTTGGCGTAGCTGAAGTCCGGTGCCAGCGGGTTGCTCTTGGATGAGTGCGCGTGCAGCACCGACAGGTCGAGCTGGTTGGGCCACCAGTCCCGGTTCGTGCGCGGGCGGCCGCCTGTCTTCGGGCGCGGCGAGTCGATCGCCGGGTTCTCGCTCTCGCTGCCGTGCGAGGTCACGGAGTCGTGTGCGACCGGGCAACCCTCGGCCGCCTTCTTGTCCACCCCCTGCGCGCTCGACGGGGTGTTTTCCGGGGTGTCGGTCATGTGTTTTGCCTTCCGAGTTCGCGGATCACTGGTTGTGGCGTTCTGCCGAACAGTCGGGGCAGGTACCCCAAAAGACGACCTCCGCTTCGTCGATCGCATAACCGTGGTCGTCCGAAGCGGTGAGGCAGGGGGCGGCGCCGACGGTGCAGTCGACATCGGCTATCGCGCCGCACGAGCGGCACACGACGTGGTGGTGGTTGTCGCCCACCCGGGACTCGTAGCGGGCGTTCGCGCCGGCGGGCTGGATGCGACGCGCCAGGCCGCTGTCGGTGAGCGCCCGCAGCACGTCGTAGACCGCTTGGTGCGAGACCGTCGGAAGTTCGTCGCGCACCAGTGCGATCACCGTCTCGGTGTCCACGTGCGGGTGATCGCGCAGCGCCGCGAGCACGGCCAGTCGCGGCCGTGTCACGCGCAATGAGGCCGAGCGCAGCTGCCCCTCGAAGTCAGCCATCACACAGGCACCGTAGGACCGAGACTGGAACGGGTCAAATCAGGTTTGCTCACGGTTTCGCGGGTACCCGGCGGCGTCGCTGATCATTCCGGGTTCATTCGGACGGCGGTTGCCGCACACCCGGGGTACGGTCGGTGCATGCGAACACCTGTTCGAATGGAGGAGTGATGACGGACCAGGTTGACCAGAACCCGCAGAAGGATCCGAGCGACTGGACGACCGGCGACGAGCCCATGACCGGGCCGCAGAAGTCGTACCTGCAGACGCTGGGACAGGAGGCCGGGGTCGAGGTGTCCGACGACCTCACCAAAGCGCAGGCCTCGGAACGGATCGACGAGCTGCAGCGCACCACGGGCCGCGGAGCGTGAGGTACCGGCGCGGGTCCACCGGTGGTGGGCCCGCGCCCGCCTTCGGCTGACCCCGCGTTTGCCGGGCTCAGGGGCGGGTAGCCGACGGAACATGACCGATCCCGAACGCGACGCCGATACGACGCTCGACCGTGAACTCACGGGTTCGGGCGACCTGACCCCCGAGGACCAGCGCGAGCTCGCCGAACGCGAAGCCGCCGGCGACCACGAAGTCAGCCGCGAGCGCAACTGAGCGCCGACTCGCCGAGCGGGCGGATGAGGACGCCGCGCAGACCGTCGAACCCAGATCGTCGCCGGCACCGCCACCGGCCGCACTCGGAACGGGAGCCTGCTGCCCGATGTCGTCGGTGCCAACGCAGGTGCATTTGACAATGAAAGGAGCCGGCCGTGTCCCAGCCCGCTCAGCAGCAGAGCCCACCCGGGTCGACCGGGGAGATGACCCCGCGGCCCGATCACGGCGAGCACACCTACCGCGGCTCCGGGAAGCTGACTGGCAAGGCCGCGTTGATCACCGGCGCGGACAGCGGCATCGGCCGCGCGGTGGCGATCGCATACGCGCGTGAAGGCGCCGACGTGCTGATCTCCTACCTGGACGAGCACGAGGACGCCGAGGAGACCCGCCGCTGGGTCGCCGAAGCCGGGCGCAAGGCCGTGGCCGTTCCCGGTGACATCGCGGATCCGGCGCACTGCCGGGCGCTGGTGGCTCGGACGGTCGAGGAGTTCGGCCGGCTCGACGTGCTCGTGAACAACGCGGCGTTCCAGATGACCCACGAGACGCTCGAAGAGATCTCGGACGAGGAGTGGGACCACACGCTCGCCACGAATCTCAGCGCCTACTTCCACCTCGTCAAGGCGGCCCTGCCGCACCTGAAGCCCGGTGCGGCGATCATCGGCAGCTCGTCGGTCAACTCCGACAACCCGACTCCGCAGCTGCTGCCCTACGACGTGACGAAGGCGGGCGTCGCGAACATGACGGCGGCCCTGGCGCAGTTGCTGGGGCCTCGGGGGATTCGCGCCAACAGCGTCGCTCCGGGTCCGATTTGGACACCGCTGATCCCGTCCACGATGCCCGAGGAACAGGTGAAGAGCTTCGGCGAGCAGGTGCCACTGGGCCGCGCCGGCCAGCCAGCCGAACTCGCCCCGGTCTACGTCCTGCTCGCCTCCGACGACGGCAGCTACGTGTCCGGCGCGCGCGTCGCGGTGACAGGCGGCGTGCCGATCCTCTGACCCGTCAGGCTCCGCGCTCGCCGACCGCCGTGGTGAGCGTCGCCGCGATCAGCTCGAGGTCGCGATTGCCGGGTTCACCGGCGTCGCCGAGTCGGCGGCGCAGCTCGGAGCGGGTGACCACGTCACTCGCCGGGCGTCCCGCCGTCGGCGGTTCGACCCGCAGACGTCCTTCGGTCAGCACGAGCACCGGTTCGGCGAGCGAAGCCGCCAGCAGCTCGCGCAGATCGTCGACAGTCACCTTCCTCATCGGGCTCCTCCCGCTCGTCGGGCTCGTAACTCGCGTGGGTCTTCGCACGCGCTGTCGATGAACTCCGCGCGGGGCGGGAGGCGCCGCCCGGCTCTTCCCGCCCGGCCGCGTCAGGAAACCGCCGGGCCGGAGCTGGAGCTGCCCGAGGGCTCCTTCATGTACTCGTGGCACTGCTTCGCCCGGGCCGAGTCCTGCTCCATCACACGGCGGAAGAAGTCGGCGATGTCCTGGCGGCCCGCGTTCTCCGCGTCACGGACGTATTGGCCGCATCGGCCGCGGTCCCGTGATGCTCGCGCACCAGTGGCAAGGCCCCTATCGGGACACGTCCCGCTGGTCCGGCGGCAGCACGTACCGCCCGGAACCCGAGTCAACAGATCAAATTGAAGGCACCGAAGGCCGGTCGTATCGCGGGTCAGACCCGCGCGCCGGACGCCATCTGATCATCCTTACAGTCTTATTGGGTGGCCAGGCGTCGCCATTGTGTGAGCAGGGGGAAGCGGCGTTCGCCACGTTGCGTCGGAGGTCACCAGTTCGCGTACCTTCGTCGCTTTGCCAGACAAAGGATTCCGGATCGGCGGCGGCGCGATCCGGGTCCGTTTGCTCGGCCACCCGTCGCCGCCGCCGCGGGAGGTGCCCCCGGGCCGGCTGCGGAAATCACGTGTCGCGATGTTTGTCCGGCCAAACAAGGTGCCATCACTCGATTCGCCGCTGAACCACAGCCAAGGAAGAGGCGCAGGCCGCATCGAACTTGCGCGTGGTCCGGCTCCAGCGACACCGAGCGGATCGTGGGCGGCGAGGCACCCGGCGCGAGCAGCTGCGGTGCGCGGATGGGTGCCCGATGGGTATTCCAGGGCAAGTTCGCCGACCCCCGTAAGATTCCCCCCTTGGTTTACGCCAATCGAAGTGACGACGGCGGCCAACGGTACAAGCCGCAGCCCCACGGTGATTGGAGCCAGCCATGCCGGTGGAGACCACCGAACGGAATTTCGACCCGGACGACCCGGAATACTTCATCGCCCAGATCGCTCGCGACCGCGAAGCTGCGCCCGCTGACCCGGCCTCGCCAGGGGCCGAGTCGGACGACGCCGGCAGCGAGTCACAGCGATGACGACGGGGAGTCACCATGGGCGACATAACGCCTCCGCCACTGACGATCGTGCAACCGGGGGAGGGAAAGGAGGGGGATCTCGGAGATATCGGAGTGGCCTTCAAGCTCTGGAGCCACGAGACAGGAGGTGCTGTGTCGATCGTGGAACACCCGTTCCCCGTCGGTGCACTGGTCGCTCCGCACCTGCACACCCGTGAGGACGAGTACTCGATCGTGACCGAAGGGGAGATCGGTTTCCGATCAGGCGATCGCGAGGCCGTACTCGGCGCGGGTGGATACATCGCCAAGCCACGCGGAGAACTTCACACGATGTGGAACGCGGGCAAGATACCCGCGCGGATGATCGAGGTGATTGCCCCGGGCGGCTTCGAAGGGTTCTTCCATGCCCTGTCGGACCTGATTGCAGGCAGCCCGCCCGCCGAAGGGGAGATGGCACGGCTCGCGGCCGAGTACGGACTGGAGTTCGCCACCCCCGATTGGCTGCCAGACGTCATCGCCCGGTATGGGCTCAAACCACCGCCAGGCCGCAATTAGCCCCGCCGCAGTGGGCGCCGCCGCCGCGTGCTGCCTACAGCCGAGGAGTCGACCGGCGGCGGCAGCCGAGGTCGAGGAATCCCGTCCCGTCACCGAGCCCGTGCACGCGCTCGGTCGAACATCCGGAGGAAATGTCATGAGCATGCAGAA